>RECA01000239.1 GCA_007692435.1 Thioalkalivibrio sp.
CCTCGGGAACCGGTAGGGCGGAAGAGCGCAGCGTCATCCGCCATGCGGCGATCGCGATGTCCTGGAACACGCGGCTACCTTGGCGCCGGATGGCGGATGACGGGCTTCGCCCTCTTCCGCCCTACGCTTCTTTCATGGTCGGGGGTGGTTGCCAGGCGCCATGAAAGTTAGCCGGGGCATCCTGTCCTTCGCTTCAGGGAGGACGCCGGACCTGGGCGCAAAATCCACACACGGACGGACGAGGAAGCAAATGCTGAAAACGACCGCCATCTGTTCAATCCTGTGCCTGTCGACCGCGCCGCTGGCGGTGGCTGCCCAGCCTGCCACGAGCCCCTGGTCGGGGGAATTCGATCTGGGTGTGTCGGCAAAGACCGGCAATACCGAATCGACCGACCTCTCGGCCAGGCTGCGGGCCAAGCACCAGGCCGGTCGCTGGCATCATGCACTGCGGGTCGGCGCTTCGTACGAGACCGAGTCCAGCCGAACCATCGACGAGAGCTACCTCGCACAGTTTCAGAGTGACTACGATCTGAGCGAACGCAGTTACCTGTTCGGTGTGATCCGCGGCGAGCGTGACCGGTTCAGCGGTTTCGACTATCAGACCAGTTTCAGTGCCGGTTACGGTTATCGGGTCTGGATTTCCGAGCGCGGTTATCTCGACGTTGAAGCCGGTCCCGGTGTGCGCCGCTCCAAACTCGACACAGGCCAACGGGAAACGGAGTTTGTTGGTCGCTTTCGGGGGGAGCTTCAGGTCGCGCTCACCCAGAATGCCGAATTCAACCAGGAAGTGACGGTCATTACCGGCAGCGAGAACACGGAAACACAATCGATCTCGTCGGTCACGGCCGGGATTACCAATGCGATGGCGTTGAGGCTGAGCCTCGAGGTTGACCGCAACAGCAGCGTGCCTGCCGGCACCAAGAGGACCGACACCACCAGCACGGCCAGCGTCGTGTATCGGTTTTGACGGCAGGACGCCCTGAGGGTTTGAATCCCGGCCGCCGACCGCCAGGCGCAGACGTCCATGCCGAAGGCCGGTGCTCCGGCCTCTGCCCGAACAGGAGGATTGAGATGCTGGAATACCATCTGGATGTCGAACGCATCGACGAGCACGGCAGCCTGGCCCGTGTCGGGCCCGCCGAGGTCGTGCTGGATACGGACATGGACGGTCGTGACGATGCGCTGAGTCCGCCGGAGCTGCTGCTGGCCGCGCTCGGGGCCTGCATGGTGCGCGCTATGCAGCGTGCGCAGCCGATGCTGCGGATCAACATCAGCGCGATCTCGATCCACCTGCGCGCCTGGCGTCAGGACAGTCCGCCGGCGATCGCCAGGGTCGAATACCGCATCGAGCTCGATACCGATGCCGACGAGGAGATGCTGGAGCTCCTGAATCGCAACGTGCAGAAGGGCACCATCTTCAATACGGTCGCGGCGGGCACCGAGATTCACGGCGAGATCGTCGCCTCCGGCTGACGTTCGTCGCGCCCCTGCGGCGGGCGGCGTTTCGGTGTTCATTCCTCCGGTGCCGCTTCCTCCATGAGGCGCAGGCAGTCGCTGTCCTCCGCCAGTCCGGCGTCGATGAAGGGTATGACGGCCGCGAGCGGCGTGACGAGCGCGGCGAGGCCGGCCGCCAGTCCGCCCCGGATCACGAGCCCCGACGGATCCACCTCCACGGACACCGACGTGAAGGTGCCGCTCAGCTGCACGGGAACGCGGGTGCGGGCGATGCCGGGATCCTTGGACTGGCCCTCGATGTTCAGCGTGAATGTCTCGTCGCCCAGATCAGCCGCACCTTCGCCCGCGATCAGGCTGTCCTCGGTGTCGAGAATCATGCTGCTGGTCTGCATGATGCCGTCCTCGATGTCGAAGCCGGCGACGAAGCAGCGGATATGCATCGCGTCGGGCTCGGCATCCTCCTGCGTGATGGCGAGAGCCTCCAGGAACCCCACGTCGAGGAGACGCAGCAGCGAATCGTCGATGCGCCCGCGCTCCATGATGAGCGCCGCCGACCCGGTGGCCGTGGCCATCGCCGAGCGTATGCTCTTCCCGCTCGTCGAGAACCTTGCGCGACCCTCCAGGACGCCCTCTCCGCTTCCCTCCAGCGGTGTGTCCTCGAAGACGTCACGCAGCCGGACATCCGAGAGCCGCAGATCCAGGTCGGTGTGCACCGGCTCGGCCCCGGAGTAAATGGAGGTGAACAGGATGAGTGACCCGCCGGCCAGTGCAAAACGCAGGGGCGTGAGCTGGAGAACGCCATCCTCCAGATCCAGGTCCAGTTCGACCTCGTGGACGGGCAGATGCCGGGTAAGCACGCGCTCGCCGCGGAAGGTCACGCGGGCATCGTTCCGCTGAACCTGTTCCACCTGCAGCGGTGCGTCAGGCAGTATGCGGACGCGCCCGTTTTCATCCTCTCCCTGGAGGGCTCCCGGATCGGGCGGCAGGCCGATCAACGCCCCGAGATCCCGGAACTCGAGGTTTCGCGACACCAGGTCGGCAATGAGCAGGGGCCGTTCCCGGTCGGCCTCCACGCTGAGCGAGCCGGAGAGATCGCTGTTGCCCACGGTTCCATCGAAATCCTCGAATTGCCAGAAGTCTTCGTTCCGGACGAGGCGGCCGGAGAGGGCGTAGGGCGGTGTCGCCGGGAGTGGAATCTGCAGTATGGGCACCAGGAGGGCGGCGTTGGGGCCTTCGATGTGCAGCGCCGCGTCGATGTGTTCATGGTAGGGGAACTCGAGCAGGGCGCCGGCCATGGCCAGCTCGGTGTCGCCCACCTGCGCTTCCAGGTCGAAGGGGAAGGGCTCGTCTGCGTCGCGCAGGCCCAGGAGTGAGCCACCGCGCATGCTCAGTGTGAAGGGCCGATCCTGGATCCGTCCCTCGCCGACGAGGCTGACGGGCAGTTCTCCTTCATCGGGACTGATCGCGCCGACCGAGCTCAGCCCGGCATCCATTTCGATCTCGCGCGGGTGGTCCTGGTAGGTCAGGCGGCTTTCGTCGACGACCAGTTCTTCGATGCGCGGAATCCACGGCGGTTCGTCGGGTCGATCGATCCGTTCCAGGTCCCAGTTGACGCGCCCCTCGCCGTCGGCCTCCAGATGCACCTCCGCTCCTTGCAGGCGCAGCTCCGTGATGACCAGCCGGCCGCGCGCGAGGGCCCGGAGGTCGAGGCGCATCTCCAGATGCTCGACCCGGACCATATCCGGTTCCGACGCCCAGTTGGCGTTGGCAAAACGGATGTCTCGTGCGCTGACCCACGGCTGCAGCGAGACGCTGCCCTCGAGGTCGCCGTCGATGGCGAATTCACGGCCCGTCTGCTGGGAGACCCACTCCGCGACCGGGCCGCGCAGCATGTTCCATTCGAAGGTGTGGATCGCCAGCGCGGACAGGGCGGCAATGACGGCAATGGCTGCCGCCAGCCACGTGAACAGGACACGCATCACGGACGTCCCCTGCCGCCCGTATCCGCGGACGGCGGGGCGGCCGGAGAAGGCGCGCGTCGATGACCTGAGACGAAGGCGTGCCTTGCGCGCTCACGGTGCGTTGTCTTCACGGCCCGCATGGCCGGGGGAGCGCAGCGGAGGCCTTATCGACGCCCCCCGAACAGCGTCAGCAGCAGCCCCGCCACCACGGCCACGGCACCGCCGATGAAGTACCACATCGTCTCGTCCGTGTAACGACCTGTCACGGCCTCGTGTGCCTGCTCCACGATCGCCTCCGAGGCCTGCCAGCCGAAAAAGAGCAGCACGATACCGACGACCAGAAGAATGATGCCGACAATGCGAATGGGGCTCATGAGTCTCCTCCTTCACTGTTTTGGTGACAGTATATCCATTTATCTGCACTGCTTGATGGTCTGGTTCCTGGCGCGCGTACCCGTGGATCAGAACAGCAGGTTGATCACCAGCAGCGCGACCACGGCATACAGCAGGGTGAGCAGGCCCCCCGCCCGCAGGAAGTCGATCACGCGGTAGCCGCCCGGGTCCATGATCAGCGCGTTGACCTGGTGTGTCGGCAGCAGAAATGCGTTCGAGGCGGCGATCGCGACGATCAGGGCGAAGACACGGGGGTCTGCATCGATTCCGTTGGCCTGGGCAGCCATTGCAAAGCTGACGGACAGGGGTACCAGCAGCACCGTCGCGCCCACGTTCGACATGAAGAGGGTGAGGAAGGTGACCAGCAGGAACAGCGCGCCGTGCATCACCCATAGCGGGACGTCGCCCAGAATTGCCATACCGCTGACCGCCAGCCATTCCGCTGCGCCGGATTGCTGCGCGGCGAGACCCAGCGGGATCAGGCCGGCAAGCAGAAACACCGTCTTCCAGCTCACGGCCCGGTAGGCATCGTCCATGCTGAGCACGCCCGACATCACCATTCCGAGCGCGCCCCCAAGCAAGGCGAGGGCAAGCGGCAGATCGGTGAACAGCACCAGCCCAAGCGCACCCCCCAGCGACACCAGCGCCGGCGTCACCTTGCACGGCGCCTGCGGTTTCCTGGGTTTCGGGTAACGGCTGGTCATCACGATGAAATCACGGTCCTGCTCGAGCTCCATCAGCCGTTCCCAGCGGGTATGCACGACAAGGGTGTCCCCGGCCTGGAGTTCGACACTGCTCAGGTCCTCTTGCAGGACGCGATCGCCCCGCTGGATGCGCAACACGGTGAATCCGTAACGCTGGCGCATGTGCAGTTCCCCGATGCTCTCTCCGGTCAGCGAGGACCGGGGCGGGATGATCAGTTCGGCGACACCGGAATGGCGCGGTGACATGCTGCGGGCGAATACATCCAGCCGATCCCGGAGCTCGAGGTGGTCGCGCTCCCCGGCCTGTTCGATCTGTTCGATGGGCCCGAAGAGCGCAAGCCGGCTGCCCGCCGTGATTTCCGCCCTCCGGGGTGGCTCGATCTGCACGTCGTCGCCGTCATCGAGCCCCACCACGAACACCCCGAATTGGCCCTCGAACTCGCCAACCGAGGTGCCTGCGAGTCGACTCCCGGAACCGATGCGGATCTCGCGAACCTCGAACGCGATGCCGTAGAGCTCCCGGAAGTACTCGGACGTGCTCCGTGCACGGGATTCGTCCTCGGCGGGTTCCGGGACCGCGGGCAGCACCCAGCGGCCCAGAAGCCAGAAGTAGGTCACGACCAGCGCGAGCAGCGCGAGACCGATCGGGGTCACGTCGAAGAGCGCGAAGTCCTCCAACTCTGAGGGCATCAGGTCGTTGAGCAGGATCAGCGGACTGGAGGCGACCAGGGTCAGGGTGCCACCGGCGATGGCGGCGAAACCCATCGGCATCAACAGCCGCGATCGCGGGATACCCGCATCTCCGGCGACGCGGTTGAGCACGGGCATGAACAGGGCGGCGGCGCCGATGTTCTGCATGAAACTGGTGACCAGGCCGACCGCCCCGGAAACGACGGCCATCACCCGCCGCTCCGTGCGACCGGCAAGGCGCAGGATCAGCTTCGCCGCCTCCGTCATCACGCCTGCACGGTCCAGGCCCGCGCCGATGATCATCACCGCGATGATGGCGACGACGGCGTTCGAGGAGAGCCCGGAAAACAGTTCATCAGCCGCGAGGATCGGCTCGATACCGGGGATCAGACCGACGGCTCCGATCAGGAAAAGGATCAGCAGCGCCGCGATATCGATGCGAACGACCTCGGTGACGAACAGGCCGATGGCCAGTCCCAGCAAGCCGAAGACGATCAGGATTTCGGGTGTCAGTGAAACGCTGTCCACAGCCGGAGCCCATTCGGTGGGGAGCATTCAGCCGAGTTTCGGCGGCCGCCGGGGCAACTGCAAGGCCGCAGTAACTGCACGGGCAGGGCACCCGGCGCATCGCACTTCTTCCGGGGGCTGCAGACGGACGGGACGTCTGCACCATCGGTCATTCGCGATACGCCAGTAGTCGCCTGCCCACCCAGGCCAATCCGGCCAGCCCCAGCGTGCCTACCAGCAGCAGGGCCACGGCGCGCAGGTAGGCCTGGTCAATCAGCGACAGGAGGCCCTGCGCGAAGACCGCAAGCGCGATGATGCCCGGAAGCATGCCGACGGCGGTTCCGATCACGAAGTCGCGGATGCTGATGCGCCGGGTGCCGGCCATGAGATTCAATACCAGGAAAGGCGCGACCGGGATGATGCGCACCGTGATGATCGTCAGGATGCCCGGGCGCGTGAGCCTCTGGCCCACCTGCTGCATGCGCCCATTGGCGAGTCGCCGGGCGAGACCGCCCCTGGTGTAGCGGCCGATGCCGTATCCGATCAGCGCAGAGAGTGCGGAGCCAACGAGTGCCACCCAGGCGCCGGTCATCGTTCCGAAGACCAGCAAGGAGGTCAGAATCAATAGCGTGACCGGTACGGCCGCCAGACTTGCGGCCACGAAACCCGCTATGCCCGCGAAGATGCCCCCGGGCGTCCCGTCGAGGCCTCGAAGGCTCTCGGCGAGCACCGTGGATTGGAGCCAGTCGCCAACGGGCGTCCACAGCGACACGGCGATCAGGAGCAGGAGCAGGGCCAGTATTCCCGCCATGGTCAGGGCACGCCAGCGCACCAGCGGGAGGTTCTCCCTTCCGACGGTCACATCCGCGAGCAGCTCTGTACTGAACGGGCGGTCCGGATCGACCACGCGTTCGTCCGGCAGTTGACGGTCCCACTCGGGGTCTGCCAGTGCGTCGAGATCCTTCAGACGAAGATGTCCAGGATCGCCCCGAGGATCGCCCCGAGGATCGCCCCGATCTGCGTCTGGCGGGCCGGTGTCGGCATGCACTCCCGACACCGCATCGATTGACTCGAACAGCCCGCCGCCCTGTTTCCGGTTATCGGCCTCGGACCGGGCGAGTGTTTCCGGATCCAGCGACAGGAACATGGCGAGCAGACGTTGACGCAGGTTCCGGAAGGTCTCGCGCTCCCTTGCGTCGCGGGCGACGACGCAGAGGTCGCATTCACTGTCGAGCCCCATCGAACGGTTGCTGAGATTGGATGAGGCAATCCGCAGAACCCGATCGTCGCTGATCATCAGCTTCGCGTGGACCATCAGGCAATCGGTCTTGAGGCCGGAGACTTCCGGATAGCACACGCGCAGGCGGCCATGGCGGTCGGCTGCGCGCAGCCGCGCCAGGATCCGTGCCCGAAGGATGTCCATGGTGTGCTGTTCCAGCCAGTGCCCGGTCTTCCTGGGGAGGATGATCAGGATCTGGGGCCCCGACTCCTCCTGCAAGGAACGGCACAGCGCATCGCCGATGGTTCGGGACGTCAGGTACTGATTCTCGATGTACAGCGTCTCGCGGCTCTGCGCGATCGTGTCGAGGTAAAGCCGCTCAACCTCCCGGACTTCGGTCCTGCCCCGGTATTCCGGCAGGGTGCGCGCGATGCCCACCTGCACATCACGCAGCAGCACCTCGGCACCTTCTGGCCATGGATCGGCCGGGGCACCCGCTTCGGTACGCTGCTGGCGCACATCGTCCATACCGGACAGTGCGCGGATATCCTCGCCACCGGCGCGCTGCCAGCGCTCCAGAAAGATCTCCATCAGCGCTGCGCCGGCGGCTCCGTCCACGAGCGCCTGGACGTCGTGAAAGGGGGGGTACAAAGTGCCGTCCGGATCCCGCCTGCGCGCGTCCTCGGGGGAATGCGCATGAGTATCCCAGCGCCACTTGCTCAGGTCGAAGCCTCCCGACCATGCGATCTGACCGTCGATGGCCACGATCTTCTGATGCTGGCAGCCGCCGATCGGGTGGGCATCGTCGGAAATCAGGTGCAGGCGCGGGTGCCTGGGGCCGCGCCTGAACAGGCCCTTGCCCCAGGGTGGGTCGCCGAAGAACAGGGGTTCGCGCTCCAGCGCGTAGATGGGTGAATAGTCCCAGAGCAGGATAAAGACGTTCAGCGCGGGATTGCGCTGCAGGAGGACCACCAGCAGTTCGCCCAGCGCCGTAGGCAGGTCGTCCTCGGCCAGCCGGCCGGGTTTCCCAGCGGGTCCGGGCCGGACGAGCTCGACCCGACTGTGGATATCCCAGGCACTGATGGCGATGCAGCGCCGGGCACGGATCAACGAGCGCCGGAGCTGGGCGAAGTAGTCTTCCCCGTCGATCGCGACCGCGAAGCGCGCCGCGTGTTCGACGCGCCAGCAGTTGCTGCCAGGCTGCAAACTCAGGGTCATCGGGGCGCCCGTGTCGTTGTGATCCAGGTTGAATCGGGCAAACCGACCCAACCAAGCCCATGGCATCGTCGGAGAGTAGACTCGAAGCCGTTAAGATGCCGTCGAGGCGGACTCATCGCCAAACCAGCCATTCCGGGGACGGGGTTTGAACCTAGGATCGCATGGAACACGGCCACCGAGGGAGTCGTACGGCTTTCGGCTGGCTAGCGCCCGCGGGTTGCCGCAATCATGACGCCGATTCGTGTCGCCACTTACAACATCCACGCCGGGATCGGGCGCGACGGGCACTTCAATGCGCAACGGATTGCACAGGTAATCAACGAACTGCGCGCTGAAGTCGTTGCACTTCACGAAGTGGAGTCGCAGAGCGGCGATCTGGGCGCACTCGGGGTGCTGGCCGCGGAGACCGGCCTGCGCGCGCTGGCCGGACCGACCATGCTTCGGGGCGAGGCGACCTACGGTAACGCGCTTCTGACCTGCTGCGACCTTTCCGGCGTCGAGCGTATCGATCTGAGCGTTCCCGGTCGCGAGCCGCGGGGGGCCCTGGATGTCCGGGTGCAGTGTCGCGGGGGGCCGCTGCGGGTTGTTGCCACGCATCTCGGGCTGGCCAGGGCCGAACGCGGGAGACAGGTCAGGCAACTGATGGATCGCCTCGATCCCGGGGATCCGGTGCCAATCGTATTGATGGGCGACATGAACGAATGGATCCTCTGGAGCAAGCCGCTGAGGCAGTTGCACAAACGGTTCGGGAGGACGAGCGCACCCGCCACGTTTCCGGCCCGTTTCCCCCTCTTCGCGCTGGATCGACTCTGGATCAGGCCCCCTGGCCGGCTGGTCCGCCTGTATCGGCATGAAAGCCCGCTCGCCCGCATCGCCTCTGATCATCTTCCCCTGGTCGCGGAAATCGATCTCTCGCACCACTGAGCAACCCGATGATCGCGGAGACTCCGCACGCCGTCTTGTTTGCGCGCGAACCGTTGGCCCGTCGCGCTGTGGTCGGCATCAGGCGGACTTCGGATCAGCGTCGCGTGGTGGCCACAGGACATCGGTCGGGGCACCGTGGACGGCGATCCCGGGGCTGACCTGGAGGGGCGGCGCCGTGCCGTCCTTGTCCTGGCCAAAGTACACGGTGCGGTGCGGGAACGGGATCTCGATGCCGAGTTCGTCGAAGCGTTGCTTGATGCGCCGGTTGAAGGCGCGGCCGACCATCCACTGCTTGATCGGCTGGGTCTTGATGCGGCC
>RECA01000236.1 GCA_007692435.1 Thioalkalivibrio sp.
CGCTTTGCCCTCCAGGCGGCTTGCCGCCGCTTTGCCCTGCAGGCGGCTTGCCGCCTGCCGCGGAAGCAAGCTTCCGCGGGTGAAAGCGGGAGCAAGCTCCCGCACTCCATGGGTCACGCTGACCCGCAATGCATCGAGGCGGTCCCGTCGGTGCCCGAGGCGTTATGCTGTCCGCAGGATCCCCGCCAACGGGAGGTGGACGTGCTCGGTGCGATTGCCGGTGACATCATCGGATCGGTCTACGAGGCCAGCCCGATCAAGACCAAGGCCTTCCCGCTGTTCCAGTGCGGGTCGCGCTTCACGGACGACACCGTACTGACGGTGGCCATCGCCGACGCGATCCTGTCCGGACGGCCCTACGCGCAGGCCGTGCGCGAATTCGGCCGCCGCTACCCCGACGCGGGGTACGGCGGCACGTTCCAGCGCTGGCTGCACATCGACGCCGCCGGCCCCTACGGCAGCTGGGGCAACGGTTCGGCGATGCGCGTGAGCCCGATCGGCTTCGCCTTCGGTTCACAAGACGCGGTACTGGAGCAGGCGCACCTGTCGGCCGCGATCACGCACAACCACCCCGAGGGGATCCGCGGCGCCCAGGCCACGGCGCTCGCGGTCTTCCTCGCGCGCACCGGGCACGGGAAGGCGGCCATCCGGGACCGGCTGGTACGCGAATTCGGCTACGACCTGGAACGCAGCGTCGACGAGGTCCGGCCTGGCTACGGCTTCGACGTCTCCTGCCAGGGCTCCGTGCCCGAGGCGATCATCGCCTTCCTCGACTCCGACTCGCTCGAAGACGCGATCCGCAACGCCGTCTCCCTCGGCGGCGACAGTGACACCATGGCCTGCATCGCCGGCGGGATTGCAGAGGCCTTCCATGGCGGCGTTCCCGACCACATCCGGGAGCCGGCCGAGGCGCTGCTTCCGGAGGACCTCGCGCGCGTCACCCGCTCCTTCCGAGGGCGGTTCCGGTGAAGGGACGCGGGCGCGAATGCAGGCGTCCCTCGCCGGCGACCGGCACCGAGCGCGAGGGACGCTGATCGGCCTGCCATGGCACCGGACGGAAGCGCGCCGGCGACATCCGCCGCGTGAAGATGCGGCGGCCGGTGGTGTCGCCAGCCGCCGCCAGCCTCAGGCATCCGCTACAGGTTCAGATTGAAGATCCCGACGACGCCGATCACGATCAGGTAGATGGCGACGATGTAGTTGAGCAGCCTGGGGACGATCAGAATGGCGATGCCCGCAACCAGGGAGATGATGGGAACCAGCTCGGCATTAATCGTCATGGGACATCCTTCCTTGTTGTGAATGGGTGTGAGGCTACCAGACGCCCTCGCTGGCGTGAAGCCGCCGGGGGGACAGCCACCGCGGCCATGAACCGCCCGAACGCCCCGTTGCGGCTGTGGTCGACCGCGTCCTGCCGGTGGACCGCCGCGAACCGGGCAGCCTGGCGCGCGCCGGTGCGGTCAGTAGATCGGGATCACCGCGTACCCCTGGGCCTGGTATCCCGTCAGCGACACAAAGGTATTGCGGACCGGGGTGATTCCCGGCAGCAACTCCCCGTGGTCCACACCGAACAGCCGGGTGGCCACCGCACAGGATTCCATCCGGATATCCTTGTCCCGGAACTCGCTGATGAAGCCCTCGATGCGATCCAGGTGGTCGAATTCAGTGAGCTCGAAGCGTTCCCGATCCTCCGAGACCATCGTCACGGCCCGCCCCCGGAATGCGAGAATGATATCGGGTTCCACGCCCTGATCGCGCAGGTCCTCGTAGGTTTCCTGGATCACCTCGAGGTACAGGGCCAGCACCTGCGGGTTGTCGTTATTCAGGTCGAAGATGACCCGGCCGGTTTCGACGCCCTCCAGTGCCCTTGAGTCGTCCGGCGGACTGGCAAGTGCTGTCGCATGAGAAACCAGAAGGGCCAAGGCAAGATACATGGCCGACTTGAATATTTTCATCGTGATCTCCATCGATCCTCGTCTGTTAAAGAACGCCCTGATGACCACCAGGGCCCTGCCATTCGAAAACGGCGAGCGCCCATCCTCTCCCCGACTCGGACGGGCCTGTGCTCACCGGACTGTCGCTGCCCCGGTCTGGCCAGCAGGCCACACCGGGGCCGGACCCTGAGCCATCCCCACTCAGCTTCTCATGCCATCCAGCATCATCGGCTCGATGATCTGGCTGAACGCCTCGTGCCAGGCCCGTTCGCAATCCTCCGACCAGGTTCCGTCTGTCGCATCGCAGAATTCCGCAATCACCTCGATCATGGTCTGCGAGAACTTGTGGAGATCCTCGGCACCCAGGCCGAAGCTGGAATGCGCGTGGCCCACACGTGTCAGATGCGGGCGAATCGCCGTGGGGCTGTCCGCCTTCGACGATACCATCGCGAGTGTCCGGACCATCCGGTCCATGAGTTGCGGCATGTCCTGTTCACTGAACAGCCTTGCGTATTCCGGAAAACGCTCAAACAGCCGCGAATAAAAGGTCTCGGCGATGGCGTGATGGTATCCGGCGACCTCGTTCCAACTCTGTTCGATCAGTTGCGTATTCATCATCCGACTCTCCTCCCTCCGGCACCCACCAGTGTCCCCGGACGACCCCCGAGCATGAGACAACCGCAGGCGGAAGAGGCCCAAGGCCGCCATCCGGCACCGGGATACTCCGGGTCGCCGGGGCATCGCGGGCGCTGTGCGGCGGATGACGCTGCGCTCTTCCGCCCTACGGATCGCAAACATCGCGGGACGTGTTCTTTCACGTTGACCGCAGCCCGCTCCCGAGTACCGGAGATCTCCCGGGCGCGGGGCGCAGTCCTCCTGAAGGCTAGTCGCTACCGCGGCCTTTTTCCATGCGGCCTCGTCAGCGTGAAAGGCCCGCAAGCGGGGGAGGGCCACCTTCATCGTCAGGGGTGGCGCATGCCCCACTAGTGCTCCCTTTGTGGCGGGGATCGGCGTCAGTTCAGCTGGATGCGCTGGCCCCAGGGTACCGTCGCCCTGCCCTTCACCAGCCAGATCACGGGATAGTGCGGCGGCACGGCGGGGAACCGGCCAACGGCGTCGGTGAAATAGACCAGCAGGTCCGGTTCGCGATCGAGGGTGCCGGCCCATTCGAACACGGGCCTGAAATCGGTCCCGCCGCCCCCCTTGAAGGACTCCGGCATCACCATGCGCTCCCAGGCCTCGAAGATCCAGGGGCCGTCCGGGCTCAGGCGCGCGTCACAGGCCTGCAGTGCCACCCGCGCGCGGATCTGGCCCTTGATCGCGTCGATCTCCGAGAGAAACTCCAGCATCTCCTCCCGGGAGATGGAACCGCTGGTGTCCAGCGCAATCGTCACGTCCACCTGCTGGCTGCGCAGGCTGGGCAGGATCGCGGGCTCGCCCCGCCGAGACGACGGCCGCGTGTAGCTGTAGTCGTCACGGGCCTGTGCGGTCATGTAGTGTGCAAGCAGCATGCGCCAGGGCAGCTTGGGCGCCAGCACGTAGTCCACCAGCCGGGCGAGATCGCGGCTCAGCTTGCCCGCCTGCATGGCCTGCTGGGCCGCCCCGGCCAGCCGCTGTTTCCACTGCACCTCCAGGGTCTCGCGCTCCTGGGTATTCAGCGGCGGCGGCTCGTGGGCCTCCTGATGGTCTCCGTCCTCGCCGTCCTGCGGCTGCGCCTGCTCTTCGGTGCCGGTCCGTGAACCTCCGGAGGCGTCCCCGTCCCTGTCTTCGTCCCTGTCCTCCTCGTCCCTGTCCTCCTCGTCCCTGTCCTCGTCCCTGACTTCGCCTTCATCGTGCTGCTCTTTCCGTGCCGGCGCCGGGTCGTCCTGGCCACCCTGCTGCTCATCGGACGCCTCGTCGGGGGTCCGTTGGGGGCTGGGTTCGGTCTCGTCGTCCTGCAGCAGCGGGTAGATCTCCTCCGCGGTCATGCCCTCGTATTCCTGGCTGTAGAGGGCGTCGGAGGGTGCCGTCAGACCGTCATGGATCAGGATCGGGTTGACCGCGAAGTCGCAGGCCAGGTCCCACCGGCTCTGGATACGGTGTCCGCGCCGCGCGAAGTGCAGCAACGCACAGTGCAAGGCCTGCTGCGCGAGCACGAACTCGGTTTCAGCGGTCGACAGCTGCCCGATGTATTCGGGGTTGTAGTAGAGCTTGCGGGCATCGGTGGACGTCGTCCTGCACCAGTCCGGTTGGGCCGGCTGCAGCGGGAGGCGAAGCACCAGCGCCCCGAGAAAGGGCTTGTCGATGATCAGGCGGGTCCGGGCGGCCGCCAGCTTGGTTTCAACGTCCGGTTCCAGCACGGCAGCGCCCCGTCCGTCAGCCCTTGTAGAGCATCAGGTCGGCCACCTGTTCGGACCAGTCGCCGAACTCCGGGACCGAGAACAGTTCGTCACCCAGGGCCCGGTGCATGTCGGTCACCATCATGATGCCCATCTCGCGCTGCGGGAAGGTCCCGGCGTAGTTCAGGATCTGCCCCTGGATCGTGTGTGCCTCCGAGGTGCCCCGCGCACGGATCGCGCGCCCTACCAGTGCCGCTGCCACGGCGTACTGAAGATCGATCTCCTGTGGTGGCGGGACCGGATCGCCGCGGACGATCGCATCGAGGTCCGGCATCTGGTCGAGGTGGGTGATGAAGGCGTTCAGCTCGATCCCCGCTGCTGGCCCGACGCAGGCCTGCAGGCTGCCACTCAGCAGCTCCGGGTGCGCCTCGAATTTCTGCAGGGCCCGATGCGCGAATTCCCAGGAGCGTGGAGACGGGAAGGCCGCCGGGTTGTGCGCGGGATCGAAGTCGAACAGCAGATCCGGACGAAAGCGGATAAAGGCCACGATGCGGTCGTCGATGCCGCGCGAGTACGCCCACGCCGCCCAGTCATCGACATTCAGCTCGACCTCGAAGTGCGAGAAGCGGTTGGCCAGCGGGGCGGGCATGGTGTAGGTGACCCCGCGATCGCCCTGACGGTTTCCGGCGGCAAAGATCACCCAGCCCTGCGGGACCTCGTAGGCACCGAGGCGACGGTCGAGAATCAGCTGGTAGGCGGCTGCAGAGACACTCGGGGCGGCGGAGGTGATCTCGTCCAGGAACAGTACGCCCGCAGGTCCCTGCCGGTCCGCGTCGGGCAGCATCGCCGGAACCGCCCACTCGACGGTGTCACCGCTCTTGAACGGGATCCCGCGAAGGTCGGAGGGCTCCATCTGCGAGAGCCGGATGTCGATCAGCGGCACCCCGTGGCGTTCGGCCACTGCCGCGATGATCTGCGATTTTCCAACGCCGGGCGGTCCCCACAGCATCACCGGCGTGTGGTGGCCCTCGCGGGTGCTCGCGAATTCACGATCGAGCACTTGCAGCAAATGGGCGGGTCGCATCGTTCCTCCAGTGATGGTGATGGTTCTTTGTCGTCGGTTCCCCGGGGTACGCCGCGCCGGCCCTACGAATTGGCCCGTCGCATCCGGGCCTGGACACGCGCAGAGGTCAGCAGCCGCTGGTCGGCCACCTCGGGATACAGGGCGTGGAAGCGCTCGACCTCGAACACGTGTTCACATGCCGCTTGTTCCAACTGGTTCCGCAGGGCATGCGGCAACCCATGGATCATCAGCAGCCGCGGCGCGAGCCTGCGGACGTAGCGGTCGCACAGCACCTGATCGCGTTCGTCCTGCCAGTCTTCCCGGATCAGACAGAGCGGGAAGTCACCGCCCTCCGGGTCCGCGCGGTCGAACCAGCGCGCCCGGGGTTTCGCGCCGGCGCGCTCGGCGACGATCCTCTCGAGGCGATAGTTGACAGGCGGCACGTAGATGTCCTGCGGCGGTTCCGGGGGCTCGATCTTCAGCTCCGAGGCCGGCATGGCCTGCCACTCGGGGTGCGGGGGCGTGATCGTGGTCTCCTGCTCGTCCACACCGGTGTACAGCAGCGCGAGCGGCGTTTCGTCCCGGGCATCCAGCAGCCAGTACTCGTAACGGTCCGCCGCCTCGAACGGCAGGCGCGAAGCCAAGATCGCTGCGAAGAGACGGCTGACGTCGGAGCGGACCTCGTCAGCATCCAGCGCCGGGTGCACCGGATGGTTCTCCAGCTGGCCCTGCCGGGCGGTTGCGACCGCGGCGTAGTTGTAACCGACGATGCGGGTGTAGGTTGAGCCGGGATCGACCCCTCGCTTGCCCGCCTTTTCCCACAGGTAGGCGGGCAGCATGTACTGGAGCGACCAGAAATCGCCGTCCATGCTCAGGGCCCGCACCTTGTCCATCTCGGCGATCTGCGCGACGCCCACGAAGGGCAGCAACAGTCTCCTGGAATACATCTTGATCACGTCAGCGCCTCCCGCCGGACCATGTTTCTCGGATTACAGCCAGCCCGCAGCCCTGCGCGGACCCGACTCAGGGGTCGGGATTCAGCCCCGCGGTCGGTGGTGATCAACCTCGAACCGCCGAGTCCTTTGACTCCGGTTGCCGGCGGAGTTTCCTCATTTTCACGCCGCCAGGGATCCGCGGCGATGTTACCCGGTCCCGACATGTTACCGGGACGCGCGGGCGAAGCGCGAGCGGGAGTGCCGCCGACCCGAATCGCCGAGAGGGCTCGCCTCCCACAGGGGCCAGACACAGCACCGTGGGAGGCCAGCCTCCGGGCGATCATCCCCAACACCACGTCGCCCCCAAGATTGCCGAGGAGACCCGTATACCCGAGCGCCCCGGGACATGGTGGCGGGTTCGTGACAATCAGGGGAATCCTTTATGCTTTGCGCAACAGGGGGCGCCCGTGGGTACAAAGGCGGGGGTTCCAGACGACCTGAGCGCGAGCATCCGCCAGCGCACGCCACAGCGTCAGCAGAGCCCCAAAACGACTGAACAGGCGGTGCGCCCAATGCCCATGCCCCGGGCATGATCCCGGCAAGGGAGTTTTGAAGATGTCGTCAGCACACCGAACGCTTCTTGTCCTGGCGCTGCTCCTGGTCGCGTCGATGATCGCCGCTTGTGGCAGCACGCCGCCGCGCGCAATGACGGAAGAGGTGTTCGCGCAACGCCTGGCCGGGCACGAGGCGGAATCACTCGAGCAGAGGGATGACATCGCCGAGCGGCTATTGCGGCGACTGGAATACCGTCATGCCGAGCAGGCGGAGCTGGGCCGGGCGAACGAGCCGTTCACCTATGAAATCCTGATGCTGTCCAGTGGAGGACAGTTCGGCGCCTTCGGTGTTGGTGTACTGCAGGGATGGTCCGAAGTCGAGGATACCGGCTTCCAGCGCCCTGAATTCGACCTGGTTACGGGAGTCAGTACCGGCGCACTGATCGCGCCGTTCAGTCTTCTGGGCACGGATGACTCCATTGACCGTATCGACCAATTGTATCGCGAGGCCAGTGATCACCTTGCGACACTGCGTGGCCTCCTGTTCTTCCTTCCGCGGCAACCGTCCTTCTTCGACAATCAGCCATTGGCCGATCGCATCGCCTCCGAGCTGGATCTGGCTACCATGCGCGGTATTGCCGACGCTCACGCCGAGCATCGCAAGCTTTTGCTGGGATCGACAGACCTGGATCTCGGCCGGTTCCGCATCTGGGACGTGGGCCCGAAGGCGGTTCGTGCACTGGAGACACAGGACCCTGCTGAAGTACACCGGATCCTGCTTTCCTCGGCGGCCATCCCCGCAGCCTTCCCCCCGGTGGAGATCGGCGGCGCCCTCTATGCGGACGGGGCCGTGGCACAGGGCGCGTTCGTGGGTCTGGATCGCGAGGAGATCGTCCAGGTATTCCGCGAGTTCCGCGAACGAAACCCGGATGCCCCGATGCCGAAGCTGCGTTTCTGGATGATCGTGAATGGCTTTCTCGACGTCGATCCGGAGCTGATCAGGGCGTCCTGGGTGCCGGGCGCGCGGCGCAGCATCGAGATCCTGACCAGCTACGCGATGCGCGTGACACTCCGGCACATGCAGTTCGGAGTGGAGCTGATCGGAAGCGATCTGGATACGCAGGCTGATTTCCTTTACCTCGCCGTTCCGCACGACCTCGAGTTGCCACTGCAGACCCAGCGGCTCTTCGATCCACAAGTGATGGAAAAGCTTGCGGCGGAAGGGAGACGCCGGGGACAGGACCCCCGGTCCTGGCGCACCGAGGCCCTCGCACCCGAGATTCCAGGCAGCGCAATCGACCTGGAACGCGCGCCGGGCGAGACGCGATAGCGCCACACTGGCACAGCCTCGCGGTCTCGCCCGACGGCCGCGTTTCCAGGGACCACACGACCCTGTCGCCATCCAAAGGCACAAGCCTGAACCGATTCGCTCCCTTGACCCTTCGCGCTAATCCCGCTGGCACCGCGCCAGGAGACAGTGTGATGAAACGGTTGCAAAATGCGCGTTCCCGTCACATTCTCTATCGCGCACAATGTGTGCTTGAAAGGGGAATGTGCGAATGAACTACAAGATCGAAGAAATCGAAGGCATCGGCAAGGCAAGGGCTGACAAGCTGGCGAAGGCCGGGATCAAGACAACGGGCGATCTGCTGGCCCAGGGGGCTTCGGCCAGAGGCAGGAAGATGATCGCCGAACAGTGCAGCGTCAGCACCGTGCGCCTGCTCAAGTGGGTGAACATGGCCGACCTTATGCGCATCTCGGGCGTCGGGGAGGAGTACTCAGAGTTGCTGGAGGCCGCCAACTGCAACACCATCAAGCAGCTACGGCGCCGCAATCCCACAAACCTGACCCAGCGCATGCTGGAAATCAACGCGGAGAAGAAGCTGGTTCGCTCGCCCCCGTCGGAAGCCCAGGTCACAAAGTGGGTGCAACAGGCCGGCAAACTCGAACCGATGCTGACCTACTGAAAACGGCGTCAGGGCGTGGCGACTTCTTCGGGACGGCCACGCGCTGACGCGAATCCATACGGCTGAGGCTCACGCGACCTATCCGCTTCCGCCTGACCAGCCCGCAACCAAGGAAGCGCTGAATAAGGCCCTCCTGGCTTTCTCGGCGCAGGATGCACTTTCTCGACTTGTTTCCCGTTTCCTAAATCGTAACCTAAGGGGATGGCATCCTTGGGATAAGCGGGTCAGGTCCTTTGGAATTCTTCCAAAGCAAGGTGCGTCTCAGAGCGAAACACGACCGCTCAGAAACGGTCCAGGCGGATACCTCAGGAACGAAAGCGATCTCCCGACGGTCCTTGTTAAAATTCTGGGCACGGAAAGCGCATCATTGCCCTGGCTGAGATTGGTGATGACCAACGCCGACGCGGTACCGGCGACCAAGGCCTTGAATGCGGCGGTCGACCTTGCCGCCTGACCCGGACGGGGCGTAGTCTTTCTTCGGTAAAAAAGGCCTCTCCGGACCTGAAAACGGCCGGCGAGACCATCGCATTGCGTAAACGCAGGGGGCGCCGTGAGAGTCTTGCAGGATGTCTTTGCGAGCTATCGCGCCTCGCTGCAGTTTCTCGCACCGTTCA
>RECA01000144.1 GCA_007692435.1 Thioalkalivibrio sp.
TGTTCTTGCCGAGGATGTCCTGCTCGATGCGGACCATGCGCTCCTGGGTCATCCCCGGCGCGTGGGCGTGGGCGGGCCCGTGACCGTAGTGCAGGTGCTCGCCCTGGATCGCATCGGCCGGCTCCTGGCGGTGTTCGTGCTCGTGCGCGGTACCGTGACCATGGTGACCCGCGTGGTCGTGCGGGTGGGCGTGCACGGTGCCGTCCGCATGCCGGTGTTCGTGACCGTGCGGGTTCTCGTGCGCGTGGTCGTGGCCGCCCGCGTGCCCGTGTTCGGCTGCGTGATCGTGCGCGTGGCTGTGTACGGTGCCATCGGCATGACGATGGCTGTGCGCATGCTCGTGACGATGCTCGTGCCCGGGGCCGTGCCCGTGGACGCCGACATGATCGTGGCTGTGGACATGCACCGTGCCATCCGCATGACGATGCACGTGCTCGTGGTGATGCTGGTGCTCGTGACCGTGGTCATGGGCATCGCCGTGGCCATCCCCGTGGCCATGGTCGTGCGGATGGCTGTGCACGGTCCCATCGGCATGCCGATGCTCGTGCGCGTGCGCACCCACCGGACGGCCTTCCACCCGGGTCTCACCCTCACCGCAACCGCAAACCGTACACATGCAGAACCTCCTGAAATCCGAATCGGGTGCCGGCGGAGCGGGTCGGAATCGCCCACGGACGGCACGCGTTAAGGCGGCGGCCGCAACACGCCAGGGCCCGACCCGCCTTATTTCGCCTACGATAACCCGAACCAACGGCTCCGGGCTTGCGCTGGCTCATGTTCCCGCGCGATGCCGCGACGCCAGCACCCGCCGTCGGCCGTTCAACCCGGTTCTTCTGCGGAGCGGTCCACCTCCAGATCCAGCACCCGCATCTCCATACCGCCGGACGCGTGGACCTGATAGCCGCCGCATAGCGGACAGGCATCGTACAGCGCGGCGATCCCGACCGTGGTGCCGCAGTCCATGCACCAACCTTGTCCCGGCGTCTCCACGATTTCAAGAACCGCCGATTCGGCCACGCTATTGTTCATCACGGCATCGAAGCTGAAGCGCAGTGCTTCGACCTCGACGCCCGCGAGCTGCCCCACCTCCACGCGCACGCGCCGCACGCGGTGGAATCCGCCGGCCGCGGCCTGGTCCTCGATGATCCGAAGGATTCCCTCGGCCAGTGCCATCTCATGCATGGAGGATCTCCAGTTCGTACTGCACGCAGGGATCGAGCGCCATCACCTGCAGCGTGACCATCTCCCGGAGGCGTGCCTCGTCGGTCGCCCGAAGCTGCAGCAGGCCTTCCCGCGCAGGCCCCAGCGGATGAAAGTTCCACTCCGTGGGCGCCACGATCCGGTAGTCCCGTATCCGGTCCGGAGTCGCCTCCTGCCAGTGCATCAGGACTCCGCGCACCATTTCGAGCGCCACCACCGATTCGTTCCCGCCGTGCTGCCAGGCCAGGCCGAGCACCGGCTCCACTCCGCGATTCAGCGAATGTAGCGCGCCGCCCAGTTCCAGCACCCGTGCCAGTACGCGCAGCCAGGAATCCGGAACGCCCTGCCGCGCCAGCAGCGCCGCGATCAGCGGATGCGCCACCTGCCGCGCGAGCGGCCCCATTTCGAAGACTTGCCCCTGGTGATCGGGCCGCCAGTGGAAATCCGGATCCGACCGCAGCCGCGGCAGTGCCGCCTGGACCATCGGGTGCAGATCGCCGGCCTGGAAGAACGGCAGCCCGGAAGGCCCGAGACCGGTCAGCCGGGGCTGCAACCGCGCCAGCAGGGCGGCCAGCGGCGTCGGCGCGGCCTCCAGCCATTGTGTCAGGGAATCGTGATGCGGCTCTTCGAGCCAGGAGAGATTCGCGCTCCCGAACAGGCCAGCGAAGGTCTTGCCCGCCCAGCTGGCAGCGGCTTCACGATCCCCCGCGAAGCGTGTCCGCTCCGCCAGCAGTTCGCGCACCGGGTCCGGCTGCTGAGGTTCCCCGACGACGCGCGGCCAGTCGAGGCCCAGCCGCCAGAGGTGCTCACGGATGTTCTCGAGGCGAATGCGTTCGGCCCAGTCCGCAACCCGCGCCTTGTCTGGCGCATCGCCGTGGAGCACTGTCTCCAGGGCCTCGGCCGCGACGGACTGGGCATCTCCGCAGAGGCTGTACACGCGCGGGATGATCGCCCGGGCGTGCTCCGGCGTCCTGCCAGCCAGCAGGGCTGCAGGCTGCGGTCGCCGCGAGCGGACTTCGGCACGTTGCACCGCCTGCCCATCCCACTCGATGCGCAGTTCGACCCTGCCCTCAGCGGGAATCGCCGTCGTCATTCAGAAAGGCCCCGCGGAGTATGCCGCGACGGTCGTAATCGCGGCCGGCGTTGCGCCGGAGTGCCGCGATCGGCCCGCCGCCCTGGCGCTGCGGCTCGGGTGGCCGCAGGTCGGGGCCCGGCTGAAGCAGCAGGGACAGCGTTTCGAAGGCGACCGCGCGGGCCGCCGCCTGATCCTCGAAGCGATGCATCGGCGAGAACAGCGAGCAGGTCTCGTAGGGGCCGATTTCCTCGTCCAGGGCGCCGATGAAGTCCACCGGGCCGCGCGGCAGTTCCCGCGTGCCCACCGCCCCTTCGGCAATCGGGTCATCGTCGGGCAGGCGCAGCAGGTTCATCGACCATGGCGTGATCAGAACACCGATGCGCGCGGCGCCGCTGCGCCGGAAACCGATGGCCTCGACCGCGAGCCCCTCGTGCACCAGCGGGAGATCCTGCATGCGCTCCCGCTGTATGTGCCCGAAGACCGCCTCCAGCCGCCGCCGTACGCCTTCCGCTTCCCGTTTCAGTGGCAATCTACCGTCGCTGTCTACCATCGCTGTCTACCGGGGTGGCCCGCCCGCCGAGGGCAGCTCGAGGTCACTGAAGAAGCCGTCGAGATCGGTTTCGCCGCGCATTGCGGCCTCGAGGCTCTGTACCGCCTGATCGACCTGCCGTGCCTGTTCGGGGGTCAGGACCTCCCGGGCATGGTCCTGAAGCGCCAGCACCCAGGTGCCCACGGGCTGCGGTCCCACCAGCATCATGTTCAGCTGGCGCCGCTCGCCGTGCCGTTCGCACAACGCCATGAATTCGCCCGTCTCCAGCACCTGCATCGGGATCCCAAGACACATCTCGTTTCCACCCCTTCAATCGATACGCGCGACGATGCGCCGGCTGCCGCGAAGCTCGCCTGCCGCCGCCCTCTAAGCGAAGCACCTTCCCACATTGGAACCGACCGGAATGTGATCCAGATCACCGCCGGGAGAGACCCACTCCCGCATTCTTTGCCACAGCATAAGAGAACGCTGATGGCTTCATACTTTCCGCGAATTTCTCACACCAAACGCGGGTCCTGTCGAGCGAACGCATGCCACCCCAGGCAGAAAGGGAAACGATGATCACGAGTACAGACCAGGCCGATACAGACCGGGCCGAGTCCGCGCCGCCCTCGCCCGTCGCCAGGACCCGCGAGGTCCTCGTTCTGGGCCTGGGCAACATCCTGCTGACCGACGAGGGTGCCGGCGTGCACGTCGTCAAGCAGCTGGCGGACGCGCATGCCGGGATGACGGACGTCGAGTTCATGGATGGCGGCACGCTGAGCTTCACGCTCGCGGACGCGATCGTCACCACGGATTCCCTGATCGTGGTCGACACGGCCGCACTCGGTGCCGAACCGGGCGCGGTGCAGGTGTTCGAGGGCGACGCGATGGATCACTTCGTCAGCACCGGCGCCAAGAGCAGCGTGCACGAAGTGAGCCTGTCGGACCTGCTGGCCATTGCCGCGCTGGAGGGGCTCCTGCCCCGGCGGCGGGCGCTGGTCGGGATCCAGCCGCAGGAATTCGACTGGGGCGACTGGCCCACGGATGCGGTCGCCAGGGCCCTGCCCACCGCCGGCGACCGGGTGATGGAACTGGTCCGCAGGTGGCAGTCATGAGCCTGAAGGACATCGCGGTCAGACTCGACTCGGGCCCGGGGCCCGGCTCGCCCGAAACCACCGGACTCGCGGTCGCCCTGTTGCGGGAGGTCGCCGACCACCTGCTGACGGTCTCCCGGGGCGGCGACCGGCAGGTGGTCGAACTCACGAACCTCCCTCTCAGTGACGGCGACGTCCAGCTGCTCGTGGAGAAGCTGGGGCGCGGAGAGGTCGAGGCCCGGATCAGCGCCGCCGGCCCCACCGAGGTCTTCGAGACCGCATTCCCCGGGGTCTGGTGGGTGAAGTACCTCGGTGAGGACGACCGCGTGATCACACAGCAACTGGAGATCGGCACGGTCCCGATGATCCTCGAGGCACATCAGGAGGACATACAGGCGAGCGCCCGACAATTTCCGTCCATGTTCGATGAACTGGACCCGAATCAACATTGACCACTCGCAATCCAGCGACGACTTGCACAAAGGGGGTCGGCATGAAAGAGCACGATTTGACATTAGGCGAGGAACTGCGCCGCCAGGGTATCTCCAGACGTTCCTTCATGAAGTTCTGCGCGGGGGTCGCCTCCTCCATGGCCATCCCCGCCGCGATGGTGCCGGCAATGGCCGACTCCCTGGCGCAGGCGCGCCGGCAGTCGGTGATCATGATGGCCTATCAGGAGTGCACCGGCTGCCTCGAGTCCCTGACCCGGTCCTTCGCGCCAACGGTGGAAAACCTGATCTTCAACTTCGTATCCCTGGATTTCCAGCACACCCTGCAGGCGGCCGCGGGCGATCAGGCGATCGAGGCGATCGAGACCGCGATGGAAGAGAACTGGGGCAAGTATCTCCTCCTCGTGGACGGCTCCATCCCGCTGAAGGACGATGGGATCTACTCGGTATCGCATGGCCAGAGCCACCTGGACTCGCTGCGTGAACTGGCAGAGGGCGCGGCTGCGATCGTCAGCATCGGCACCTGCGCAAGCTTCGGTGGCGTCGGCGCGGCGAAACCCAACCCGACCGGCGCGGTGGGCGTCGACGAGATCATTACCGACAAGCCGATCCTCAACGTGCCGGGCTGCCCCCCGATGCCCGAGGTGATGACCGGCGTGCTGACCAGCTTTCTCGCCTTCGGCGCCCTGCCGGAGGTCGACAGACTGAAGCGGCCGAAGGCCTTCTTCGCCGACACGATCCACGACCGCTGCTACCGTCGCGCGTTCTACGATCAGGGCAAGTTCGCGTACAGCTTCGACGATGAAGGTGCGCGCAAGGGCTGGTGCCTCTACCCGCTCGGCTGCAAGGGCCCGATCACCCACAACGCCTGCGCGACCCTGAAGTTCAACCAGGGCGTCAGCTGGCCCATCCAGTCCGGTCACGGCTGCATTGGCTGCTCCGAGCCCGATTTCTGGGACAAGGAGGGCTTCTACAAGCCGCTCTCGGCGGGTCAGTGGGGTACCGCGGAGGGCATCGCGGCAGCCGCCGCTGCCGGTGTGGCCCTGGGTGCTGCATCCGCAGTGATGTCGCGTCGGAATCAAGACAAGATCTCGGGAGGCAAGTAGCCATGACACTCCTTGACTTTGCACGTGGTCCCGCGATGCAGATCGCGATCATCATCTTCGTGGTGGGCATCGTGTGGCGCCTGGTCGGCGTCTGGGCCCTGCGACAGAAGAAGGATCTCTCCGAGGCCCGCCAGAAGGGGGCCTGGGTCGGCGGCATCAAGGGCCTGTTCGTTCACGCCTGGCCCTACAAGCCCTTCGTACCCAAGGTGGGCGCCCAGTACCTCGTCGGCTATGTCATTCATCTGGGGCTGTTCATCGTGCTGATCTTCGGCACGCCGCACATGCTCTTCTTCGCCGACATCGTGGGCTTCACCTGGTGGACCCTGCCGGGCGGCGTGATCACCGCGGTTGCCGTGGTCACCACACTCGCGCTGTTCATCGCGTTGGTCAAACGCCTGGTCAACCCGGTGCAGCGGATGATCTCCAACTTCGACGACTACGCCACCTGGTTCGTGACCACCGCACCCTTCGTCACCGGTCTGATGACCACGATGAACATGTGGCCGCACTACGAGACCGGACTGGCGATCCATCTTCTGAGCGTCTGGCTGCTGCTGATCTACTTCCCGTTCGGCAAGCTGATGCATTCTTTCTGGTTCGTGGTGTCCCGCTACACCACCGGTTCCCGTTTTGCGCGTAGAGGGGGCATGGCATGAGTGATACAACCGTTACCGAAATCGAGCTCGACTTCGAGTCCAAGCGCTTCTCCGTACGCAAGCCCGAGGAACGCTTCGACGTCCAGGGCGACATGACCGACGACGAGCGCGTCGAGAAGGCGATGGTGAATTTCGCCAAGGACTTCGGACGGGTGTCCGCCACCTACATGGAGGCCTGCATCCACTGCGGTGCCTGCGCCCACGCCTGCCCGTTCTACGAGGCCAGCGGCGACCCGCGCCACACGCCGATCTGGAAGCTCGAGCCGTTCAAGCAGGCCTACAAGCGCGAGGCCGGCCCGCTGGCCTTCATGTACAAGACCCTCAACCTGAAGCCGAAGGTCACGGTCGACGAGCTCAAGGAGTGGCAGGAACTGCTGTACGACACCTGCACCATGTGCGGTCGCTGCACGCTGATCTGCCCGATGAGCATCGACATCGCCACCCTGGTCGGGATGGCGCGTCACGCGATGTTCCACGCCGGGCTCGTCCCGCACGAGCTCTACACGGTCACCGCGAAGGCGCAGAAGGAAGGCAGCCCGCTGGGTGCCACACCTTCGGTCTTCGAGGACCGTGTCGAGTGGATGGGCGACGAACACGAAGTCGACATGCACATCGACGAAGACCAGGCCGACGTGCTCGTGCTGATGTCCTCCATCGAGATCCAGAAGTACCCGGAATCGATGGCCGCCACGGCAAAGATCCTGAACCACATGGGCAAGTCCTGGACCTTCCGGACCGACGGCTACGAGGCCACGAACTTCGGCATGCTCTCGGGCAACACCGGCTGGCAGAAGGACATGTCGATGAAGGTCATCAGCACCGCCGAGAAGATCGGCGCGAAGCTGGTGATCCTTCCGGAGTGCGGGCATGCCTACCAGGCGCTGCGCTGGCAGGGTGCGAACATGTACGGCAAGCCCCTGCCCTTCAAGGTCCAGCACATCTCCGAGTTTCTGGCCGACGCGGTCGATTCCGGCGACCTGAAGCTGAAGACCGTGAACAAGTCCGTGGCCTTCCACGATCCCTGCCAGGTCTCGCGTCGTGGTGGTGCCACGCCGGCACCACGCAAGGTGCTCGAGGCGCTGGGCGTCGAACTCAAGGAGGCGGAGAGCGGTGGCAACATGAACCTCTGCTGCGGTGGTGGCGGCGGCGTGATCACCATTCACCGCGCCGACACGCTCCGCTACAAGATCATGGCCAACAAGTTCCGGCAGCTCGACTCGACCGGCGCGGAGATGATGGTCACGAGCTGCTCCAACTGCCGCCAGAACTTCGACGAGAGCGGCGAGAAGCTGAGTTGGGGCAAAGACATGAACAGCCTGCTCGAACTGGTGGCTGAAAACCTTGTAGAGGATGCCAAGCGATGAGCGCAGATAGAATTGTTGTTGATCCCATTACCCGTATCGAGGGTCACCTGCGCATCGAGGCGGAGACGGACAACGAAGGGCGCATCCAGAGCGCATACAGCTCCGGAACCATGGTGCGCGGCCTTGAAATCATCATGAAGGGCCGCGACCCGCGTGACGCCTGGGCCTTCGCCCAGCGCATCTGCGGAGTCTGCACGCTGGTCCACGGCGTCGCGTCCATCCGTTCGATCGAAGATGCGCTGGACTACCCGATCCCGCCGAATGCCCAGCTGATCCGCAACATGATGACCGGTGCCCAGTACATCCATGACCACGTGATGCACTTCTATCACCTGCATGCGCTGGACTGGGTCGACGTGGTCTCCGCGCTGGATGCGGATCCGAAGGCCACCTCGGAGCTGGCGCAGTCGATCTCGAACTACCGGAACAATTCGCCCGGCTATTTCTCCGACGTGCAGACGAAGGTGAAGAACCTGGTGGAATCCGGGCAGCTCGGGATCTTCGCGAACGGCTACTGGGGCCACCCCGAGTACAAGCTGCCCGCGGAGGCCAACCTGATGGCCGTGGCGCACTACCTCGATGCCCTCTCCTGGCAGCGCGACGTGGCCAAGCTGCACGCGGTCTTCGGCGGCAAGAATCCGCACCCGAACTTCGCGGTCGGCGGTGCGCCCACGGCATTCAGCGGCGGCCCGGGCGGCAACGGCCAGACCACGTTCAACGACACCGGACTCAGCATCGTGCGCGACGCGATCCTGCAGATGCAGGAGTTCGTGGAACAGGTCTACCTGCCGGACACCCTCGCGATCGCCAGCTTCTACAAGGACTGGTTCGAGCGTGGCGAGGGCGTGGGCAACTTCCTGACCTGCGGCGACTTCCCGGCATCCGGATACGGCGACATGGCCGACTACCTGATCCCGTCAGGGGTGATCCTGGACCGCGATCTGTCGACGATCCACCCGCTGGATCTGAACGACCCGGAGCAGGTACAGGAGTTCATATCCCACTCCTGGTACGACTACGAGGACGGCAAGGATGTCGGCCTGCATCCCTACGACGGCGAGACCAAGCTGAACTACACCGGTCCGCAGACGCCGTATTCGCATCTCGAGGTCGAAAACGACTACTCGTGGCTGAAATCGCCACGCTGGCGCGGGCGCCCGATGGAAGTCGGCCCCCTCGCCCGCGTGCTGATGCTGTACGCGAGCGGCCACGAGCCGACGCGCGAGCTCGCCACGATGGCCCTGGAGCAGCTGGACCTGCCGGTCGAGGCGATGTTCTCGACCATGGGCCGCACCGCCGCCCGGACGCTGGAGAGCAAGATCATCGCGGACAACATGATGGTCTGGTACGACAACCTGGTGGCCAACCTGAAGGCCGGGGACCTCAAGACCTTCAACGACGACATGTGGAACCCGAGAAGCTGGCCGAGTCACGCGAAGGGCGTCGGCTACATGGAGGCCCCGCGGGGCGCGCTGACCCACTACGCGGTGATCGACGACGGCAAGCTGACCAACTACCAGGCCGTGGTGCCCAGCACCTGGAATGCCGGGCCACGTGATGGCGAGGGCCAGCCGGGTCCCTACGAGGCTGCGCTGATGGACAACCACCAGCTGGCCGTCGAGGGGCAGCCGCTGGAGATCCTGCGCACCATCCACAGCTTCGACCCCTGCCTCGCCTGCGCGGTGCACATGGTCGGACCGGACGGGAAGCCGGGCGTGACGGTCAAGATCAGCTGACCGAAGCTCCGGGAGCTGCTCCCGGCTTTCTGGCCTTCACGGCCAACACGGGGCCGGAGGAGCGATCCTCCGGCCCTTTTCTTCTCCCCTGTAGGAGGCCAGCCCCCTGGGCGACCTGCCCCAACGCCCAATCGCCGAGAGGGCTCGCCTCC
>RECA01000110.1 GCA_007692435.1 Thioalkalivibrio sp.
GGGCTGGCCTCCTACGGTGCTCGCCCCGGCCCCCTGTAGGAGGCGAGCCCTCTCGGCGATTCCGGCGCCGGGGCGCGCGGTGGGGCCGTTCAGTTTGCGGCGGCTCGTGTCCCGTCCTGCCCTGAGGCGGCCGTGTGCAACCGGTAATGCGCATTGACCCGCTCGATGTAGTTGCGGGTCTCCGCGAAGGGCGGGATGCCCCGATGGCGCTCCACCGCCCCGGGTCCGGCATTGTAGGCGGCCAGGGCGAGGTCGAGGTCCTGGTCGAAGCGCTCCAGCATCCACGCGAGATACTTCACTCCGCCGCGGATGTTCTGCGCCGGGTCGAAGCGGTCGGTGACTCCCAGTTCGGCGGCAGTGGCGGGCATCAGCTGCATCAGGCCGTGCGCCCCCACCCGTGATACCGCGTACTGGTCGAAACAGGATTCCACCCAGATCACCGACTTGACCAGCAGGGGGTCGAGATTCCGGTTGTGAGCCTCGCGGGCGATGATGCCGTCGAAGGGACCGGAACCAATCGGCATCACTTCGTCCGCGGAAAGCCGGCAGCGGACGGAGGCCGTCGGCCTGCCGTAGGTGGCGATCAGCGTCAATGCCTCCTCGCGCTGGTTGGTGACCAGTCGCTCCCCGCTCGGCAGCTCGTAGACGAAGAGCTCTCCGCCGGAGCGGCTGGTGGAGCGCCCGCTGCCGGCGATGCCCACCCGGCGATAGCTCACCCCGCCCGTGGGGCGCTGGTCCGTGTACACTCGGGTGCCGTCCGCATCGAGGTAGGTGTACAGTTCCGCCGCGGCCTGTGCGGACCAGAGCCCCAGGCCGCCGAGAAGGAGCAGCAGCAACGCCCTGGTGACATGTCCACGGTTCATCCAATCATTCTAGCCCGACATGACTGACGATTCACTGGTTTCGTGGATGGCGGCCATGGACCCGCTGCCGGGGCGGCTGGAGGGGGAGCTGCCCGGCCGCTGGTCCGGTTTCGAGTTTCTGCCGCGCGTGGATTCCACGAATCGGGAGCTGCTCGACTGCGAGGCACTGGTGAGCGACGCCTACCGGGTCTGTGTCGCGCGCGAACAGACGGCCGGCAAGGGCCGCCGGGGACGCACCTGGGTGTCCGCGACGGGCTCGAGCCTGACCTTTTCCGTGGCGCGCGCACTGGCCCCCGGGGAGGCCCCGGCGCCAGCCCTCGCCCTCGCGATCGGCGTGGGCCTGGCGCGCGCGCTGTCCCGCTGCGGGCTGCACGGCTTCGGGTTCAAGTGGCCCAACGATCTGGTGACCACCGATGGGCGAAAGCTGGCGGGAATCCTGATCGAGGCGCGGCCGCGCACCGGGGGACGCCCGCCCGCCCTGGTTGCGGGCGTGGGTCTGAACTGGCGGGACGCGTCGGCTCTGGGCGTCGACCGGCCGACGGCCGACCTCGGCGATCTCTCCGCGTCGGATGCACCGGAGTTGCCGGCGCTGCTGCAGGCGGTCCTGGTGGAGATCGTGCAGGCCTGGGAGGCCTTCGCGCGGGACGGGCTGCACCCGGTGCTCGAGGATTACCGTCGTCTCGACCACCTGTTCGGGCAGCGGGTTCGCGTGACGGAATCGGGCAAAGAGGGTGTCGCCGCGGGTGTGGACCCGGTCGATGGTGCCCTGCTGCTGCACGGGCGAGACGGTCTCGAACGGCTGTACTCCGGCGACGTCTCGGTCCGGCGGGTGGATCGTGCCTGAAATCCTGCTGCTCGACCTCGGCAGCACCAGCCTCAAGTGGCAGACCCGCTCCGGGGCCGGTCTCGTGCTGGATACGGGTCGGCATGACTGGGCCGTATCAGGAGCGGCACCTGAACTGCCGCAGTGCCAGCCCCAGGCGGTCTGGATGGTGCGTGTCGGAGCGGCCGAGCGCGAGGAGATTCTGCGCGCGGCCCTTCGCGCCCGTTACGGTGGAGTGCCGGTCGTCAGTGTCCGCCCCCGGGCGGACGGCCCCGGGGGGCTGCGGCTGGATTACGACCTGCAACAGTTCGGGGCGGATCGCTACTGCGCATTGCTGGGCGTGGTGGCCCGGACCCGGAAACCCGCGGTGGTCGTCGATGCCGGTACCGCCGTGACCGTGGATCTGCTGGCGGCGGATGGACGGCACCTGGGCGGTTATATCCTGCCGGGCCTGCGCGGGGGGCTCGCGGCAGTCAGCCGGTTGTTCCCGGATGCCCTCCAGGCCCAGGTGGCCCCCACGCTGCGTCAGGCGGTCGAGTCATTGCCGGTGGATTCAGGCATTTCGCCGGGTCACGACACGGGCGAGGCCCTGCTGCGCGGCTGGGTGTTGGGTCTGGCGGGTGCCGTACAGCGTGTCGGCGCACAGGCCGCCGAGACGGAGGAGGGTGTGGAGTGGTGGCTGACCGGCGGTGACGCGGGCTGGCTGTCGAGCCTGCTCGACCGGCCCGTGCACCTGGTTCCGGGGCTGGTCTTCGACGGTCTGTGGTGCCATCTGCGGCCCCGCCGCGGAGACGGAGGCACTCTTCCGTGATCAGGATGCGCTGGATATTGTTGCTGCTGGTGGGACTGAATCTCGCGTATCTGGCATCAGGCCTGTACCGGTCGCAGCTGGCGCATCCGGATCGACACGGCTCTTCGACGCAGTCTGAATCCGGTGTCGGCGAAATCCGGTTGATCGACTCCCTCGTCGATTCTCCGCCACCGCAGGAATCCGTTGAGGGCCGACCGGAAGGCGAAGGAGCGGGGCCAGAAATGGGGACAGATTTATAAATCTGTCCCCATTCCTTCTCAGCGGTCCAGGGCCCGGAAACCCAGCGCCACGTCGTCGGGGTCGTCTCCGGGGGCGATCCGCAACTGCTCGTGGACCTTTTCCGGATCGATTCCGGCGGCGGTGACGTCGGCCGGATCGAGCCGCCCGAGCCACCAGGCCAGCGCGGCCTGCGTACGGGTCTCGACCCACGGGTCCAGCTCCGGGTCCATGCGCTCGCGGTAGGCATCGAGATCCGCGTCCTCGAAGTTTGCCACGGTCTCGAGCAGCCGCAGCTCGGGCTCCCGGTCCGTGGCGCCGGTCGCGCTCAGATAGAGATGCCAGGCGATGCCCGGCCACACCTGGGCCGGCAGATAGCCCTCGAGTTCCGGCGGGCCATCCGGGGGCAACGCATGCAGGTATCCGTCCCCGGTTCCGAGATCCTTCTCCATTGCCTCGAGCGCCGCGCCGGCCCAGTCGAGCAGTGCGGGATCCTCGAGCGCCGCGGCGGCATGGACGAGAGCGGCGATCGTCTGGCCCGACGCGTCGGCGAAACTGGTGCGATCGACCGGCGGCGGCTCAAGGTCCTGCCGGTCCTCCAGTGATCGGGCGTAGTAGGCGTCGTCAGAAAACTGGCTGCCGAAGAAGCGTTGTTCCTCGGCGTCCCAGAGGTGATTCCTCAGGTAGTCGAGGTTGCGTTCGACCACTTCGCGGTATGCCGGGGTCCCGAAGCGCGCGTAGGCGTCGGAGAACAGCCACAGGAAGGCGGCGTTCTGGTCCAGGCGCTTCGAGGTCTCGAGCGCCCGCTGGCGATCGGGCTGATCCGGATCGAAGAAGAAGAAGAAACCGCCTTCCTCGGCGTCCCAGAGATCCTCGATGGTCTGATCGAGCAGTTCCGGCACACGTTCCTGCCACGCGTCCTGGCGCAGCAGGAAGCCGAGCGTCCAGGGCTGCGGGCGCTTGCTCAGGGTGCCGAACATCGCGCTGCCACTGAGCCGCCGGCTGCGTGGATCGTAGACCTCGTCCAACATCTCCCGGAACGCCTCGACCGTCTCGATCGGCTCGTCTGCAGGTGCGACTTCGCGGCCGGTGACGGAGATCTGGTGCCGGCGCTCGGTCAGCACCCGGGACAGGTCGCCCGGGCCCACGTGGCCCGTGAATCGGCCACGTACCTCATCCTGCGCATCGACGATCACGACGAAGGGGAGGCCGCGGCCACCATAGCGGGTGAAGAGGTCGCGGCGGCGGTCGAGGTCGATCAGCACCGGGATGTAGCCGCTGCGGAGCACTTCGACCACGTCGTCGTGCTCGAGGCTCTCGTCCTGGAAGTCCCGGCACCAGGTGCACCACTGCCCGTGGAAATAGAGGAACAGCGGGCGGTTCTCCGCGCGTGCCTGGTGGAACAGCCCGTGATCGAAGGTGTTCCAGTCGATGCGGGAGCCTGCCGGGTAGTCGTCTCCGGCGGCGGTTTGCGGTGTTGCCACTGTAAGGCCCAGGAACAGGAGCGCCAGCAGGAACGACGCCAGCGGACCCGCATGGGCGCGTGACATTCCCGCCCGGATGGCCGGGATGCGGTCGCGATCTGGATCCGTGATGTGCTTCATACCCCTATGACGCGGGGATCGGGCGGGAATTCCGGTACCTTGAGAACGGTGGGGACACGGGCGCGTTACGGGTGCTCAGGTGGCCTCGGCTGCCAGGCGTTCCTGCACCCGTTCCAGGACCTCGGCACTGATGCGGCGCACGACCGGACCGGCGACACGCCCGACGGTCTTGTCGAGCAGGCGGCTGTTCAGCGTGTAGTCGATCACCAGGCGCAGGTCGGTACCCCCCCTGGACGGCATCAGCCGGTAGCGGCCCGTGTTCGTGATGCCGGTCACGGACTTCCAGGCGAGACGCTCGGGCTCTTCGCTCTGGATGATCTCGATGACCCACTGGTACCGAACTCCGCCCACCCGGACGCTCCACTGATAGCGTTCGCCGCCGAGCGGGGTGACGGTCTCGACGGTCCGCGTGTAGCGGGGAAAGTCTTCGACGTTTCGCAGCAGCCGGAAGACCGTGTGCGGGTCCGCCGGCAGGAAGGCCTGGGTTTCGATCGACGGCATCAGCCATGCTCCCTGGGGCAGCCCCTCTTTCGGCCCGGATGCCGGAGCAGCGCGGAGGCGTGCCGTCCTCACGTACGGGCATTGAACTCTGGCGACCCCGGTTGGATACTGTGCGCCGCAACACCATCACGGCACCCGGGGGACAAGATGGACGAGACCGACAACTACACGGACCTGCGCGATTCACGGCTGACGGCTGGGCTGACCGATGAGCAGGTCAGGCGGCTGGCCGGCATCTCGTACTGCCGCAAGCTTAACGATAACGAAAAGCTTTTTCAGGAGGGTGAGACGGACGACGCCCTGTACGTGATCACCTCGGGCAAGCTGGCCGTGACCCGCAACGTCGGCGGCGGTCAGGAGGTGACGCTGCACATCCTGCAGGCCGGAGATCTGGCCGGCGAGATGGGCTTTGTTGGCGGGCGTCCGCACAGCGCGTCCCTGCGCGCGATCGGCAACCCGACGGTTTGCACCTTCAACCGCACGGACTTCGAGTCGGTGATCGAGTCCGATCCATGGCTGGTCTATCAGGTGATGAAGAACATCGTGCAGGTGGGTCACAGCATCCTGCACCGGATGAATGCGCAGTTCGTGGAGATGTCCAACTACATCTCGCATCAGCACGGGCGTTACTGAGCCGGCGTCAACGGATCAGCCCTCCGGTCCCTGACCACCGCCACCGCTGCCGGAGCGCGCCAGTGCCTCGGCGCGGCGAGCGATCGCGCGCGTCAGGCCCGCGAAGAGGAACAGGTGGGCGGGGACCAGCGCATACCAGTAGAGCAGGCCCCAGACGCCTGCCGGGTGCCAGTAGGCGGTGGCGCGGATGCGGGTGGCGTCGCCCTCGGGCACCAGCTCGAACTCGAGCACGCCCGAGCCCGGTGCGCGCATGCCGAAGAACAGTGTCAGCCGTCTCTTGGGCTGCATCGCGATTACGCGCCAGGAATCGACGGTGTCGCCGACCCGCAGCTCGTCGGGGTCTCGCCGGCCGTAACTGAGCCCCGGTCCGCCGACCATCCAGTCGAGGATCTCGCGGATCTTCCACAGCGTGTTCATGTAGAAGTACCGGTTGGCGCCGCCGATCGAGGTGACCACCTTCCACGTGTCCGCGACCGGGGCCTTCGCAATGGCCTCGCCGCTGGCACGCTTGGCGTAGTAGGCGTAGTCGGGCCGGTAGTCCCGGAACGCGAAGGCCCCCTCGGTCCAGCGGGCGGCGATCTCGTGGCGGCGCTCGGCCTCGAAGGCCGCGCGCACGGCGGCGCGAAAGTCCAGCAGCTCCTGCGGCATCAGCCGGCGGATCTCCTCGTTGTCGGCGATGAAGTCCTGCCGCATGCCCGCGATCAGCGCCCGGGCGACCGGCGTGGGGACGGCGGTGACGAAGCGCAACCAGTAAGAGGACAGACGGGGTGTGAGCAGCGGCACCGGGATGATGCGGGGCGGCCGCCTGCCGGCCTCCTCGGCCAGGATGCGCATCATCTCCGCATAGGTCAGGTGCTCCGGCCCGGCCGCATCGAGGATTCGGCCCTCGGTGCCGGGTACCTCCGGCGCCCGCACCAGGTATTCCATCAGGTTCTCCAGTGCGATGGGCGGGGATTTCGCGAGGACCCAGCGCGGAGTGATCATCACGGGCAGGTGGAACACGAGATCACGCATCACCTCGAAGGCGGCGGATCCGGGGCCCACGATGATGCCGGCGCGGATTTCGGTGACCGGCACGGCCCCCTCGCGCAGCAAGTCGCCGGTGCGCTGGCGGGAGACGATGTGCTCGGTGTCGGCGGAGGGTGGCACCAGCCCGCCCAGATAGACGATGCGGCGTACGCCCGCGGCGGCCGCGGCGGTGGCGAAGTTGGCCGCGGCCTCCTGGTCGATCTGGCCGAAGTTGCGGCCGGCGGCCATCGAGTGCACCAGGTAGTAGGCCGTGTCGACATCACGCAGAGCGGCTTCCAGGGTCTCCGGCTTCAGGGCATCGGCGGCAACCCGTTCGACCCCGGTCCATTCACGGGCCTCCAGAACCTCCGGTGAGCGCGCCGCCGCCCGCACGTCGAATCCCGCAGCGACCAGGCGGGGTACCAGGTGGGTGCCGATGTATCCGCTGGCGCCGAAGACGAGCCGCAGGTTGCGGCTGTGCGCGGCGGTTACCGCATCGGGTTGGCCGGGCGTGCTCATGGCGTCGATCCTCGGGAAGGGGAGATCCGGGGGCAGGGTCCGTCGGGGCGCGGTTCGCGTCCGGAACCCCGACCTACTCTACCGTGCGGCCACGTTCTCACAGAAGGATCCCTCCGTATCGGATGGCCAGCCACAGCGCAAAGAGCAGGGAGAACATCGCGGTCCAGCCGAGCAGGGGATTCAGCGCGTGACCGTCCCGGGTGGCGGCCTCCCGGCTCAGCAGCGCGGCCCCGGCGAGTAGCGCGACCCAGGGAAGCCAGGTCCAGCCCGGCAGCTGGAGCGGCAGGGCGAAGAGAACCGGAACCGTGAGCAGACCCGCAAACAGCCACCGGGTGTTGCGCGGGCCGATCCGGACCGCCAGCGTATGTTTCCCGGCGCGCGCATCGCCGTGGCGGTCACGCAGATTGTTCACCACCAGGATCGCGGCGACGGGCAGACCCACCCATGCCGAGGCCAGGATCGCGTCGAGGCCGATCGGACTGCGGTGGGCGAGCAGGCTGCCCAGCACCGCCACGGGCCCGAAGAAGAGCCAGACGGCCACCTCGCCCAGCGCGCGGTTCGCGTAGGGGCGGCGTCCCCCGCTGTAGCCCAGCACGCCGAGCAGCGCCAGCGCCCCGAGCAGCCAGAGCAGCCAGTGGCCGAAGACGATCAGCCACAGCCCGCTTGCCACGGCGACCCCGAGCGTCAGGCCAAGGCCGAGGCGGAGCTGGCCGGCGCTCAGCAGCCCGCTCTGCAGGGCGCGCGTCGGGCCCAGGCGGTCTGCCTGGTCGACACCGGACAGTCCGTCGAAGAGATCGTTGGCGAGGTTCACCGCCATCTGGAGCGCCAGCGCACAGACCACGCACAGGACCGCGGTGACCCAGGAGAAGTGGCCTTCGACCACCAGGACCTGTCCCAGGAGTACCGGGCCTACTGCCGCCGGCAGGGTTCGCGGCCGAACCGTCTGCGACCAGATCTGAAGGGAGTTCACGGTCGACCCATCCTCATCATGCTGTATCCCGGCAAGCTGCCCGGAACCGCTTGTCCAGAGTTGCGCCAGCGCGCTTACCCGGATCCGCGCGGGGAAGTGTGCGCCCGGGGCGGGGTGGCTGCTATCCTTCGCAGTGAGCCGCATCGGTAGCAACACGGCAGCGACGGCCGTGTGATGCTGGAGCGGCGGCAGTCTATCATCCGCGGCCCCCGTTCATGCGGGTCTGACGGACCCGGCCGCAATTGGCGTGACAAGGGAGCGAGATGGCGGGGGAGTGGTTGCCGCAGGTGGTGTTGCCCTGGATTCTGGCGAGCGTGATGCTGGCCATGGGCCTGAGTCTCACCCGCGAGGACTTTGCGCGTGTTCTGCAGCACCCGCGAAGGGTGGCGCTGGGCCTCGGGCTGCAGATGCTGGCGCTGCCGCTGCTGGCCTGGGGGCTGGTGCTGCTTCTGCCGCTGTCGCCGATGGTGGCCGCGGGTCTCCTGCTGGTGGCACTGGTGCCGGGCGGGGCCACTTCCAACATGTTCAGCTACCTTGTGCAGGGAGACCTCGCCCTGTCGGTCAGCCTGACCGCGGTCGCGGCGATGCTGGTGCCGTTCACCCTGCCGCTGATCATGGGCTGGAATTTTCAGTTGCTGGGTCTTGCCGCGGAGGGGTTTTACCTTCCCTACTGGAGCACCGTGGGGCAACTCCTGCTGGTGACGGTGGTTCCGGTGACGCTGGGGATGGCGCTGCGGCGGTGGCTGGGCGACCGCGCCGTTCAAACCTGGCTGCCCCTGGTGAAGGTCTTCACCGGCGTGGCCATGGTCAGCATCGTGCTGGCACTCTTCCTGGTCTACCATCAGCGCCTGCCGGCGCTGCTAAGCATCGAGACGCTGGCCGTCCTGCTGCTGTGCATGTCGGCCATGGCGATGGGCTACCAGGCCTCGCGGCAGTTCGGGCTCCCGCGGGGGAGCGCGCGCGCGATCACGGTGGAGGTCGGGGTTCAGAATGCCGGGGTGGCGATGATGGTGGCCTTTGCGATCCTGCAGCTGCCGGCACTGGGGCTCGTGCCGCTGCTCTACGGCCTGCTGATGAACGTGCCGGTCTTCCTCTGGGTGTTCTATTGCCTGTGGCGGGATCGGCAGCTGGTGGCGGTGGCCGACCGATCCTGAGCCGTCGGGGATGTCGCCCAGAGGGCTGGCCTCCTACGGTGCCCGCCCCGGCCCCCTGTAGGAGGCGAGCCCTCTCGGCGATTCCGGCGTCGGGGAAGATCGGCCAGAGGGCTGGCCTCCTACAGCGCTCGCCCCGGCCCCCTGTAGGAGGCGAGCCCTCTCGGCGATCCGGCGCCGGGGA
>RECA01000148.1 GCA_007692435.1 Thioalkalivibrio sp.
CCGGCATCGACAGGGCGGTCCTCAGGGGCCGCCCTTTTGCTTTTAGGGGATCGCGGTTCCACCTCCGGCGCAGGCGGGGCTGCGCCACCGCGGTTTGTCGCCGGCACCCGAGTGCGCGACACTGCGATGCCCGAAACCATCCGACCCCCGCGATGACCGCAACCCTCCCCGGCTACGACGAGATCCCTTACGAGAGCCTCCCGATCACCGAGACGCATCCCGACCGGCTGGCGGTGATCGGTCGCCTCTTCGGGCTGGCGGCCCCGGACCCGGCCCGGGCGCGGATCCTGGAACTGGGCTGTGCGGCCGGCGGCAACCTCCTCCCGATCGCCTTCCACCTTCCGGGCACGCACTGCACCGGGGTGGAGCTGTCCCGTGCACAGGCGCTTGCGGGCGCGGAGACCTGCCGGGCGCTGGGTCTCGACAACGCCGAGATTCGGCACCAGGACATCCTGCAGATTCCACTGCAGGGGGAACCCTTCGACTACATCATTGCCCACGGCGTGTTCTCCTGGGTGCCCACCGCGGTGCAGGAGCACGTGATGGCGCTGTGCGGCGCGCGGCTCGCCCCCGGGGGCATCGCCTACGTGAGCTACAACACGCTGCCCGGCGGGCGGCAGCGGAGCATGCTCAGGGACATGCTGCTGCACCACGTGCGCGACGTCACCACCCCGCGGGAGCGCCTGGCGGGGGCGCGGGAGATGCTGGCCTTCCTCGGGACCCCGCTGGAGGAGACACCGCCGGGCCACGACTGGCTGCGCAAGGAACTGGAGCGCCTGCGGGACGCCCGCGACAGCTATCTCTACCACGAGTACCTGGAGGAGACGAACGAGCCGGTGCTCTTCCGCACGTTCGTGGACCGCGCGGCGGCGCACGGCCTGCAATACCTGGCGGACACGCAGCTGCACACCCTGTTTCCATCGACGCTGGGAGCCGCGGCCGAGGCCAGCCTGGAACGCTTCGACGACCTCGTCGCCGAGGAGCAGTACGCGGATTTCCTGACACTGCGCCCGTTTCGCCACTCCCTGCTCTGCCGGGGCTCGGACTCGCTGACGCGCGAGGTCGACCTGGATGCGCTGCTGAGCCTGCCCCTGTACACGGACCTGGCGCCCGACCGGGAAGGCGTCTTCCGCAATGCCGCCGGGCAGGTCTTCCGGGTCGAGACCCCGTTGCTCCGTGCGGTGGTCGAGTCACTGGGCGGGACCTTCCCCCGCGCACGGCCGCTGGAGGCGATCATGCCCGAGGCGTTGGAGCGGGCCACCGGGGCCGGCCATGCGCCGACGCCCCGTGAGACCGCGTCACTGCCGGAGGAACTCTTCAGCCTCTTCGTCTCCGGCGGCGTGCAGGCCACGCTGTGCCCGCCCGACCCGGTGCCCCCGGAAGGCCCGGCAGGATCCGGCCCTTGCGCCACCCGCCTGGCCCGTGTGCTGGCCGAGCGCGGCGAACGGCTGATCCCGACACCCCGCCACCAGGCGCTGCAGCTCGACCCCGTGTCGACCCGGATGCTGGCGCTGCTCGACGGAAGCCTCGAGCCCGCCGCGGTGGTGGAGGCGATGATCGCGGCCGCCGCGCGGGATCCGGGTCTGACCCGGGCACTGGGCGGCGCCAGGACGGACCGCCAGCGCGCGCGTCTGCAGGCGAGCCTGAGCGGTCTGCTGGGGCAGATGGAACGTCACGGCCTGCTGGTTGCGCTACGATAGAGGCATTCGCCCCTACCCGAGAGACCTCCCACCCAATCAATCCTCAAGGATGGAGACATGACGCTATTCGGGCTTCTGGAAGAATACCTGCGCGAGGGAACCCTGAACGTGCAGCTGCCGGACGGTACCCGGCGCCGCTTCGGATCCGGGCAACCCGAGGCGAGCATCGTGCTGAAGGAGCCTGCGACGCTGCGGCGCATCGCCACCGATCCCGGCTTCGAGTTCGGCCAGACCTACATGGAAGGCGGCTGGGCCCCGGGTGACGAGGGCCTGCGTCCATTGCTGCACCTGACCATGAGCAACTTCGCGGAGATGTTCGCCCAGCAGCGCCGGCATCCGCTGGGGCTGGTGCGCAAGGTGCTGCAGCAGGGCAACCGCGTGCGCCGGTCCTATCGCAACGTGTCCCACCACTACGACATCGACGAATGGCTCTTCCGGCGCTTTCTCGACGACGGGATGTTCTACTCCTGCGCCTACTTTGCGCAGCCGGACATGAGCCTGGAAGAGGCGCAACTCGCGAAGTGCCACCACATCGCGCTGAAACTGCGCCTGGAGCCCGGCATGCGGGTGCTGGACATCGGCAGCGGCTGGGGCGGGCTTGCGATGTACCTGGCCTCCGAGTTCGACGTGTCCGTGGACGGGCTGACCCTGTCGCAGGAGCAGCTGCGCGTCGCGCGGGAGGAGTGCGCCACGCGCGGCCTCGACGATCGCGTCGCCTTCCATCTCCGGGATTACCGGGAACACCGGGAACAGTACGACCGCATCGTCAGCGTCGGCATGTTCGAGCACGTGGGACAGCCCTATTACGGGGCCTTCTTCCGGCAGCTCGGCGATCTGCTGAAGGAGGACGGGGTCGCGCTGCTGCACACCATCGGCCGCACCGGCGCGCCGGGCACCACCAATACCTGGCTGCGGCGCTACATCTTCCCCGGCGGTTACACCCCGGCCCTGTCCGAACTCTCCGCGGCGCTCGAACCCACCCCGCTGATGGTCACCGACCTGGAGGTCTGGCGCTTGCATTACGCGGAGACCCTGGCAGAGTGGTACCGGCGCTTCCAGTCGGTGCGGCCGGAGGTCGCCGAGCACTTCGACGAGCGCTTCTGCCGGATGTGGGAGTTCTACCTGGCCTCCTGCGAGGGCACGTTCCGCTACTGGGACCAGGTCGTCTTCCACGTGCAGATGGCGAAGCGGCACGACGCGGTACCGATCACGCGCGACTACCTCTGCCAGGGCTGACCGGGGCAAGGCGATGAATCGACGGCGAATCGACGAGGGGCTGGTGATCGTGGGCCTGGTGCTGATCGGAGTCGGCACCTACGCACTGTACACCGGCGAGGTCTTCGTCAGCCGGCTCACCGTCAGCGAGGGACAGAGCCTCGGCGGCATCGGCGCGCTGGCCATCGGTGGAATCTTCATCGCCGCAGGCGTGTACTTCCTGATCCAGTCCCGCAAGTGACGGCCGGGCGGGACCCGAATCCTCCGCCTCAGGAGGCGGCTACCGAACCGGGCTCGCCCCCGGTCAGCAGATCCCGCAGCGTCAGGGAATCCAGGACCTCCGAGCGCGTGCGCTCGATCCGTTCGACCAGCGACTCCACCGTGCCCTGACCCTCCATCCGCTGGTACAGGGAATCGTCCTCCTGGTGGCGCAGGGCGCCCAGGATCTCGTTGACCGGGATCGCGGCCAGATCCCGGCCCGGCACATACCCGGGCTCGTCCTCACCCGTAACCACCAGCAGCCCGGACCGTTCGAGGGCGCCGGCAGGCCCGGCCAGCACGCGACTCGGCACCTGCAACTGGTGGGCGAGGTCTTCCAGCGCCGGTGCCTTGTCCCCCTGGAGGAACCGGCGACCGACTTCGGCCATCAGGTGCAGCCCGAGGCGCTCGCGCATCGCGGCCGAGGGCAGTTGGCCGGCCCCGCGGACCCGGATGTACTCGGGATTCTGGATGTAGAAGGCGATCTTCGACCCGATCAGCAGGATCAGCCAGGAGACGTAGACCCAGATCAGCAGCATGATCACGACCGCGAAGCCGGAGTAGATCGCGTCATAGCGCGTGGAACCGGCCACGATCATGGCGAAGCCCCACCCCACCGCTTGCCACAGCACCCCGGCGATGACCGCGCCGATCAACGCGGGCATCAGCCGTACGCGGGTGTTCGGAACGAACATGTAGACAAAGGTGAAGGCGGCCACGATCAGCGCGATCGGGATCAGGCTGGAGGCCGCTTCCAGCAGCATGCCAAGCGGTTCGATCGCGGCCACCCGCTGCATCAGCGCGGTGGACATCACCGTCGCCGTAACGCCGAGTGCGGATACCACCAGCAGCGGCCCGACCATGATCACGGACAGGTAGTTGCTGAAGCGCTGACCGAAGCTGCGCATGCCCTCGACCTGCCAGATGTCGTTGAAGGCCTGCTCGATCTTCTGCACGAGCGCGATCACCGTGTAGACGAGGAAGATCAGGCCGACGAACCCGAGGACACCGACCTGTATGTTGTCGATGAACTCCATCACGTTGCGCGTGATCTCCGCGCCCTGCTCGCCCAGCGGCTCCAGCAGGTTCAGCATCAGGGGTTCGACCGCGTTATGGGCGCCGAAGGCCTTCAGGACCGAGAACGACAGCGCCAGCAGGGGCACCATCGACAGCAGGGTGGTGTAGACGAGGCTCATCGCCCGCAGGGTCAACTGGCCCTCCGTGGCCTCGCGCACGATGCCGCCGATGCCGCGCAGGATACCGACCGCCAGCGCCTGGCCACGTGGCATCGCGGTGAGGTCCGCGCGGTTCAACAGCTCGTCGGCGCGTTCGCGCCAGCGCTCCAGACGCCCCGAATCGGCCTCCCCCCGTTTCACTTCTGGCGCCAGTTACCGTCGGCGTCCTGGTACCAGTAACCGGCCGGCGCCTCTTCCACCCACACGCGGGCAAAGGTCTCGCGGATCCGGTCCTCCCAGTCCGGGCGGTCGTTGGCCCGGGCGATCTCGCGGTACAGGGTCCGGCGGTCGGCGTTTTCCTCGCTCACCAGCCGCTGCACCCGGGAACGTTCCCCCAGCGGCACGTCGGAGAGATCCCGGACCTCGACGAAGCCGTCGCGTGCGAACCCGATCGCACCGTTGCGCAGGTAGGGGGCCAGTTCCGGGCTGCGCGAGCGCATGGACGTGCGCACACGGTTGATCGCGGGGCTCTCCACGCGCAGATCGGGCGCCTGCGCGGAGGCCGGTGCGACCAGACGGTCCAGGCCCCACGCGACCGCCGGCATGAGCAGCGGCGTGATTCCGCGGCTGGTCGGCTCGGGCGCCGCATCCGGTTCAAATGGCGGCGGCGCGCCCGGGGCCTCGAGGACGTCCCGCACGATGGTTCTGGCCGCCTCCTCGGCGGCAGCCGCGGGGAAGTAGATGTGGATCGTGACGCAGGCGCTGGCCGCCAGCACGACCACCAGCACTGCGAACATGCGACTCAAGGCCCTCATTACGCTTCTCCTCTGCGCAGGGCGCAGCCAGGGGGAAATTCCATTCTCGTCGATCACTGTACAACAGGCGGGGGGCCTTCTCGAACGGCGTCAAGCCGCCGCACCAGTTCCGGCCAGTCTACCCGCCGGTTGTGGCCAATCACCTCGATTTGCGGCAGCCCCCCGCCTTCGACCAGCGTGAAGGTGCCGTCCGGATGGTCCACGACCCCGGAGACCAGGCAGACGTCACCTTCCAGTTCGCAGTTGAACCCCAGCCGGCGATAGGCGAAGGCGTCGAACACGCGCAGGAAGGTGGCCGCGAGCCTGCCCTGGACTCCACCGCCGACCGCGGTCAGATTCTCGACCGCGCGCTGGCTGATCCGCCGCCGTCCGGGATCTTCCTCGGGCGTGGCCAGGGACAGCCGCATCCGCTGCGGCACCCAATCGACCAGCAGCAGGTCTTCGACGCGACCGGAAAGCCGTCCCTCGACCCGGCCGACATCCAGGGCGCTGGTCAGGAGATCCAGCTCGAGTCGACGGACCTCCGCCGAGACCTCCAGTTCAGGGGCAATCCCGAAGAGGTTGCGGATGCGCAGACCGCTGAGCACGATCTCCCCGTCAAAGACCTGCACCAGCAGCAGGCCGTCCACGCGCAGGCCATCGACATCATAGAACACGCGCGGAATGATGCCGGCCAGTCTGCCCGTGAAACGGGGCCAGCCCAGGGCCTCGGTCAGGCGCTCCAGGCTCAGCGCACGGATGCCGCCCTCGAACTCGACCTCCGGCCCCTCCGGCCCCACGCGAAGGTGGAAATGGTCTGCGCCGGCACCGCCATCCAGCACCGGAACGAACAGCGGTTCCAGCAGGCGAAGGCCACGGGGCTCGAGCTGGAAGTGCATCTGGAAGGGACCGGCGGGAAGGCCCAGAACCTCGCCGGCGGCGACGGTCAGGTGCGACTCCGGCGCCAACGCATCGTCGCTCCAGGCGATCCTGCCGGCGGAATCCCGCAATGCAAAACGGCCAAGGTCGTCGTTCAGCCCCAGGCCCTGCCAGGAGGCCTCCACGGCCCGCACACGGCCCTGCGAAACGCTCAGGCGACCGTGGGTCTCGCCCTCGAAACGCGAACGGCCGAGGACCGTCCCGGCGAGCATCGGTTCGGCCAGCAAACCGCCCGCGAGATCCAGCCGTCCGGTCTGCCACTCGATCTCGCCCTGCTCCAGCCGGTCCCCCCGATGCTGCAGCCCCGTCCCTTGCAACCGGGTGTGTCCCCCGAGCGTCATCTCCCCCGAGGCGGCGCTCCAGCCGACACCGTCCGCGACGCCTGGGACGGTCTGCAACGAAGAGATCGACACGGACACCGGCCCTGCCTCCGCAAGATCCAGAAACCACGGATCGAAGAATGCCGCACCCTCGGTGAACCGGGCCTGAACCTCGTACCCGGCCGGGCCGTGGGCCACTCGCCCCGACGCCGACAGGCCCTCCGCGGCGTGCAGCCCGGCGGGATCGCTGAAGTCCAGCCCGGAGACCGACAGATCCAGTTGCGCGGCCGGCACCCGCCCGCGGGTATCGATGCGGCCGGCGACGCCCGCGGTCCCGGCCTGGACTGCCACGGGCAGCTCCAGCGGCACCAGCCCGGACCCCAGAAGCATCGGCAGATCGAGCCCGGCCAGATCGAGATCCACGCGCAGCCCGGGGGCACCGGCGAGGCCGCTGACGCGGCCGCGCCCGCGGAACAGGCCCGGCCACGGAACGGAAAAACGCACCAAACCGGCTTCCCGGTCCCAGTCGAAGTCGAGCGCCGCCGCGTCGAGGCGCCATCCATCGCCCCGCGCGGTCAGGCGGGCGTCGGGGCATGCCAGGCGCCGGGCGGTGACCTCCGCGCGCGGACAGCGCAGGTGCAGCGCCTCGACCCGGCCGACGGGTTCGGGAAGATGCAGGCGATCGGCCTGCACCTCGAAGCGGGGCTCGGGCCCGACCCAGGACAGGTGCGCGCGCAGACCGCGGGCATCGAAGGCCTCGTGAACCAGCGAGCCAATATCCAGCTCGAGCCGCAGGCCGGTCTCGGCACCGGCCGGCACCGTCGCAAACAGCGGAAGCGAGGCCAGCACCAGCGCCCGCAGACCGCGACGGCCGGCGCCGCGCTTCATCCCCGGTGCGATGAAACGGGGATCCGAGCGCAACCAGCAGTCAACAGTGCCGCGTACATCGCGTCCCCGGGTCCATCAGCGCCGACCCGATGCGGGTACCGCCCCGTGCGCCGCCGCATGGTGTACCGCAGACGCTGAATCGACCCGTCATCGCGAGCAAGGCCGCCGTCAGCCCTGACGATCCAGCTCGCAGAGCCGTTCCTTCTCCGGTGGCAGGTTGTCGGGACAGACACCGCAACCCACGTTGCCCGGGAGGGCCCAGTCGATCTTCTTCGGATAGGGCAGATCCATGCCGTCCATGATCTGTACGAACTCCTCCAGGCTCTTGTCCTTGCCCAGGCGGGGGTTGCGCAGCTTCTCCTGGCCGATGGTGGTGATCTGCCGGTCCTCGTAGTCGTGCGCGGGGTAGACCAGCGTCTCGTCCGGCAGCACGAAGAACTTGTTGTGGATCGAGTGATACAGGGTCGTGGCGTCACCCGACTGGAAGTCGGTGCGTCCGCAGGCCTCGATCAGCAGCGCGTCGCCGGAGAACAGCATCGGCAGGCCGCCGTGATCCAGCAGATAGGCGTGGTGGGCATCGGTGTGCCCCGGGGTGAACAGCGGGTTGAGCGTCAGGTTCCCGATGCGCATCGGCTCGCCCTCGCGCAGACCGACGTCCCGGCACGGCAGTTCGTCCAGTGCCGGACCAGCGAGCTTGCAGCCGGTATGTTCGCGCAGCATCCGCCCGCCGGTGATGTGATCGGCGTGGATGTGCGTCTCGATCGCGTAATCGAGGTGCAGACCGAGCTGCTGCAGGACCTCCAGATCGCGATCCACCGTCTCGATCACCGGATCGATCAGCGCCGTGGTACCGGTGTCGGGGCAGTGGAGCAGGTAGGTGTAGGTAGAGGATTCGGGCTCGAACAACTGTCTGAAGAGCATTGGCCTGTTCCTTCCGGTTGTGTATGTATGTCTTGGGTCGTGCGCAGGACGGCGAGTTCCGCGTCGTCCGCGCGGTACCCGACGGCCCGTGCGTCTGTCTGTGGGCGGCCGCCGATTTGGCTATGATGCCGCATCCCGCCACTGTGTACATGGAGACGTCCAATGCAAGCGAACGAAGTCGCCGAACTCATCCGTTCCCGCCTGCCCGAGGCCGAAAAGGTCGAGGTCACCGGCGGCGAGGGCAAGTTCGAGGCCCTGGTGGTCAGCCCGATGTTTGCCGACATGAACGCGGTGAAGAAACACCAGACGGTCTATGGCACCGTCCGCGAAGAGATCGCGAGCGGTGCCGTGCACGCACTGTCCATCCGTGCGCTGACCCCGGAGGAGTACAGCGCCTCCTGATGGAGACGACTGCTACGACCGTGCAGGCTGCTGGGGAATACCCCGGTGCCAATCACCTCCCGGCACGGCATCGCTGCACCCCGCAGCATCTGCACGCCCTGAAGGGACTGCTGGAAAGGTTCGGCATCGAGCTGATGCTGCACCCCGCCGGCAGCACCCTCCCGGGGAGCTTCTGGGGTGAACCCGAGGCGGGCATCGTCGGCCGCACGCTGCACGTCCGCCCCGACACCCCCGTGCACTCGGCCCTGCACGAGGCCTGTCACCTGATCTGCATGGATCCGGCACGCCGCGCCCGGGTGCACACGGATGCGGGCGGCGACGACCTGGAGGAGTCCGCGGTCTGCCGCCTGCAGGTGCTGCTGGCCGGCCACCTGCCCGGCATCGGGCCGGATGCGCTGATGCAGGACATGGATGCCTGGGGCTACAGTTTCCGGCTGGGTTCGACCCGCGCCTGGTTTCAGTCCGACAGCGAGGACGCGGACGCGTGGCTGCGCCGCCACGGCCTGGTCGCTCCCGACGGCAGCATCCGCTTCCGCACCCGAGGCCCGCCCTGACGATAACCCCCCCTATGGAGTGCGGCGGCTTGCCGCCGCTTTGCCCTGCAGGAGGCTCGCCTCCTGC
>RECA01000152.1 GCA_007692435.1 Thioalkalivibrio sp.
CTGCGAGCGTGTCGGTGACGGCCTGGTGGCCGCGCACATCATCGCCCGCGTGCACAATGAGGTGGAAGGCATCCTGCCGACCGCACCGGACGCCGAGGGCGGTGGCCGTGATGCCGAACTGACCTCGACCCGCAGCTAGGGCGCCACTCGATGGGCGTGGATCCCCGGGCCATCGGCTGGCTCGCCCGTGCACTCACGCACGAGATGGGCGCGGTGCAGCAGTACCTCGCCCAGAGTGCTCTCGCACGCCTGTGGGGTGACGAGCCGCTGGCCGCGCACCTGCGGGCGGAGGCGGTCGAGGAACTGGCACACGCGGAACGCCTGATGGAGCGGCTGATCCTGCTCGGCGTGGCGCCTTCGGCCGGCAATCTGACGCCGGCCCGCCTGGGGCGAAGTGCCGAGGACCTGCTCGCGGCGGATCGTGTTCTCGAGGCCGACGCGGTGCGGCTGTACCGCGATGCCCTCGCCCACGCCGAGCGCATGCGCGATGCGGAAGGAGCGGCGCTGCTGCGTGACATCCTCGAGGACGAGCTGGCCCACGTAAAGGAGATCGACGGCATGCTGAACGCGCCGGGCAAGACATGATGGAAGTGCCGGACGGATGGGAACTGCGCGGCCGCCCACCGGCGCTGTTCCGCCGCTTCGAATTCGGCAGCTACCGGGAGACGCGCGCGTTTCTCGACGCACTGGCCGAACTGTCCGAGGAGGTGGGCGTGCACCCGCAGAACATCAATTTCGGCACCACCTACGCGAACATCACGGTGGAGGCACCCGAGGGCGGTGAACCCGGGCCGGAAGAATACGCACTCGCGGCGCGCATCAACGCGCTCCCGGGTCCGGCGGGTACCTGAAATGGCGACGCATGTCACCGCGGTGGTCAACCAGAAGGGCGGGGCCGGCAAGACCACGCTTGCGATGAACCTCGCCGCCGGCCTGGCCCGACGGGGTGACACCGTAGTGATCGATCTCGATCCCCAGGGCTCGGCGCGGCAGTGGGCGAGTCTCGGCAACGCGCCCTTCCCCGCCACCGTGAAGCAGATGATCGGCGACTGGGACGCGGGGACGCTGCAGAAGGGTTTTCGCGCGTACCGCTACACCGTGCTGGATTGTCCGCCGTCGCTGGAGAGCCACGCCTCCCTGCAGGCGCTCCGCGCCTGCGACATCGCGCTGATCCCGATCCTGCCGTCACCGGTGGACCTGTGGGCCAGCCTGCGTCTGCCGGTCGAGATCGAGGAGGCGCGCAAGGTGAACCGCAAACTGAAGGCCTTCCTGGTGCTCAACCAGATGGAACCACGCAGCGCGCTGTCTGCATCCATGCGCGATGCCCTGACGGAATTCGATGTCCCGGTGCTGGAGGCCGCCATCCGGCGCCGGGCAATCTACAGGGGTGCCGCACTGGACGGCGTCTCCGTCTACCAGCTGGGCCGCCGCGGAGCACCGGCGACGGCCGAAATCGAAGCCGTGATCGACGAGGTGATCGGATTATGACGACCACGAAAGACAAGCTGTCCGCAAGCGTCCGCCAGGCCAAGGCGGCGCAGGATCCCAAGGCCGAAGGCAAGACCGAAACGGAGTCCGGAAAGGCGGGAGGCCAGGGCCCTGCCGAACCCGGGAAGCCGGCGCAGAGCAGCGACGGGCCTGCCGCAAAGCCACGGTCCGGCACGCGCAAGACCTCGGCCGCCCCCCGGAAACCGGCCGCCACAAAGGCCAAGCGCGGCAAGCCCGCGTCCGCGGACGAGGTCCCCGAGAGCGGAACCGCGCTCTTCCCCGACCGCGTCTGGCCGGACTGACTGCAATCGAGGAGCAGGTGACCACTATGTCCCGCGACCCCTTCACGCGAACCTACGCACCCCGCCGCAAATCCTATTCACCGGGCACGGCGCGGCCGGCGCTCTCCCGCCCGCCCGCCCCCCGGCCGGCGGCCGACGGCACGCCACCCGCGGATCTGCTCGGCCCCTACATGGTGAGGGAGGAGCCCTACTACCGTCCGGTGGCCGACGAGATCGACCTCTACGAGGCCGCCTATTCGGTGCGCATGCCGATGATGCTCAAGGGGCCGACCGGCTGCGGCAAGACCCGTTTCGTCGAGTACATGGCCTGGCGGCTGGGCAAGCCGCTGATCACGGTCGCCTGCAACGAGGACATGACGGCCTCCGACCTGGTCGGGCGCTTCCTGCTCGATGCCAGCGGCACACGCTGGCAGGACGGTCCCCTCGCGGCGGCGGCGCGCCACGGCGCGATCTGCTACCTCGACGAGGTGGTCGAGGCGCGTCAGGACACCACGGTCGTGATCCATCCGCTGACCGATGCGCGCAGGGTGCTGCCGCTGGAGAAGAAGGGAGAGGTGATCGAGGCCCACCCGGACTTCCAGGTCGTGATCTCCTACAACCCCGGCTACCAGTCGCTGATGAAGGACCTCAAGCAGTCCACCAAGCAGCGCTTCGGCGCCCTCGACTTCAACTACCCCGAACACGACATCGAGGCAGAGATCGTCGCGCACGAAACGGGGGTGGACATCGAGACCGCGAAGAACCTGGTGCACATCGCCGAGCGCGCGCGCAACCTCAAGGGGCACGGACTCGACGAGGGCCTGTCCACCCGGATGCTGATCTACGCGGGTTCGCTGATCGCGAAGGGCGTGCCGCCGCTGGCCGCCTGCCGGGTGGCGCTGGTGCGGCCGATCACCGACGATCCAGACATGCGCGACGCGCTGGATTCGGCCGTGACCACCTACTTCTGAGGACGCGGTACGCCGCCCCGGCGGCGTACCCTCCCCTGCCATGGCCATCCATCTCGAAGACTACGCGGAGATCCTCGAGGATCTACCGCACGATGCCCAGGACGTGCTGCGGGCCTCCTGGAACGAGGCCGCGCGCGTCTTTTCATCCAGGGGGCTGGACAACTATCTCAAGGGAGCGGTCGCCCTGCACCAGCTGGGGCGCGGCAAGGAGCTCGTGGTCACCTACCTCCAGGAGATGCCGGAAATGGCGCGGGCGATCGGCGAGGACAACCTCCCGGACCTGGTCAGCTTCCTGCTCAGCATGGCCTCGAAGACCTCGGGGCAGGTCCTCACGCTGGTCGTCGCGACCTCCCCGCTCGCCGCCGAGCGCCTCGGGGACGCGGACCTCTTCCGCCATTACCTGAGGGTACTTGAGGTGATGCTGGGCCAGGCGCCGCGCGGCCTGCGGCCGATGCTGGAGAATCTCGACCGGCTGCTGACACAGCTCACGCTGGGCGGGCTGCGGCGCTGGGTGAACTGGGGTGCACAGGCCTACAAGACGGACTTCGAGGGCCAGGTCCGCTACTTCGCGCTGGAGAGCCCGGACTCCCACTCGGTGCTGCAGACCGAGCGCAAGGGCACCCTCTTCGTCGATATCCAGCGGCGCCTGAACATCTACCTGCGCGCGATGTGGGGCCGCGATTTCTTTCTCCGGCCCACCGCGGGCGACTTCGAGAGCCGCGAGGGCCTGAAGCCCTTCATCGAGCACTACGTGATCCACATCGCCGATGCCTTCGACGACTACCGCCCCTACGGCGACGACACGCCCGACGAGGCCGTGGTCTCGGGCGTGGAGATCTACCGCGCTGCTGCCAACCACTGTGCCGCGCACCTGGTCTTCACCCGTGAGCCCCTGTCGATGGAGACCCTGGACAACACGCAGATGGCGATCATCGAGGCCATCGAGGATGCGCGGGTGGAGGAGCTGGCCTGCCGCCAGTTCCCCGGAATGCGCGGGGCGTGGCTGAAGCTGCACCCGCCCCTCGAACGGGGCGATCCGCAGACGGTCGGCGACCTGCTGAACCGGCTGGCCCTCGCCCTGCTCGATCCGGAGTCCGACGACCCGCACCCGTGGGTCCGGCAGGGCGTGGCCCTGTTTCGCGCGGAAGAAGACCTCTCCAGCAACCGGATCAGCTGGAACATCGGCGTGGAGTTGTCCCACAGCCTCGCGAAACTGCCGCTGCCGGGATTCAATTTCCGCACCGACGGGCTCCGGGCGATCTACCGGGACGACAACCGGACCGTCTGGGAATCCGCGGAGTACGATGCCGAGGCCGCGCTGGAGGCGACCTGGGCGCCCAAACAGGTGCGCAAGACGGTCAGCGTGATCGAGATGGTGAACACGCTCGACTACGAGTTTGCCGGCGATGACGCCCAGGAGGTCTGGGTCCTGCCAACCGAGTTCTATCTCGACCAGGAAGGCGTGACCATCAACGAACTCGAGGGCAAGCCCCCGGTCTCGGACCCGTTCCACTACCACGAGTGGGACTACCAGATTCAGCTCGAGCGACCCAGCTGGGTAACCGTGCTCGAGCGCCGGCCCCAGCCGGCCGATCTCGAGCGCATCGAGGCGATCACCGAGGAACACAAGCCGGTGATCTCGCGCATCAAGTTCCTGATCGAGTCCATGATCCCGCAGGGCATGCAGCGCCTGCGCCGCCAGGAAGACGGCGACGAGCTCGACATCAACGCGGCGGTCCGTGCAATGGTGGACATCCGCACCGGCCAGCAGCCCGACACACGCATCATGATGCGCTACAAGCGCAACGTCCGGGACCTGGCGGTGCTCGTGCTGCTGGACATGTCCGAGTCCGCGAACGACAAGGTGCGCGGCCAGGACTACACGGTGCTCGACCTGACCCGGGCGGCCACCGTCCTGCTTTCGGATGCGCTGGAGCGGATCGGGGATCCCTTCGCGCTGCACGGGTTCTGCTCGGACGGCCGCCACGACGTGCACTACTACCGCTTCAAGGACTTCGAGGAACCGTACAACGACGCGGTGAAGGCGCGGCTGTCCGGAATGAAGGGTGCGTACTCGACGCGCATGGGAGCGGCGCTGCGCCATGCGGGCATGTACCTGGGCCAGCAGCCGAAGAACAAGAAGATCGTCTTCGTCATCACCGACGGCGAACCGGCCGACAACGACGTGCGGGATCCGCAGTACCTGCGTCAGGACGCCAAGCGCGCGGTGGAGGAACTGTCGCGCAATGGCATCACCACCTACGCCCTGTCGCTGGATCCGCTCGCGGACCAGTACGTCTCCCGGATCTTCGGGATGAGCCACTTCACCGTGCTCGATCACGTCGAGCGGCTGCCCGAGAAGCTGCCGATGCTCTACCTGGGGCTGACCCGTTGACGAGCAACCGAATCTAGCGCCATGGATCCCAACACCATCAGCAAGAAGCTGCTGTTCAATACCGTCCGGGTCGACACGGTGCTCGAGGACGGAAGCGAGGGTTCCGGAACCGCCTTCGTGATCAGCCACGCGCACAAGCGCGGGACGCACAACTTCATCGTGACCAACCGGCACCTGGTCGACAACGTCCGCAGCGGCGGCCTCGTCTTCACCCAGAAGCGCCAGGGCAAGCCCGCGCTGGGCCAGCGCTTCCAGATCAACATCGAGCACTTCCCCCACGCCTGGTTCCCGCACCCCGACCCCGAGATCGATCTGGCGATCATCCCGATACGCCCGCTGGAGCAGGCGGCGCGCGAGCAGGGCGTGGAGCTCTACTACCACGGGATCGACAGCCGGCTGGCCCCCGACGCAAACGTGCTGCACGCCCTGGATGCCCTGGAGGAGATCCTCTTCGTCGGTTATCCCAGCGGCGTCTGGGACCAGGTGAACCTGATGCCGATCATGCGCCGCGGCACCACGGCCACCCCAATGGCGCTCGACTTCGAGGGCCGCCCCGAGTTCCTGATCGACGCCGCGGTCTATCCCGGATCCAGCGGCAGCCCGGTGTTCGTCTACCAGCCCGACCTGAGCCGCCGCATCCAGAGCGTCGGGCACAAGTTCATCTTCGCCGGCGTGATCGCGGCGGTCTTCTTCCGCGAGGAGGAGAACCAGCTCGTACCCGGACCGGTACCCGCCAACCAGGGCGGCACGTTCATCGGGTCGGAGATGATCGATCTGGGACTCGTGATCAAGGCCCAGGCGGTGGTCGATGCCATCGAGGCCTACCTTGGGCGCTGGGCCGAGTGATGCCGAGGGCCACAGCCAGCGGCGCGGTATACTCCGCAGCGGAATTGGCTCGATAAACCACCCGTAGAGATCCGTTCGCACAGGAAACCGGCCATGCAATTCGAACCCGTGGTGCTCTTCTTCCTGCTTGGTGTCTTTGCGGGCCTGGTCCGCTCTGACCTGAAGATTCCCGGCTCGATCTACGATGCGCTCTCGATCTACCTGCTGTTGGCGATCGGACTGCAGGGTGGCGTGAAGCTGGCGGAGTTTCCGCTCACGGAGCTGATCCTGCCATCGCTTGCGATCCTCTTCGTGGGCTCGCTGATTCCGCTGGTCTGCTTCCCGGTGCTGCGTTACCTCGGGCGCATGACCCGGGCGGATTCGGCGTCAATCAGTGCGCACTACGGGTCGGTGAGCGTGGTGACCTTCTCGGTCGGTGTGGCCCTGCTGGCGCAGGAGGACATCGATTTCGAGGGCTTCATGATCGTCTTCCTGGTGCTGCTCGAGATGCCCGCACTGGTCATCGGCGTGATGCTGGCGCGCTACGGAGCCGGCACGGTGCGCTGGGGCAAGCTGTTTCAGGAGGTCTTCTTCGGCAAGAGCATCCTGTTGCTCGCCGGTGGTCTGGTGATCGGCTTCATTGCCGGCCCCGAGGGCATCAAGCCGCTGGACATCCTGTTCTTCGACCTCTTCAAGGGCATCCTCGCGCTGTTCCTGCTCGAGATGGGACTGGTCGCCGCCTCACGGATCGCCGGGCTGCGCGACTACGGCGTGTTCCTGATCAGCTTCTCGATCATCACGCCACTCCTCTCGGCGGTGGTTGGCACCGTCCTCGGCTGGGCGCTGGGGCTGTCCGTCGGCGGCACCATGCTGCTGGCGACCCTCTACGCCAGCGCCTCCTATATCGCGGCTCCGGCGGCCATGCGCATCGCGGTACCCCAGGCCAACCCGGCCCTTTCCATCGGCGCGGCGCTGGGCATAACCTTCCCGTTCAACATCTTCGTGGGCATCCCGATCTATTTCTGGATGGCCCAGTTCATCCATTCCATTGGAGCCTGACAATCATGACCGCGAAACCAATGACTCTCCTGGTCATCGTCAGCGAGGCCGTCCTGGAAGACATCCTGATCGAGGAGATCACCGAACTGGGGGCGCACGGCTACACGATCGTCGATGGCCGCGGCCGCGGCACGCACGGCACCCGCTCCGGCCGGTGGACCCAGGGTGGCAATATCCGCATCGAGGTCATCGGAAACGCGCAGCTCTGCGAACGCATCGTGGAACGCCTGAAGTCCGCCTACGAACACAACTATGGCCTGCTGATGTACACCGCCCCCGTCGAGTTGCAGAATTGAGCGCCCAACGGCCGGAACCGGCCGCCCCCGACCCACGGGCACCGGCGCCGGCATGACGTCACGGGAAACGGCCGGGCGCCAGGTGATGCTGAAGTCGGAGTTGCCGGGCCACCTGATCCGGCATGCGACGCTGCGCCAGCTCCAGGTATTCGAGGCGATCGTCAGGCTGGGCAGTTTCACGCAGGCCGCCGAGGAGCTCTTCCTGACCCAGCCCACGGTCTCGATCCAGATCAAGAAACTCTCCGATGCGCTCGGCATGCCGCTGTTCGAGCACGTCGGGCGCAAGGTCTTCCCCACCGAGGTCGGTCACCTGCTGTACGCGGCCTGCCGGGAGATCCTGGGGTCGCTCAGCAACCTCGAGATGCAGCTCGCCGAGATGCACGGCCTCAAGCGCGGCCGCCTGCGCCTGGCCGCCATCACCACGGCGCAGTACCTGGCACCGAGCATCCTCGGGCAGTTCGCCCACCGCTACCCCGAGGTCGAGCTCTCGCTGGAGGTGAGCAATTACGACAGGGTGCTGGCGCGGCTGGCGAACAATGACGATGATCTCTACATCATCGGGCATGTTCCCGACCAGCTGACCGACGTTGCCGTATACCCCTTTGCGCCCAATCCGCTCGTGGTCATGGCCCGGCGGGACCACCCGCTGATCGGCCGACGCAGTATCCCGCTGCAGCGCCTGGCCCGCGAATACTTCCTGATGCGCGAACCCGGCTCCGGTATCCGGGAAGCGACCCTGAAGCTCTTCGAACGGAACGGCATCGAGCCGAAGATCCGCATGGAGCTCGGTAGCAACGAGGCCATCAAGCAGGCGGTGATCGGGGGCCTCGGCATCGCGGTCCTTTCGCTGCACACCCTGAGCTCAGAAGGAACCTGCGGCCCGATCGGCCTTCTGGACGTCGCGGAGTTTCCGATCGTGCGGCAGTGGAATATCGTGCATCCGCGGCGCAAGGTCCTGTCCACGGTCGCCCAGACCTTCCTGGACTTCGCGATCAAGGACGAGGCACGCATCCGCGCGCATATCGACCAGATGCTTCGGGATTTCCAACACTCCCTGACGAGCTAGCGGGCCATGCGCTATGGAGTGCGGCGGCTTGCCGCCGCTGTGCCCTGCAGGAGGCTCGCCTCCTGCCGCGGAAGCAGGCTTGAACGGATGAAAGCGGGATCAAGCCGCCGTACTCCCTGGCGCCTCCGCCCTCCTCCTTCGCGGCGGCGCGTATCCCCAGGATCGTTGGGCGGCCCTTCCTGACAGCCTGTCGGGCCTGGACGACAAGCAGGCAACGACCCGCAGCCGCTTTTGCTATGCTCGTCACTTGCCCCGAACCGCATGGTTCCTTGCGTGCGGCCGGGGTGGTCTGCCGCTCGGATCTCGTCAGTCGGCATTCATAAAAACAGGAGAGGAGGTAGTAATGAAGGTTTTGATCGCGGGGGTCGCACTGATGCTGGCGGGCCACACGGCCGTGTACGCGGATCCGGCTGATTCGCGCTACGAGATCATGGAAGAAGGCGCAGTGGTGTTCGATTCCAAGACGGGCCTGACCTGGGCGCGGTGCAGTGTCGGCCAGACGCTGGTGGATGACCATTGTGCGGGACTCGCGAACCGCTACACCTGGGACCAGGCGAATACGCTGGACACGGACCTCCCCGGTAACGGCGAATGGCGCCTGCCCACCGTGGAGGAACTGCAGACGCTGGTCGAATACCGGGTCTTCAACCCCGCGATCGACCCGCAGGCCTTCCCCAACACCCCGCCGGCCAATTTCTGGACGAGTTCGGAGGCCGCCTACGACGCCTTCTACGCGTGGACGGTCCACTTCGCCAACGGCTTCAGCAACTGGCGCCACAAGCGCCAGCGCTTCGAGGTACGACTGGTACACGACGGGGAATAATCCGAGCCCCGGCGTGTGT
>RECA01000153.1 GCA_007692435.1 Thioalkalivibrio sp.
CGAGCCCTCTCGGCGATCCGGCGTTGGGGACGGTCGCCCAGGGGGCTGGCCTCCTGCGGGGCCTGGGGTTGAGACCTGCAGCTCACTCCGTGGTGACGGATTCCTCGTCGCTGGTGAGGGCTGTGTCGAGGGTGTGCCAGGAGAGGGTGGCGCACTTCACGCGCATCGGGTACTCGTGGACACCGGCCAGCGCGCCGAGGCTGCCGAGCTCGGCCGGGTCGGCGTGCGGGTGGTCACTGGTCAGCAGGTCGTGCATCTCGGCGAACAGGCGCTGGGCCTCCTCTACGGTCTTGCCCCGCACCGCCTCGGTCAGCATCGAGGCCGAGGCCACCGAGATCGCGCAGCCGACACCGATGAAGCTGACGTCCTCCACCTGCCCGTCCGCGACCTTCACGAACAGCCGCAACTGGTCGCCGCAAAGCGGGTTGTGACCGTCCACCGCGCGGGTCGCATCCGGCATGTCGCGGAAGTTCCGGGGGTTGCGCTTGTGGTCCAGGATCAGTTCCTGGTAGAGGTCACTCATGTCGCTCATGCCAGCATCTCCCGGGCGTACCGCAGGCCCTCAGCGAGACGGTCGATCTCGTCGAAGGTGTTGTAGAAGGCCATCGAGGCGCGCGAGGTGGCGGGGACGCGGTAGAAGGTCATCACCGGCATCGCGCAGTGGTGGCCCGCGCGCACCGCCAGACCCCGGTGGTCCAGGATGGTGCCCATGTCGTGCGGGTGGACGTCGTCCATCACGAAGGACACCAGTGGCACCTTGTCGCCCGCCTGCCCGATGATGCGCAGCCCCGGCACCGCCTGCAGGCGCTCGGTGGCATATTCGAGCAGCCGCGCCTCGTGCGCCACCGCCCCCTCCCAGTCCAGCGACTCGAGGTACTCGATCGCGCGGCCCAGGCCGATGGCGCCGGCGATATCGGGCGTCCCGGCCTCGAACCGGTGCGGCAGCCCCGCGAAGGTGGTCTTCTCGAAGCTGACCGTGCGGATCATCTCGCCGCCACCCTGATACGGCGGCATCGCCTCCAGCAGGCTCTCGCGGCCGTAGAGGACGCCGATGCCGGTGGGGCCGAACAGCTTGTGCCCGGAGAAGGCGTAGAAGTCGCAGTCCAGTGCCTGCACGTCCACGCGCAGGTGCGGAACGGCCTGCGCACCATCCAGCAGCACCGGGACTTCATGCTCGTGTGCTGCCGCAATAATCTGCTGTATCGGATTGATTGTACCGAGTGCGTTGGAGGCGTGCGTGAGCGCCAGCAGGCGCGTGCGGGGGCCGAAGAGACCCGGCAGCGCGTCCAGATCCAGTTCGCCCGAGGGCGTGATCGGCACCACCCGCAGCACGATGCCGGTGCGCTCGCGCAGCAGCTGCCAGGGGACGATGTTCGCATGGTGCTCCATCGCGGTCAGGATGACCTCGTCGCCCTCCCGCAACCCCTGCCCGAAGCTCGACGCGACCAGGTTGATCGCCTCCGTGGTGCCGCGCAGGAACACGATCTCACGGGTGGAAGCGGCGTTGATGAACCGGCGCACCGACTCGCGCGCATCCTCGAAGTCGCGCGTGGCCCGTTCCGCCAGCGCGTGCACACCGCGGTGCACGTTCGAGTTATCGTGACGGTAGTAGTGGTCGAGGGCCTCGACCACCGCCCGCGGCTTCTGGGTGGTCGCGGCATTGTCGAGATAGGCCAGCGGGTGTCCGTGCACCTGCTGGCTCAGCACCGGGAAGTCCCGGCGCACGTGCTCGACGTCCCAGGAACCGGTTGGCGTGGACAGGACTGCAGCGTTCATGCATCTCCTCCTGGCCGCCTGCTTCGGGGCTGACCCCGGTCCGCACGGCGGCCGCGTGGTCTAGTTTTTCGATTTGACCCCTAAGAGTAGTCAAGATTTCCCGATAGGGTCCCGCCGGTAGCGAAAAAAAGGGTAATGGCAGCCAGCAGCGGCGAGCATATAGCTGTCGTTTTTCCAATATCTGCAGATGACACGTGAGGTGACACATGAATCAAAGCAGGCTTCTGAGACTCTACCCCGCGCCCGATCTCGAGCGGCCCCTCGAGGGCCTCTATCTCGGTGAGGAGATGGCGGGGCCGGATCCGGACCGGCCCTTCGTGTACACGAACTTCGTGTGCAGCCTCGATGGCCGGATTGCCACGGAAGACCCGCAGCGCGGCCGCCGGGGCTCACCGCCGGCGATCACCAATGCGCGCGACTGGCGCCTGTTCCAGGAGCTCGCGGCCCGCGCCGATGTTCTGATCATCAGCGCCGCCTTCCTGCGCGGGATCCTCGCGGGCGAGACATCGGAGAGACTGCCGATCGGCAAGGACCCCGCCTTTGACGACCTGCGCGCATGGCGCACGGAGCGGGGCATGCCACCGCAGCCGGCGATGGTGATCCTTGGCCGCAGCCTGGACGCAGCACTCGTCGAGCGCTGCGGCGAGCTCGACCGGCCGGTCTATTTCGCAGTCGGAAACGCGTCCGAAGGGGACACTGCCAGCGCAGTCGAGGCCGCCGGGGCACAGGTCCTCGTGGCCGGCAACGGACCCGAGGTGCAGGGGCGCCCCCTGATCGATGCACTGGGGCGCGCGGGCTTCCGGCGCATCTATTCCATGGCCGGGCCGCGGGTGCTTCATCTCCTGCTGAGCGACCGCGTGCTCGACCGGCTCTACCTCACCCACTTCCACCGCCTGCTCGGCGGGCCGGCCTTCGATACCCTGCTCGAGGGCGACTCGCTGGACCCACCCGCATCGGTCGTTCCCCGCACGCTGTACTACGACCCCGATGTGAAGGACGGGGCCGGCCAGTTCTTCGCCGCCTACGACATCCGTTGATCGGGAATCCCCAGCCTGGGGATTCCGCGTGTCGGGCACCGCGATCTGATACCCAAGCCTTCCGCATGGCCCAACAGGCGCCGCTCCTGAAGACGGAAAGGCGCGCCACGGAAGCACAGGGACAGCACGGAAAATCCGGGAATTCGAAGCCTTTTCAGGGTATTTCCGTATCCCTCCGTGGCTTCGTTTTTCACGTTGACGGTGATGGCGCGGCGACCGCCCCCGTTCATGAAGGCAGCGCAGGGCGCAAGAGGCCGAAGCCCGTCAGCCACCGTCCGGCGCCGGGGTTGCCCCGTGCTCCGGGGCACTGCCGCCACCGGATGGCCGATGACGCTGCGCCCTTCCGCCCTACGGGTCCCCCGACGCGCGGCAGCGTCAGCCGTGGGTCGGATGCGGCTTCTTCGTGCCTCGCGAGTCCGCGCCGGCCTCCACGACGTCTCTGTAGCCATGCCACATCGCGAAGCCGAGCCACGGGAAGATCACGATCAGCGCGATCAGGGCCGTCGCGACCGACACCGCGAACAGCGCGGTGATGATCAGGCCCCACAGCAGCAGCGTGCCGAAGTTGGTCCGCATCGCCTTCAGGCTGACCGCGACCGCGTCCACGAAGCCTCGCTGACGGTCCAGCATCGCCGGCAGGGTGACCACGCTCAGCGCGAACACCGCGAGCGCGAAGACGACACCCCCCGCAATCACGCCGAACAGCGAGACCAGGCCCTGCGGGCTCGCCATCATCGCGGCGAAGACCTCGCCGATCGTTGCCGGGGCGCCGAGCTCACCCACGGTCAGGACGCCAATCCAGCGCCAGAGCACGGTTGCCCACACCACGAACAGGATGATCAGCACCCCGGCGTAGGCCCCGAGGCCGGCGCCGAGCTCGCGCACTGCGCTGAGGCCGGTGCCGACGTTACGCGCCCCGCCCTTCTCCAGCCGGTAGGCCATCGCGTTGACGCCAACGGCGAAGATCGGGCCCACCAGCAGGAACCCGGAGATGAAGACCATGCTGGCCACCGGCTGTGCCCAGCTGTACGCGAGGATCAGCAGCCCAACCGCCGTGACGATCACGCCGTGAAGCAATGCCAGCGGTGCCCTCATCAGGTCCTTCCAGCCGCTCGCCAGCCACTGTCCCAGATTCGCTGCGGCGATCGCGCGGATGGGTGGGGTGCCCGTGTCCAGGGTCTGCTTGGGTTCCATCTCCGCCGGATCTTCCGGAATGAGAACTTCTTGCGCGTGCTTGATCGCTTCCGCCTTGTCCTTGTGCTGTTCCATGCGGCTTCTCCTCATCAGTGGAGTGAGCGGTTGAGACGGAAGGCTATTCCCGCCTCCATACCACAGACGACTGAGGGAAATAACAGGAGTTCCGGCGACTTGAATCGATGCCGGCAGCGTACTCGGTGCGAAAAGTCCTTCGCCAGCGCAGCAGCCGGGGCATCCACGAGGAGGTTTGCAGGCTTGCGTTGTCGACCGAGGCGCCGGAGACACGCCCATGGATCCGGTCTGGCGGTACGAGCGGCGCGCGAACGGTGAAGCCTGTCGCCGTCAGGGGAACGGCGGCGACCTGCGCCCTGCGGCTACTCCCACTCGATCGTGGCCGGGGGCTTGCCGGAAATATCGTATGTTACTCGAGATATCCCATCTATCTCGTTGATGATACGACGGGACACCTGGTCGAGAAACGCATAGGGCAGATGCGCCCAGCGCGCGGTCATGAAATCGATGGTCTCGACCGCACGCAGGGCGATCACGTAGTCATAACGGCGTCCGTCGCCCATCACCCCCACCGATCGCACCGGCAGGAAGACGGCGAAGGCCTGTGACACCTCGTCGTAGAGATCCGCCCGGCGCAGCTCCTCGATGAAGATGTGGTCGGCGCGGCGCAGCAGGTCCGCGTATTCCTTCGTCACCTCGCCGAGGATGCGCACCCCCAGGCCCGGCCCCGGGAAGGGGTGGCGGTAGACCATCTCGGTGGGCAGGCCCAGCTCCACGCCGATGCGGCGCACCTCGTCCTTGAACAGCTCGCGCAGGGGCTCGACCAGGCCCAGGTTCATGTGCTCGGGCAGTCCGCCGACATTGTGGTGGGACTTGATCACGTGGGCCTTGCCGGTCCTGGAGCCGGCGGACTCGATCACGTCCGGATAGATCGTGCCCTGGGCGAGCCAGCGGGCGTCCGAGATCCTGCCGGCCTCCTCGTCGAAGACCTCGATGAACTGCCCGCCGATGACCTTGCGCTTCTGCTCCGGGTCGCTGACCCCTTCCAGGGCCCGCAGGAAGCGCTGCTCCGCGTCGACGCGGATCACCTTCACCCCCATGTGCCGCGCGAAGGTCGCCATCACCTGGTCGCCCTCGTGCAGGCGCAGCAGGCCGGTGTCCACGAACACGCAGGTGAGCTGGTCGCCGATCGCCTTGTGCAGCAGCGCGCCCACCACCGAGGAATCAACGCCGCCGGAGAGACCGAGGATCACGTGGTCGGAACCGACCTGCTCGCGCACGCGCTCGACCATGTCCTCGATGATGGTGCCCGGGGTCCAGAGGTTCTCGCAGCCGCAGATCTCGTGGATGAATCGCGAGAGGATGCGCATGCCCTGACGGGTGTGCGTGACCTCGGGATGGAACTGCAGACCGTAGAAACCGCGTTCCTCGTCGGCCATGCCGGCGATCGGGGCGGAATCGGTGGAGCACATCAGGCGGAAACCTTCAGGGAGTTCCGCCACCCGATCGCCATGGGACATCCAAACGTCCAGCAGGCCGTAGCCCTCCGGCGTGGTGTGATCCTCGATGTCCGTCAGCAGACGCGTGTGGCCGCGGGCACGCACCTGCGCGTAGCCGAACTCGCGATGTCCCCAGGGCTCGACCCGGCCGCCGAGCTGCGTGGCCATGATCTGCATGCCGTAGCAGATGCCGAGCACCGGCACGCCCAGCTCGAAGACCAGCGGGTGGGCGATCGGCGGATCCTCCATGTGCACGGACTCGGGGCCGCCGGAGAGGATCACGCCGCTGGGCGCGAACTCGCGCATCGCCTCGGGGCTCATGTCCCAGGGATGAATCTCCGAGTAGACCCCGGCCTCGCGCACCCGGCGCGCGATCAGCTGGGTGTACTGCGAACCGAAGTCCAGCACCAGGATCCGGTGCGCGTGTACGTCCTGGGTCATCGCATCATCCACTCCATCAATCCCGGCCACGCCCTCAATCTCGGCCACGGCCTTAATCTCGACGATAGTTCGGGGCCTCCTTCGTGACCGCCACGTCGTGCACGTGGCTCTCGCGCATTCCGGCGGTGGTCACGCGCACGAACTGGGGCTTGGTGCGCATCTCCTCGATGGTGCGCGCACCCACGTAGCCCATGGAGGACCGGAGCCCGCCGGTCAGCTGGTGGATGATCGCGATGATCGACCCCTTGTACGGGACCCGCCCCTCGATGCCTTCCGGGACGAACTTCTCGGGGCCGGCATTGGCGTCCTGGAAATAGCGGTCGGAGGATCCCTGCTGCATCGCACCGAGAGAGCCCATGCCGCGATAGGACTTGTAGGAGCGTCCCTGGAACAGCTCCACCTCGCCCGGCGCCTCCTCGGTGCCGGCGAACAGGGAGCCCAGCATCACGCTGTGGGCGCCGGCCGCGATGGCCTTGGCGATGTCACCGGAGAAGCGCACCCCGCCGTCGGCGATCAGCGGCACGCCCGTGCCCTTGAGGGCATCGCTGACGTTCGCGATCGCGGTGATCTGGGGCACGCCGACGCCGGCCACGATCCGCGTGGTGCAGATCGAACCCGGTCCGATGCCCACCTTCACCGCGTCGGCGCCCGCGGCGACCAGGTCGCGCGCGGCATCACCGGTGGCGATGTTCCCGCCGACCACCTGCACGTCCGGGTAGTGCTGCTTGACCCAGCGCACACGGTCCAGAACGCCCTGCGCGTGGCCATGCGCGGTATCGACCACGATCATGTCCACGCCCGCCTCCACCAGTGCCGCGACACGCTCGTCGGTGCCCGCACCCACGCCGACCGCCGCGCCGACCCGCAGGCGCCCGCGGTCATCCTTGCAGGCCCCGGGATGCTCGGAGGACTTCTGGATGTCCTTCACCGTGATCATGCCGCGCAGCTCGAACTGGTCGTTCACCACCAGCACCTTCTCGATGCGGTGCCTGTGCAGGAGCTCCATCACATGCTCCCGGTCCGCACCCTCGGGCACGGTGACCAGCCGCTCCCTCGGGGTCATCACCTCGGTCACGGGCGCCTGCATGCGCGTCTCGAAACGGAGGTCGCGGGAGGTCACGATCCCGACCAGGTCGGTGCCGTCGACGACCGGAACGCCGGAGATGTGGTTGGCCCGGGTGAGCTCCATCACGTCGCCGATGGTGGCGCCGGGCGCCACGGTGATCGGATCGCTGATCACGCCGGCCTCGTATTTCTTCACCTGGAGGACGTGCGCCGCCTGGCGTTCCGCGCTCATGTTCTTGTGCACCACGCCCACGCCGCCTTCCTGCGCCATCGCGATCGCCAGGCGGGCCTCGGTCACGGTGTCCATGGCCGCCGACAGCAGCGGCGAACCCAGGGCGATCTCGCGCGTCAGGTGGGTGGTGAGGTCCACGTCGCGCGGCATCACGCTGGAATGCCCGGGCAGCAGCAGTACGTCGTCGAAGGTGAGGGCTTCCGCCAGTATGCGCATGGGCAGCTCCAGGGGTTCCGGGTGGGGGGCGGAGAAATAGCCGTTCAGTATAGAATTCACCGCCTTTGCGGTAAAGAAAGACCTACCGTTTCCAGAACGACGAGGAGACCACCCATGACGGACGAGCGCAGCGTTCTCAGCGTCGGCGAACTGAACCAGCGCGCTGACGAACTCCTGCGCTCGGGCCTCGGCTCGTTGTGGGTGGAGGGCGAGGTCTCGAACCTGCGCCAGTACGCCTCGGGCCACCGCTACTTCTCGCTGAAGGACGACAGCGCGAGCATCAGCTGCACGCTCTTCCGCGGGCGGGCCGGCAAGGCCGCCCCCTTCGCCGACGGGGACCGGGTCCTGGTGTTTGCACGGCCGGGGGTGTACGTGGCGCGCGGCCAGTTTCAGCTGGTGGTCGAGAGCCTCGAGTCCGCCGGGGAGGGCCGGCTGCTTGCGGAATTCCAGCGCCTGAAGGCGCGCCTGCTGGCCGAGGGCCTGTTCGATGCCGAGCGCAAGCGCCCCCTGCCCCCGCTGGTGCACCGGCTCGGGGTGATCACCTCGGCCCAGGGCGACGTCCGGCACGACATCGCCCGCACCCTCGCCCGACGCTTCCCGCTGCTGCTGCCCTTCCGGCTCTACCCCGTGGCGGTGCAGGGAGCGGGGGCCGCACCCCGGATCGTTGCGGCGCTGGAAGAGGCGGGCCGGGAGGCCGAGGTGGACGTGCTGATCCTGGCGCGCGGTGGCGGCGCGCTGGAGGATCTGTGGGCCTTCAACGAAGAGGCCGTCGCGCGGGCCATCGCCGCCTGTCCGATCCCGGTGGTCACCGGGATCGGACACGAAACGGATACCACGATCGCGGACTTCGTGGCCGATCTGAGGGCATCGACGCCAACGGCCGCGGCCGAGGCGGTCAGCCCCGACGGCGCCGTGCTCGCCCGGCAACTGCGCGACGCCGCCACGCGCCTCGGTCAGGCGGCCGCAAGCACCCTGCGCGAACGCCGCCAGCGGGTCGACCAGGCGCGGTCGCGACTGCTGCGTCTGCACCCGGGGCGGCGGCTCGAACAGCACCTGCTGCGCCTCGACGAACTCCGCGGACGCCTGATCCGCGAAGTCTCCGGCGGCCGGGAGAAGCAGCTGTACCGGCTGCGGCAACTGGCGCTGCGCCTGAAGGTGCACGACCCCGCCCGGCGCCTGCAGACGCTGCGGTCCCAGCTCCGGCAGCAGCAGCACCGGCTGTGGCTGGCCCGCCCGGCACGGCAGCTGGTGCGGCAGCAGGACCGCCTGGAGGGGCTGCACGGCCGCCTGCTGCGCGGGATCCGGGACCGGCTGCGCCGGAATGAGGCGCGGCTTCAGGCCGCCAGCGGCCGTTTGCAGGCGCTCTCCCCGGAGGGCGTGCTCGAGCGCGGATACAGCATCCTGCTGACCGCCGATCAGCGCGTGGTGCGCAAGGCCGACCGGGCGCTGGTCGGCACCCAGCTGCAGGCGCGGCTCGCGCGCGGTGCGCTGGAGCTGCAGGTGCTGGACGCACAGCCGGCGAAGAAGGGGCCGGGCCGGAAGCGGCAGACACGCGGCTGACAACGTGTCGCCCAGGGGGCTGCCCTCCTATGGTGCTCGGCCTGCCCCCCTGTGGGAGGCGAGCCCTCTCGGCGATCCGGCGTCGGGGATGGTCGCCCAGAGGGCTGGCCTCCTACGGTGCTCGGCCTGCCCCCCCTGTGGGAGGCGAGCCCTCTC
>RECA01000156.1 GCA_007692435.1 Thioalkalivibrio sp.
TACGCTCTTCCGCCCTACCGGTTCCCGAAGCGCACGCCGTGTTCTTTCACGCTAAAACCGTGTACGGCGGACGGGTCGCGAGATCGGCTCAGTCCCGGAAGTTGCTGTACTGCAGGGGCCGATCGAAGCTCTGCTGGCGCAGCAGGCTGATCACCGCCTGCAGATCGTCCCGCTTCTTCCCGGTCACCCGCACCTGGTCCCCCTGAAGGCTCGCCTGCACCTTGATCTTCGAGTCCTTGATCAGGCGCTGGATGCGCTTGGCGAGATCGGCGTCGATGCCCTGGCGAATCAGGATCTCCTGCTTCACGCCGGTCCCGGCCTTCGTCACCTCCTGCGGGTCCATGCATTCCACGTCGATGCCCCGCTTGGCCAGCTTCATGCGCAGGATGTCGAGGATCTGCTCCACCTGGAACTCGGCGTCGCCCTTCACCAGGATGGTCGTGTCGTTCAACTCCACGGCCGCCGAGGTTCCCTTGAAGTCGAAGCGGTTGTCGATCTCGCGGCGGGTCTGATCGACCGCGTTGCGCAGCTCGGGGAGTTCGACCTCGGATACTACGTCGAATGACGGCATTTGCACCTCCGTTCAGTGGCAGCCGTTCCGGTCTGCCGCTCCCGTCAGCGGGAGCCGGCAGGCACCCGGCCGGTGGATATTCAGGCTCCGGGGGGCTCCAGCGCGCGCAGGTGAGCCTCCAACTCCGCCATCACCTCCGTGGCACGGCCCTTCTCCAGCGCGGCCTCGACGCGCTTCAGCACCGGCAGGGCCCGCGCGTCTCCCCGGAAGGGCATGCGCGCGAGCCCGAACGCGAGCCACCGGAACTGGCGGAAGAAGAGATAGCTCAGCGTCGCGATGATCAGGGCCGCCCAGGTATTTCCGTCGAACCATACCCACAGCGCAACGCCGTAGCCCGCGAAGGTGGCCGCGAAGATGCCGAACGCGATGCGGTGGGTGCGGGCAATCAGTTCCTCGAACAGCTCCCGATGCTCGACCACGAATTCACGCTCGAAATGCACGTACACGCCTCATCGACCCTCTGAAGGCCGTGCAGTATACGCCAGCCGGCCGCCCCTTCCGAAGCGCTCAGTTTTGCTCGGCGGCGCGCCAGCGTTCGAAGGTGGGGAACTCCTCGTAGCCGCGGGTCAGCACGAAGTCCATCACGTTGCGCAGGCGGTTCAGCGCCACCACGGAGTCGATGCGGATGATCTCCTTGCCGCCCTCGTCGAAGAACACGAGGCTGGGGGCCCAGTGGATGTCCAGCGCCTCGCCCCAGTCGTGGGCGTTGGTGCGTTCGCCCTGCGGCGTGATCAGCGGGGTCTCCGCGTCGAGATCCAGTTGCACCACGTCGAACAGGTTGATCCGGTCGAGCACTCCCGGGTCACGCAGCGGTTCGGAGTGCAGCACATCGCAGGCGTGACAGGCCTCTCGCTCGAAGAACACGATCAGCGGACGCTGCGCCGGAATGCGCGAGCGGTCCAGCATGTGCGGAGGACTCTGGAAAAACGCCTGGTAATTGATGTCGTCGGTGTCGAACTTGGGCGGCGGGTCGGCACGCGCGAGATACTCGCGGAAGCTGCCCTCGCGGTCGTGGCGGTCGATCACGAATTCCAGCGCCGCGCGAAACCGGTAGGGTGGGTAGTAGCCGCGGATGCGGTGGATCTCCTCGCCGTCCGCGTCGAAGAAGGTGAAGGCCGGGGTGAAATTCAGTCCCCGTTCCACCGCAAACTGGCGTTCGGTCATCCGCTCGCCATCCAGGGTCGTCACCTCGCGGCTGCCCTGAACGTCCAGGGCGATCACGTCGAAGTGGTCGGAGAAGTACTGCCGGATATCGGGCTCGGCGAGATTGTTGTCGATCATCACCTCGCAATAGGGGCAGTGATCCATCCCGAAATAGATCGCGAGCCCCTTCTTGCCGCGATCCACCGCCCGCTCCAGGTCTTCATGGAAATCGAGAAAGCTGAGTTCGAACCAGTCAGGTGTGTGCAAGCCGATCTGGCGGGGCGTGTCGTCGATAGTGGGGAAATCCTCTGCATCCGCCGACACAACGCCAGCCAGAGGCAGCAACAGCAACACCGCCAAAAGCCGCCACTTCGCCATCAAATTCCGGATTCCCGAACGCATCTTCCGATCTTTCACCATCCGTCACTGACACTGTCCCCGAAATCATTTGCGATGGAGACGGGGACCTCCAATGTAAGGGTAGACCAGCGGCCCTCGATCGCCAGAATGCAGACCGCCCAGGGCTCGCCGCTCACTCAATCGGACGGGGGAACCATGCGTTCGGTTCCGCCGACATAGGGCCGCAGCCGCTCCGGGATCGCGATGCTGCCGTCCGCCTGCTGCCCGTTCTCCAGCAGGGCCACCAGGGTCCGCCCCACCGCGAGCCCCGAACCGTTCAGGGTGTGCACCAGTTCCGGCTTCGCGCCCGGTCCCGGCCGATACCGGGCCTGCAGGCGCCGGGCCTGGAAGTCTCCGAAGCTGGAACAGGACGAGATCTCGCGATACGCCTGCTGCCCCGGCAGCCACACCTCGATGTCGTAAGTACGGGTTGCGGAGAAGCCCATGTCGCCGGTGCTCAGAAGCATCACGCGGTATGGGAGGTCTAGCGCCCTCAGCACGGCCTCGGCGTCCGCAAGCAGCTCCTCCAGGGCCGACTCTGATGCGTCGGGGCGCACGACCTGGACCAGCTCGACCTTCTCGAACTGGTGCTGCCGGATCAGCCCGCGCACGTCCTTCCCGTAGCTGCCGGCCTCGGAGCGGAAACAGGGGGTATGCGCCACCATCTTCAGCGGCAGTTCACCCGCGTCCAGGATCTGCTGCGCGACCAGGTTCGTCACCGGAACCTCCGCGGTCGGGATCAGGCGGAACCCCTGCTCGCTCACCACGCTGAACAGATCGGCGTCGAACTTCGGCAACTGCCCCGTACCCAGCAGCGCACCCGGATTCACCAGGTAGGGCACGTAGACCTCCTGGTAGCCGTGCTCACGCGTGTGCAGATCGAGCATGAACTGGGTCAGCGCGCGATGCAGACGCGCCATTTCTCCGCGCATCACCACGAAGCGGGAACCCGACATGCGGGCGGCCGCCTCGAAATCCAGCCAGCCACCGGGAAGCCCGAGATCCACGTGGTCGCGCGCCTCGAAGTCCGGCATCGCGGGCTCCCCGACCCGGCGGATCTCGACATTGGCCGTCTCGTCGGGCCCCACCGGCACGTGCTCGTGGGGCAGGTTCGGCACCTGCAGCAGCAAGTCCTCGAGCTCCGACTGCAGCTGCTGCAACTCCTGCTCGCGGGCCTTCAGTTCATCCCCCAGCTGCCCGACCGCCGCCTTCAGCGGCGCGATGTCCTCGCCGCGGGCCTTCGCCTGCCCGATGGCCTTCGAACGCGTATTGCGCTCGTTCTGAAGTTCCTGGGTCCGGACCTGGAGGCCCTTGCGCCGGGCCTCGAGCGCCTCGAAACGCTCGCGCTCGAAGTCGAAGCCGCGGCGGGCCAGCGCGGTCACGACGGCATCGAGATCCTGCCGCAGAATTCGGATATCCAGCATGGGCAAAACCGGGTCATGAACCAAGACCGGGCAGTCTACGGTCGGCCCTCGAAAAGGTCCATCGAAGCAGACGCAGGCCTTGCCCTCAGGACATTCCGAGACTGGTCCGGGCGAGGTAGATACCGGCCGCGGCCGCCAGCACGCAGACGCTCACGCTTGCAAGCACATACAGCGTCGCTCGCAGCAGGGCACCGTTCTGCACCAGATTCACCACCTCCAGCGAGAAGGAGGAGAAGGTCGTGAACCCGCCGAGCACGCCGACCATCAGCCCAAGACGCACCGCGGGGCTCACGTCCCACCGTTCGACCAGCAGCACCGCCAGCAGGCCGATCAGAAAGGAACCGATCACGTTGATGCTGAGGGTTCCCCACGGAAAGGCCCGCCCGAAACGGGCCGATACCGCCTCGTTCATCGCGAAGCGCAGGACGGAACCGAGTGCGCCCCCGAGGGCGATCGCTAGATAGTGGTGCATCCGCATCTGTCCATCGGCGTGGGTCACGGGGTGAGTCCGCCCGGGTGACACGCGGCGGATTCCGGGGAAGCATACAACGGACCCGGCCCATGCTGAATCCGCAGGTATCCTGCCCGGCGCGGACGGAACCCACCGCCAGCGGGAACGGGTACAATGGCCCCCGAATTCCGGACACCCCGGGGGAGCCGTCCGGAATGCATGCGACGACGAGGGCTGGGCGACCGGCGCGCTCCCGGGAGACAGCGCGAGACCTCCACCGTCATCTCCCCGCGACCCCCGCAAGACACATCCAAGGTTGGACCCGTGAGCCAGAAGGCCCAGCGAGACATGAAGCTCCGTACCGAAGGCGCCCCGCGGGGGGACGCCTTCAAGCTCTACCGGCGCATTCTCGAGTACGTCCGCCCGCACTGGCGGCTGGGGGTGATCGCGATCGCCTTCATGATCGTGGCGGCGGCCGCCCAGGCCGCCTTTGCGTGGATCGTGCAGCCCCTCGTGGACGGGACCTTCATCGAGCGCGACCCGGCGGCACGGCTCTGGGTGCCGATCGGACTGATCGCGATCTTCCTGTTCCACGGCCTGACCATGTTTGCCTCCGACTACACCGTCGCGGCGGTGGGAAAACGGGTGGTGCGCGAGATCCGACAGGCCACCTTCGAGAAATACCTTCGGCTGCCCACCGGCTATTTCGACTCCGCCTCTCCCGGCATGCTGCTGGCCAAGCTCACCTACAACGTGAACGCGATCGCCAGCGCCGCCTCGAAGGCCATCGTGACCCTGGTGCGGGACACCTTCACCATCATCTTCCTCCTGGCCTACATGATCTACCTGAGCGCGTGGCTCACCCTGATCGCGCTGTTGCTGGGTCCCGCCATCTTCGGCCTGATCACGCTCGCGAACCGGCGTTTCCGCAAGACTGCAAGGCGCCTGCAGCACTCCGTCGGTGAGTTCGCCCAGGTCGCCGAGGACGGCATCCGCGCGCACACCGAGATCAAGATATTCGGCGCCGCGGAGCGCGAGGCGGAGCGCTTCGGGCGCATCAATGAACGCAACCGCCGGCAGGAGATGAAATACGTCGCGATCAAGGCGATTACCCAGCCGCTGGTCCAGTTCCTGGCCGTGATCGCGCTGGCTGCGGTCCTGTTCCTGGCCACGTCGGACCGCGTGATGGATCAGCTCACGCCGGGCGGTCTGCTCTCGTTCATCACCGCGATGCTGCTGCTGATGCCATCGCTGAAGCGGCTCGTCAGCGTCAACTCCCAGATCCAGCGGGCGCTGGCGGCCAGTGAGAGCGTCTTCGAGATCCTCGATCATCCCTCGGAGGTCGACGAAGGGCGGCGGCCGCTGCCACGGGCGCGCGGCGAGATCCGTTTCGACGACGTGACCTTCGGCTACCGGGCGGACCAGCCCGTGTTGCGCAGCATCAACCTGGAAATCCACTCCGGTCAGACCGTGGCCCTGGTCGGCCGATCCGGAAGCGGCAAGACCACACTGGCGCGGCTGCTGCCGCGGTTCTACGAACCGCAGCAGGGTGTGATCATGCTGGACGGGCACCCGATTCGGGAGTACCGACTCGCCGATCTGCGCGCGCAGATCGCGCTGGTCAGCCAGGGCATCGTGCTGTTCAACGCCAGTGTCGCGGAGAACATCGCCTATGGCGCGCCCGAACCCCACTCTCCTGAGAACCTGGAGCAGGCCGCAAGGGATGCCAACGCGCTCGACTTCATCCGGAACCTGCCACAGGGCTTCGACACCCTGATCGGCGAAAACGGCGTGATGCTCTCCGGCGGACAGCGGCAGCGGATCGCGATCGCCCGAGCGCTCATCAGCAACGCCCCGCTCCTGATCCTCGACGAGGCGACCTCGGCGCTGGACTCCGAATCCGAACGCCAGATCCAGGAGGCCCTCGAGCGCCTGATTCGGGGACGGACAACACTGGTGATCGCGCACCGGCTCTCGACCATCGAGAACGCCGACGTGATCGTCGTGCTGGACCGCGGGCATATCGTGGAACAGGGGGCGCACGCGGATCTGCTCAGTCGCGGAGGGCTGTACGCGGAGCTCCACCGGAAACAGACCCGCGAGCCGGCTGCAGCCGGAGAATGAGCCCATGGCACGATCCTCCGATGCGCCCACCCGCCACTCTGCCCACCCGGGCAACTGGACCCAGTACATCAACATTGCGCTGCTCTGGCTGATCGCCCGGCTGCCGTGGCGGTGGGCGGTAGCGCTGGGCACGGGCCTCGGGCGGACCCTCTATCACGTGGCCCGCGACCGGCGTTACGTGGTCCGGCGCAACCTGGAGCTGTGCTTTCCGGACCTCACCGTGGAGCAACGGGAACGCTGGGTGAAGGAGAACTTCGGATACACGGGCCGTGGACTCGCCGAACTGGCCCTCGGCTGGTTCGGCGGGCCGGCCGTCGACCGGATTCCATGCGAGTTCGAAGGCCTCGAACACCTGCAGTCCGCGCTGCAGGCCGGGCAACCGGTGATCCTGCTGTCGGGGCACTTCTGCTGCATCGAGCTGACAGCACGGCTCTTCGGGCAGGACCATCAGATGGCGGCCATCTACAAGCCGATCAAGAAGAAGCCCGTCTTTGACCAGGTCATGCGCAGCGCCCGCGAGCGCAACGTGGGAGGCGCGGTGGCGCGGACGGACATCCGCGGCATGCTCCGTCACATGAAGTCCGGCACACCGATCTGGTACGCCGGCGACCAGCACATGAAGAAGGCGGAGCACGTCTTCGCGCCCTTCTTTGGCGTGCCCACCGCCACGACCACCAGCCTCCCGCGCCTCGCAAGACTCGGCAAGGCCCGGGTGCTGCCGATCTTCTACCGCGTTGCACCGGGCGGCGCAGGCTACCAGATCACGATCGGGGCGCCCCTGGAGGACTATCCATGCGATGACGTGTTAGAGGACGTCAGGCGGATGAACGAGGTCCTGGAATCGGCGGTGCGCGACGCACCGACCCAGTACTTCTGGGTGCATCGGCGGTTCAAGTCGCATCCCGAAGGTACCCGAGCCGCCTATCCCGCGCTGCGCAGCGCGCATATCGGCCGCCTGCCCTGGCGGAAGAACAAGAAGAAGGCGCTCAAGAAACACCAGAAAGAGGCCGACCGGGAACGAGGCACGGATGATGACACCTGAGTGCCCAACCGAAGCTTTCCTGACCCGGTCCCGGACGTGCTACGCGCCGGGCGTGGAGTGCGCGGTGGGGACGCGGGAAGCGTGGTGCCGGATGCTACGCGGATGAACCCGCCTCTCGAGGCAGCGGTGCACCTCGATCCGACACGTGCCTTCTGGGCGCACCGCCGGTTGAAGATCGACCTGGAGGACCGCCGGCATCTGTATCCGGGACTACGGACCCGTCCCTGGCCTGAGGGGGTGGCGGCCGCATCATTGCCGAAAGGGGCAGCAGCACCAACCGATTGTCCGTCAGAAATGATTTCGGATGCCACCGCAATGGAACACCGCGTATCGCCACCAACGCAGCCGCTTTGCGTCATTACCACTTCCCACCCCGAGACTGGCAGAACATGACAGGTTCGAGCGCCCTGCACCCTCATTCGGCCACTCCGAATCAGGCACTTTTTCTGCAGCTCTCCGGGGCGCTCGCCGCAGTGGGCTGCGTCTTGCTGCTGCTCTCCGTGAGTGTCTCCAAATCCGGGCAGAACATCGGGGGCGCCCTGCTGCTTCTGGCCTTTCTTGTTGCTGGAACACAAGTATGGCGAGAAGCGCTGCAACACCGGGTCGTCTGGGCGACGCTTGCATGGATCGCGGCGATCACGACATCCATGTTTTACGCAGCCGCCGCGATTGGGGTACCGCTCGAAGAACAGACCACCCACCTGTGGCGCTTCTCCCGCCTCTTCCTGATCCCGCTGGTGGCCTGGGGGGTCGCGATGAGCGGTCTGGGACCGTATCGCGCTTACATCATCCTGTTCGCTGGCTTCGTAATGGGTACGCTTTACCACATGGCTGCAAACGATTGGCCCTGGTTTTTCACCCAGCCGGGGCGGGTCGACATCTCGGGGGAGAACGTGCAGTTCTACGGGCTGCTCAGCGCGACGGCCCTGATCGCAGCACTGATATTTACCCATGCGGTTCACCGCCACACCCAGAGCACACTCGGTCGCGTCGTTCTGTACATGTTTTGGGCTGGCGTCATGCTCGCGGCGATCCAGGGCCTGCTCATTTCATTGGCACGGGGTTCCTTCCTCGGCCTCGCCGTCGTGGGAGCCGTTTGGAGTGGTCTTGCCGCCCGACGCGCCTTTCAACGCAGTTCGTTAAAGTGGATGCACGCTGTCGCTACCGTAGTCGCCGCCGTCACCATCGCCGCAACAGTTGTGTACAGTGGCCTGCTTGATCAATCCATCTCCAGGGTCCAAACAGACGTCGGGGCCCTTGTGGAAGGCCCCGATCCTGCAACCGGCTTCTTCCAGAATACCAGCATGGGTATCCGCCTCAATCAGTGGCGTGCCGCGTTCGACGCATTCCCTGATCACAAACTGCTCGGGCATGGAACTGACGGTTCCAGGTTCGTACGCGACAATATCGAACTGCCAGATCGTTCCGGTACGGCCGCACCCCATCATTTTCACAGCATCTACATCGATTTGCTGATCCGCTTCGGGATTCTCGGTATCGTCGTGGTTGCCTGGTTTACATTGGAGTATCTGCGTGCAGTGAGGCGTGCCAACAGCGATACCGATCCGCCGATAGCGACGTTTGCGATCTTCGCCCTGATTCTTTTCCTCGTGGCCGGACTGACACAGACCTTCTGGACCTCGCAGATAACCTGGTTCTACCTCGCAGCCGTGCTGGGCCCGGCCTTCGCCGGAATCTTCACCAGCAGGGCTTACCGAAACGGATGATGTGCACGCCATTCAATCGCGTTGCCCGCCACCTGGTGGACCAGGAGAGACTTGCAAGACCCGGCGGCACAGCACGATGATTGCTGCGGGGCTGAGCTTTCATCCGGCCCTGCAGCGGCGCCCGCCCACCACCGACACGCCAGTTCTGGACTGCTGTTATGACCGACGTAATGACCGTGCCCGTCTCCTTCGGCGAAGTGCTGGACAAGA
>RECA01000159.1 GCA_007692435.1 Thioalkalivibrio sp.
GAAGCGTAGGGCGGAAGAGGGCGAAGCCCGTCATCCGCCATCCGGCGCCAGGGTAACCCCGTGCTCCAGGACATTGCGATCGCCGCATGGCGGATGACGCTGCGCTCTTCCGCCCTACGGGCGCACCGAGGAGCAGGCCCTGTCCATTCACACCAGACATTGACGGATCCCCGTGATCCAGGGAGATCGACGTGAAGGCTCGTTCATCCATCGCCGTGACGATCGGCCTCGGCGTCCTGCTTGCCGTCTCCATACCGGTGGCCGCGGCAGGGTCGAACAGCAATGCCACCGTGCAGGTGGGTCAGGTCAACATCAACCGCACCAGCCAGTGCGGCGACGCGAACACCAATAGCACCTACCAGGACGGCCGCGTGAACATCAACCAGACGAACCAGGGCGGTTGCGCGCAACCCGGGCGTGGCACACGCGGAAGGGCACACGGGCACGAGGGACGGGCCGGCGGGCCTCCGGCGCATGCCGCGCCAGGCCGGCGATGATTCCCCGGTCGTCTTTGCGCCACGGTGGCCGGCTACCCGGCCGCGTTCATGCCCTGGATGCGGGGTACCGGGTCGTCACGGCAGCGGGGGCCATCCTCCTGTTGGTCGGGCTCGGGTACGGTAGCGCCGGCTGCGCGGTCGCCCAGGTCCCGGGGCCACCCGAGGCCGCCGCGGCCGCCGCGGCATCGCCGCCGCCGACGACCGGGCACACCCGGATCATCCGGTACCCGGACGGCCGTGCCGTGATCACGCGGGACAGCTACGGCACGGACATCACCGTGCAGCGCACTCCGGGGGGTCCCGGGACTCAGGGGGGCTGGAACGGACCTGAAGGAGACCACGGGCGGCCCCAACCCGGGTCTTCCGCGCAGCACGAACACCAGCCAGCGCCATCCCTCAGAGACGAGTACCGTCGCCGGATGCTCGATCGCCTGGACAGGCATCCCTGATGCCGGCCGTCTGGCCGACGGGCGGTCAGGCGGGCGGGCGGTTCTCCTTTTCCCGGTTCTGTTCGCGGCGCACCAGGCGAACGATGTCACTGAGTTCGTCGGTGATGAATTTCAGCAGGTCATCCATCGTGAGCATCCCGCAGAGGTTTCCGCCCGGACTGACCACCGGGAGGCGCCGGACACCCATGGCACGCATGCGCATGATGGTCTCCCAGATGCCATCGGACTCGCGCGCAGTCAGGAGTTCGGGAGCAATGATATCCCCTGTGGTGAGGGCCTCTTCCGGGACCTCCTTCGCCATGATTTCCACCACCAGATCCCGGTCGGTCACGATGCCCACCGGCTTCATCGGTGTGCTCGAACTCTCGTCCACGATCACCAGGCTTCCAACGTGCTGATTTCGCATCATGCGGGCCGCCTCGTAAACCGAGGCCGTGCGATCGATCACCACCACTTCTCTGTTACAGATCTCCCCGACCGACATCTCGTCTTCTCCAGCTAGCGTTTGTTGTTCTTGACCGGCGCAAGGGCGCCGCAGAGGTCGGGCAAGGTGCGCTTTCCACTTTCTGTTCCCTTGGGCGGCGCAGCAGACCCACCCCCTGCGGTGAAGTGTCCCGCCCATGCCTTGCACCCGTCAACCGAATGGTCGGGGCCCGTGGCAACGCGTTGGCTTGCTCTGGCCTCACGAGGTCGGAAAACAACGCCCTACACTACCGACCGCCGCTGCCGACACAGGATCAGGAGGTTGCGGGCGGGAGTCTGCAGCAACTGCGCAGAAAAAAACGACCTTGCGGTGAAGGTCACACGGGTGGAGACCGGAGCAGCCCGTCCCTTGCGGGTGCCGGGATCGGCTAACGGCACGATGGAGTCTGGATGGAAGACAGGCACGATGCCCATTTGATGGAGCAGGTCCGCGGCGAGCAGGTCCGCATGGTCGTTGAGGCCACGCCGTTCTCCATCATGACGGTGCTGGTCGTCAGCACCATACTGGCCGTGCTCCACTGGCCAGTTGTCGACACCGCCACGATCCAGGGCTGGATCGTGGCGGTGTACCTGATCAGTGCCTACCGCCTGCTGGTCACGCTGTATTTTCTTCGTACCGACCCCCCTGCCGAACGGATGAGACCGTGGTCCGTCGCGGTGCATGCAGGGGCCTTGATGTCCGCACTGAGCTGGGCCGGCGCCGGTTTCTTCCTGTTTGCGCCCGAGAGCCCCCCGCATCAGATCCTGCTCGCCCTGATGATCGCGGGGGTCTCCGCAGGCGGGGTCGCGTCGCTGGCCGCACTTCGCGGGGCGGCCTTCGGGTTCGTGTTCCTGGTCAATGTGCCGCTCGCCTACCGCTTCTTCGAGGCGTCCCAGGTCTCCGGCCACGCCGTGTCCATCGTGGTGCTGGTGTTCACCGCCTTCATGCTGGGCGTCGCACACCGATTCAACCGGCACCTGACCGTGATGGTCGTGGAACGCTACAACCGGCAGTTGTCGCAGCAGCGCGAGCAGACACGGACCCGGGTGCTCGAGCTGCTCGCGCAGGCCGCGCCCCTGAGGCGGATCCTGAAGTCCATCGTACAGGGCATTGAAAACGAGGATCCGCGCATCCGGGGCAGCATCCTGCTGCTGGACGAATCCGGCAGCCGTCTCTTCTCCTCTGCGGCCCCGAGCCTGCCGCAGTCATTCATCCAGAGCGTGGACGGGCTCGAGATCGGCATGAATGTCGGCTCATGCGGCACGGCTGCCTACACACGCAAGCGGTTCATCGTCGAGGACATTACGCAGCACCCCTCCTGGGAGCCCTATCGGCAACTCGCGGCCGACACGGACATCCATTCCGCCTGGTCCGAGCCCATACTGGCCTCCACCGGCAAGCTCCTCGGCACCTTCACCCTGTACGGGCCCGAACCGCATTATCCCGACGCGAGGGAACTGTCGATGCTGTCACAGGCCGCGAACCTGGCCAGCATCGCGATCGAGCGCAGCAAGACGGAGGAGGACCTGCGTCTCGCGGCCATGGTCTACGAGAAATCGTCCGAGGCCATGATGATCACCGACGAGGAGAACCGGATCGTCGCGATCAACCCGGCCTTCATCGAGACCACCGGCTACACCCAGCAAGAGGTCGTTGGCCAGCACCCCGGTCTACTGCGCTCGGGACACCACGATCGGCACTTCTTCGAGGCGATGTGGGAGGAGCTGCATGCCACCGGACGCTGGCAGGGCGAGATCTGGAACCGACGCAAGAACGGCGAGGTGTTCCCGGAGTGGCTCACGATCAACACCATCCAGGACCCGCAGGGACGGGTGCACCGGCGTGTCGCCCTATTCTCCGACATCACCGAGAAGAAAAAGGCCGATGAACTCATCTGGACCCAGGCCAATTACGATGCGCTGACGCACCTGCCGAACCGCCGCCTGTTCATCGACCGGCTGGAACAGAGCATCGGGCGCGCGTCCCGCGACCGTCAGCGGCTTGCGCTGCTCTACATCGACCTCGACCGCTTCAAGGAGGTGAACGACACGCTCGGCCATTCCCTCGGCGACGAGCTGCTGGTGGAGGCCGCAAGACGACTCAGCGCATGCGTACGCGAATCCGATACCGTGGCCCGCATCGGCGGCGACGAGTTCACGGTCATCCTGAACGAACTGAAGGACGTCGACGCGCTCTGCCGCGTTGCCAACAAGTTTCTGGAAGTCTTCAGTGATCCCTACCAGCTCCGGGAGGAACAGGCATACCTCTCCGCCAGCATCGGGATCACGGTCTTCCCGGATGACGGCCTGCGGGCCGACGTGCTGCTGAAGAACGCGGATCAGGCGATGTTCGCCGCCAAGGAGGCCGGCCGCAACCGATTCAACCACTTCACCGGCGCAATGCAGGAGGCCGCAAATCGGCGCATGCGCCTGGTGCGGGACCTGCATCGTGCGATGGCCCGGAACCAGTTTCAGGTCTACTACCAACCGGTCGTCAGCCTTTCCACCGGCCGGATCGAAAAGGCCGAGGCGCTGCTGCGCTGGGAGCACCCCGAACGCGGCTTCATCAGCCCTGCGGATTTTATCCCGGTTGCGGAGGAAACCGGCGCGATTCACCAGATCGGAAACTTCATATTCAAGGAGGCGACCCTCAGGGCGCGGGAATGGCGCAGGCGGTACCACCCCGGATTTCAGATCAGCGTGAACCGCTCTCCAGTGCAGTTCTTCGCCGACGGTCCGACCGAGGACGACTGGCTGGAGCACCTGCAGTCGATCCAGATGCCGGGTGAGGCGGTGGTGGTCGAGATCACGGAGGGTGTCCTGCTCCGGGCTTCGGTGAACATCAACGAGAAGCTGTTGCGTCTGCGCGATGCGGGGATCCAGGTGGCCATCGACGACTTCGGTACCGGCTATTCCTCGCTCGCATACCTCAAGCGCTTCGACATCGATTACCTGAAGATCGACCGGACCTTCGTCAGCAGCCTCGAAACCGACAGCAGCGACCGCGCCGTGTCCGAGGCCATCGTGGTGATGGCCCACAAGCTCGGCTTCAAGGTCATCGCCGAGGGGGTGGAGACCGAGGGTCAGCAGCGCATCCTCACCCAGATCGGCTGCGACTACGCCCAGGGCTACCTCTTCTCGCCCCCCATTCCGACCATCGCCTTCGAGTCCATGCTCGAAGTCCAGGAAAACAGCCGAAAGCTCGCCAGCGGCTAGCCGGCCCTCGCGCTTGGGGGCTTGGGGGGTCGGACCAAGCCAACCCACTGACTTTACAACAAAACCGCTTCGAATCCCTGGCCTCAGAAGGCCTTAGAGGCCCATTTTTGGCCCCAAAAAGGCCACGATAAGGCTCGCCCCCTGCTCGGCCGGGCGATGGCAATCGCGGGTCACGGGTTTCCGACCGACGGATTTCCTGCATAGCCTTCACCATAATAAGAGCTGCAGATGAATAATCCCCCTTGGCCTGAGGGCTCGTGATGAGTGACGTCCGCGCTGTGATCCTCGACCTCGACGGCACCTTGCTGGACAGCAACGATGCCCATGCTCAGGCCTTCGTGGAAGCCGCCCACGCGATGGGCCTTAATATCGACTTTGAATCGATCCGGCGGCTGATTGGCATGGGCGGCGACAAGCTGATCCCGAGGGCCTTCGGCTTTTCAAGCGACAGCGAGCCCGGACAGAAGCTCGGCGCCACAAAGACCCGGATCTTCATGGAGCGCCACCTCACGCAGCTCGAACCTACACCTGGGGCACGCGCGCTGCTGCTGCGTCTGCGCGATGAAGGGATGCGCCGCCTACTGGCCACATCCTCGGGCGAGTCCACCATGCAACGCCTGCTTGCTCAGGCAGACATCGAGGACCTGATCGAGGACACCATCTCCTCGAGTGATGTGCGGGCCTCGAAGCCGGATCCCGACATCGTCGAGTCGGCGCTCGACAAGACCGGCGCAGCCCCTGAGCAGGTGGTGATGCTTGGCGATACCCCCTACGACGTCGAGTCCGCGACTCGGGCCGGAATTGCGATCATCGCCCTGCGCACCGGCGGTTGGACGGACCCTGAACTGCACGGCGCTGCCGCCATCTACGACGACCCCGCAGATCTCCTGGAACACTTCGGAACATCACCGCTCGGCGGCCGGGCCAAGCCAACTCTCTGACTTTCCCAGATAAAGCGTCGATTTCGTTCCTGAAACAGGACATTCAGGCGCGATTAGATGTGATCCCTCGGGATGGTCTCGTCCCAGGACAGGCAGCACACCCGCGTCTCGCACTCATACGCGTCCAACTCGGCCCGGAGGTAGAAATTGTCCTGGTCGGAGGTAAGGCAGGTATAGGTTCGCGTCTTCACCTTCCAGTCGTCGCGTTCCAGCGTACGCGTCCATTCGGTCGTGCCCTTCACGCTGGTGAAATCGCCGGTGGTAGCGGAATATCTCTCCACCGCATGGGCGCCAACGGTCAAGCCGATATCCTCCAAACGGAACAGGCCGCGATCGTCGATGACCTCCAGTTCGGACCGCTGCTCGGCGAGATCGCGATGGACCAGCCAGCGGTGCACGGCCGGTTCGTAGATGGTCTTGCGCGGCGGTGGCGCACAGACCGGCGAATCGAATTGCGCTTCGGGAGCACCGTCCACATTCCTGGTTCGGCAGGGCAGCACGATCCGGCTCTTCGCCGAATAGACCGTGAGCCTGGTGCATTCCGGCGGCGTCCAGGCGAGCGGCCAGTAGACGGTTGAGACGGAGACCCGGATGCGGTGGCCCTTCGGGAAACGCTGCGCGATATGATTGAGCGGAACCTCGACACGGTAGCGCTTGCCCGGCTCCAGCAGATCGGAATTCCCACCGCCTTCGCGATGGGTGAGATTGAGCAGGCCGTAGGTTACACGCGTGATCTGATGGTCGGGCAGGAAGTCAGACAGCCGGACCGCCACCATGGCAATCGGTTGGCTGCTCTCCAGTTCCAGCTCGGCGACCGGCTGGCCCAGGATTTCGATATCCTCCTCCAACTCGTGGGTCTGAAAGATGAGCCCGCCGCCGTCTTCGGAGCGCTGGTCGCCGGCGAGGTCCGGACCGTTGGCATAGGAGCACCACTTGCCGGCGAACAGGCCGAGCGTGACCGGAGACTGGACCTTCAAGCCTATCTCCTCGGTGTCCGTGCCGCTGCCTTCCTCGATCAGGCGGCGTCCGGTACCGAATGTGAAGGCCCTGTGCAAAATATCCGGGCTCGGCCAGTCCTGCTCGACCACCCAACGGCCCTTGCGATATTCGTATTGCGGGTTGGGCGGGGCGGAGTCCTGCATGTAGGCGCACAGCCGGTTTTCCTTGTCCACGCCCCGATCCTTACCCTTCAGCCAGTGATCCCACCAGTTGAGAAGTTCGCCAAGAAAATCAATGGCCGGACCTGGCTTGCCGATATGCGGGTAGGTGTGGCCCCACGGGCCGACGAGGCCTTTTCGCGGCACGTCAAGATTCTCAATCAGGCGGAACACGGCGTTGGTATAGCCATCCGCCCAGCCCGAGACGGCGAAAACGGGAATCTTGATGTCCTCGTAGCACTCGGCCACCGAACCATGGCGCCAGTAGGAATCCCGGCGCTGGTGCTGTAACCATTTTTTCAGCCAGAGCCCCGAACCCTCGAGACGCTCGATCCACATCTGCTTCCAGCGGTCGCCGACGATGACCGGATCGGGCGGCATGGTGTTGTAGGAGAAGATGACGCCGGCCCAGGACAGATTGTCGCCCAGCAGCGTTCCGCCCATGTGGTGGATATCGTCCGCATAGCGGTCGTCGCTGGAGCAGACCGTGACGATGGCCTTGAGCGGTTCGGGCTGCATGGCCGCGATCATCAGCGCATTGAACCCGCCCCAACTGATGCCCATCATGCCGACATTGCCGTCGCACCAGTCCTGTTCGGCGAGCCACTCGATGGCCGCGATGCCATCGTCGAGTTCGCTCGGTAGATACTCGTCGGTCAGCACCCCCTCGGACTCCCCGCTGCCACGAACGTCGAGGCGCACGCAGGCATAGCCGTGGCCGGCAAGGTATTTGTGGGTGATCTCGTCACGCTCGGTCGAGCCGAAGCGCTTCCTGTAGGGAATATATTCGAGGATGGCCGGCACCGGCCCGCGCTCTGAATCCTTCGGCCGCCAGATGCGTGCGGCGAGGTTCAGGCCGTCGGTGACCGGGATCCAGACATTCTCTTCCTCGATAATCTCACAAGGAAAGTCGGATACGATTTTCATACATTCTCTGGAAGCGGCTTGATACAGGTTGGAGACAAATCCAGGATGCGGTGAGATGTGTTTGCGGGAACAGGATACCCATATCCATTCCTGCCGGCGATTGCCGCGCTGCTTCGCGTAGTGCGGCTAACCGTCATGGACAGCGGCCACCCCGAAGGATGAAGGCGCAAGCCTGTGGAGTGCGGTGGCTTGCCGCCGCTTTGCCCTGCAGGAGGCTTGCCTCCTGCCGCGGCAGCAAGCTCAAGCGCTTGAAAGCGGGAGCAAGCTCAAGCATTCCATAGCGAACGGGACGCAGGAGGCGCCCGGGCAGCAGAACGACCACGGGAGCCCACCACGCAGCGGTGGTGGACTCGCAGTGGTCGCGATACTGCCGGCCCAACCGCGCGACAAGCGCGGCTGGGCCGGCATTGGAGCCGCCGGGCTTAACGATCGTCGGGTGCCGCAGGCATGTCGCCCTCCGGCGACCTCGGAGCACCCATGGCACCAGCACCATCATCGCCCTCAGGCATGGCGCCTGCACCCTCGCCCTCAGGAGGCGGAGCCTCCATGCTCTCTGGCGGCGGAGCTTCCTCCGTCGGCGGGAGCCATTCCTCTTGCTGCTGCTCTTGCATTTCTGGTTGATCAGCCGGTTCGAATGGCTCGTCCATGTCACCGCAACCCACCAACAGGGCGAGTGGAACGGCGGCGGCGAACAGGCCTAATGTCTTCTTCACGTGTCGCATATTGAAACTCCTTTCAGTGTGGATCGGACCGGACCCGGCTAGCAGTGCCGTTGCCGGCCGAGCTGGAGTCCGATAGATCAATGGCTTGGATTTGAGCTCGTGTGGCCCTGGGTGCTTCCAGCCGGTCCCAGGGCCACGTGGCGAGGTCAAGGCCTCGTCGGGGGGGCCGCGGGCGCGTCACCCGGGCCTGGCGCACCCATGCCCTCTCGCGGCGGCATCTCCATGTCACGACCGGGGGGCGGCGCACCCATGTCGCGCGGGGGCGGCGCACCCATGTCACCCGCTGGCGGCGTGCCCATGTCGCCCGGGGGCGGCGTGCCCATGTCGCCCGGGGGCGGCGTGCCGATGTCACCCGGGGGCGGCGCACCCATGTCGCCCGGGGGCGGCGTGCCCATCTCACCCGGGGGCGGCGTGCCCATCTCACCCGGGG
>RECA01000107.1 GCA_007692435.1 Thioalkalivibrio sp.
GGGCTGGCCTCCTACGCGGAGTTCAGGAGTTCTTCCAGGGCGGACTGGTCCAGTACGGGCACGCCGAGCTTTTCGGCCTTTGCGAGCTTGGAGCCGGGGTTTTCGCCGGCGATGACGGCGGTGGTGTTGCCGGACACGCTGCCGGTGATCTTTGCGCCCAGGGCCTGCAGTTGTGCGCTGGCCTCCTCGCGGGTCAGGCCCTCGAGGCTCCCGGTCAGCACGTAGGTCCGGCCGGCGAGCGGCTGGGGGCGCTCGGCGGCGGGCCGCGTCTCGGGCCAGTGGACGCCCGCGCGGCGCAGGGCTTCGATGACCTCGCGGTTGTGCGGCTCCGCGAAGAAGTTCGCGATGTGCCGCGCAACCACCGGCCCCACGTCCCGGATGCCCTCCAGCTCCTCCACCGAGGCCTGCATCAGCGGCTCCAGGCTGCCGAAGTGCTCGGCCAATGCCCGCGCGGTGACCTCCCCCACCTCGCGGATGCCCAGGGCGAAGATGAAGCGCGGCAGCGTCGTCTCGCGCGCGTCCTCCAGTGCCTCCTCGAGGTTCCGGGCCGACTTCGCGCCGATGCGTTCGAAGCCCTCCAGCCGCTCCGCATCGAGCTCGAAGAGTTCCGCCGGGGTGTTCACCGTCCCGCTCCCGACCAGCTGCTCGATCAGCCTGTCGCCGAAGCCCTCGATGTCCATCGCCTTGCGCGACACGAAGTGCCGCAGGGACTCGCGCCGCTGCGCCGGGCAGACCAGCCCGCCGGTGCAGCGCGCCACGGCCTTGCCCTCCTCCTGCTCGACGTGCGAGCCGCACTCGGGACAGGCCTCCGGCAGCTGCACCGATCGCGTGTCCGGCTCGCGTTCGCCCCCGGCGCGGCCGACGACCTCCGGGATCACGTCCCCCGCCCGGCGCACCACCACACGGTCCCCGATGCGGATGTCCTTGCGCGCGACCTCGTCCATGTTGTGCAGCGTCGCATTGCTCACCATCACACCGCCGACCAGCACCGGCTCCAGCCGCGCCACCGGGGTCAGCGCGCCGGTTCGCCCGACCTGGAAGTCCACCGCCAGCAGCCGCGTGGTGCGCTCCTCGGCGGGAAACTTGTGCGCAAGTGCCCAGCGCGGCGCCCGCGCCACGTAGCCCAGGCGCTGCTGGTCCGCGCGCCGGTCCACCTTGAAGACCACGCCATCGATGTCGTAGGGCAGCTCGTTGCGCCGGGCGGCCATGTCCCGGAAGTAGTCCAGCGCACCCTGGGCCCCGGTCACCCGGTCGCGCTCCGGACAGACCGGGATGCCGATGGCCTCGAACCAGTCCAGCACCGCGAACTGGGTGTCCGGAAGCTCGAAGTCCTCGGGGACCCAGCCCGGGCCGTAGGCGAAGAAGCTGAGCGGCCGGCGGGCGGTGACGGCCGGATCGAGCTGGCGCAGGCTGCCGGCCGCCGCATTGCGGGGGTTCATGAAGCCGCGTTCCCCGGCCTCGTGGAGGCGCTCGTTCAGCCGCTCGAAATCGGGCCGGCGCATGAAGACCTCGCCGCGCACCTCGAACTCCGACGGCCACCCGGAACCCTCGAGTGACAGCGGGATCGCGCGCACGGTGCGGACGTTGCCGGTCACGTCCTCCCCGGTCTCGCCGTCACCGCGGGTGGCCGCCTGCGCCAGCCGGCCGTCGCGGTAGAACAGGCTGATCGCGAGCCCGTCGAGCTTCGGCTCGGCCACGTAGTCGATACCGGGTTCAGCGTCACGGCCCAGCCGCTCGCGCACCCTGCGATCGAAGGCGAGCAGTTCGTCCTCGGTAAACCCGTTGTTCAGGGAGAGCATCGGCAGCCGGTGGCGCACCGGTTCGAAGCTGGCCGCCGGCGCGCCCCCCACGCGCTGGGTCGGCGACTCCGGCACCACCAGCTCGGGGTGTTCGGCCTCGATGCGCTGCAGTTCCGCCACCAGCTCGTCGTACTCGGCGTCGCTGATCTCGGGATCGTCCAGCACGTAGTAGCGCCGGTCGTGATGGGCGATCCGCTCGCGCAGTTCGGCGGCCCGGCGGGCCGCGTCCCCCGCGCGATCCCGCCTGGTCACTTCGCGGCCTTTCTGCGCAACAGGTCCGGTCGCTGGCGCAGCAGCCACTGGTTCATGTCCTCGCGCATGTGGGCGAGGGTCTGATTGGTGGCGGTGGACTGCTGCGCGTCCAGCACACGCCCTCCCAGGTCGCGCGCCAGCACGTGCGCCGTCTCCAGCAGCACTTCGAAGGCGCGCTGCGGCCGGTCACAGACATGCAGCTGCAGGAACAACGTGACACCGGGCGTCATCATGTCGGCGAGGTCGTCGTCGCCCAGGGTGCCCGGCGGGACCATGTTCGCGGCGCTGAACAGCGGGTCGCCGTGCGGCGGGTCGCCCTCCTCGCGATAGTGGTAGATCGACATCTCGCCCAGCGCGAGGCCGGCCCGGCGCAGGGCCGCGCCCAGCGCGACCCCGGTGAACGGCCGATGGCGCGGCGCCACCACGTGCAGCACCAGGATCTTTTCCCGGTTCGCCTCCCACGACAGGGGGTTGCGCCCCACCACCCGCGGCTCCGACACGTCATCGAAGCGCTCGGCCGCCGGCCGGGCGGGGGAGGACTGCGCATCGGCAGCGCCCGCCCGGGGTCCGGATGCCCGGGTCTCAGTGCCCGCGACGCGCTGCTTCAGGTCGGCGAAGGCCGACGCGGCCTTCGCGCGCGCACGCTGGGCCACCAGCGGCATGGCGTGCAGCAGGGCACGGGACCCGGGTTTCGGCCCGAGTTTCGATCCGGGCTTCGGTCCAGGTCCGCGTTCCGGTCCGGATTCCACCTCGGGTTCAGCTTCGGTTTCCCGTGACGACACGGGCCCGGATTCCGGCCGAGCCGGGTGCCGCGACCTCTTTGGCCCCAAAGACGGCCCCCGAGTCGGCTCCGGGTCCGGCCCAGGCGCCGGCTCGGCGGTGGGGGCTACTTCCGGTTCGGGTTCCCGCGGGGGACGGACCATGGGCTCCGGCGCGGCCGCGTCGCGCGGGCCCTCGTTGCCGGCGGCAGGCACCGCTACCCGCGGCGGCCTCCGGCCCACCGGCCGCTCCTCGGGCTCGAGCAGATTGTCGAGACCGCCGATGCCCTCGCCCAGCACCGGCTCGATGTCGGGGTCGTCGCGGTGGGCACGGATGTGCACCGCGGTATCGTCTCCCCAGTCGTCGAAATCACTCTCCCGGCCTTCGCGCCGGGCGCGCACGCGCATGCGGTGCGCGATCCAGATGCCGGCGACGAGAACCACGCCGAAGATCAACAGGCTGATACGCAACCAATCCACAGGAAAGACCTCTCGCGTTCCGTCAGGCTTCCACCAGTTCCACGGCGGCGTCGATGTCCACGCTCACCAGGCGGGAGACGCCGGGTTCGTGCATGGTAACGCCGATCAGCTGCTCCGCCATGGCCATGGTCGACTTGTTGTGAGTGATGAAGATGAACTGGATGCGCTCCGACATCTCCTGCAGCAGCGCGCAGAAGCGCCCGACGTTCGCCTCGTCCAGCGGGGCGTCGACCTCGTCGAGCATGCAGAAGGGGGCCGGGTTCAGTTCGAAGATCGCGAACACCAGCGCCGCGGCGGTCAGGGCCTTCTCGCCACCCGACATCAGGTGAATCGTGGAGAGGCGCTTGCCGGGCGGCCGGGCCATGATCGCGATGCCGGTGTCGAGCAGGTCTTCGCCGGTCAGTTCCAGGCGGGCCTCGCCGCCACCGAACAGGCGCCGGAACTTCTGCCCGAGGCCCTCGTTCACGCGGTCGTAGGTCTCGCGGAACAGCGCCCGGGTCTCCCGGTCGATCTTGTGCATCGCCTGCTCCAGCGTCTCCAGCGCCGTGACCAGATCGTCATGCTGCTCCTTCAGGTACTCGCTCCGCTCGGTCAGGGTCCGCGCCTCCTCGATGGCGGCGAGGTTGATCGGTCCGAGCCGTTCGATCTTGCGGTCCAGCGTGGCGATCGCCTCCTCCCAGGCCTGCGGATCGGCATCGTCGGGAAGCCCGGCCGCCAGCACCTCCGGATCCACCCCGCTCTCCCCGAGCTGGGCGGCGAGCTGCTCCTCCTGCACGCGCAACTCGCGCAGTTCCAGCCGCCGTTCCTCGCAGGCGCCCCGGCCGGCCTCGACCTGCTCACCGAGATCGCGGAGTTCCGTCGCGAGCAGACGCAGCGCGTCGTCGCAGGCATCCAGCGCGGCGCGGGCCCCGGTCAGGGCCTCCTCGGCCTGCTGCCGGCGCTCCAGCTGTTCCTGCAGTTCGCGGCGCCAGCCGTCCAGCGGTGCCAGCCGCCCGGTGCGCGCGTCGTGCAGTTGTGCGAGCCGTTCCCGGTCGCGCCCGGTCTGCTGTTCCAGGCGTTCGCGATGCCCCTCCTCCAGCGCCAGCCGGTGTCGCGCCTCCTGCAATGCGAGCCGGGTCTCCGACGCCCGCTCGCGCACCTGCTGCAGCCGGGCGCGGGCCGCCTGCTGGCGCGATTGCGCCTGCCGGGTCCGCTCCTCCAGCTCGGACTTGTCGCGATCCAGGTCTTCCAGTGCCCGCAGCGCGTCGTTGCGCTCCCGCAGCGCCTCGTCGCGCTGGGTCTCGGCCCGGGCGCCCTCCTCCTCGAGTTCCGCGATCTCCCGGGACAGATGACCGCGCCGTTCCTCGGCCTGCTGCGCCCGGTCGCGCAGCCGCTGCAGCTGGCCCTCGAGCCGGCTCGCCTCGCGCTGGCTCTCGCGCAGGGCCGAGTCGGCCTCCCCGAGTTCCGCTTCGGTCTGATGAATCGCCTCCCTGCGCGCGTCGAGCCCGGCGGCGAACTCGGCTCCGCGGGCCTGGAGTTCGGCCGCCTCGCCTTCCAGCTGACGCTCCAGGCGCAGACGCTCGATCACGCCCTCGACCTGCGGGTCGGGATTGCGGTGCCAGAGCCAGCCCTGGCCGATCCAGGTGCCGTCGCGCGTGACCACGCTCTCGCCGGGGGCGCAGCGGTCCAGCCGCTGCCGGGCCTCGGGCAGTGAATCGACGCAATGCACGGTCGCCAGCAGCGCGCGCAGCACGTCCGGACCGCGTACCCGCGCGGCAAGCGAATCCTCGGCGCAGGCGCGCGTATCCAGCGCCGGGTCCAGGGCCCGGAAGGCCGCGGCGGGCAGGCTGTCGGGCATCTCGGCCAGCGACATCAGCACGGCCTCGAACCACTGGCCCAGCACCACCTCCACCGCGGCCTCCCAGCCGGGATCCACGTCCACCTGTTCCGCGGCCCGCTGACCGGAATCAATGCCGCGCTCGCGGGTCCACTGCTCGAAGCGCTGCCGGTCCTCGTCGTGATCCCGGCCCGGCAGGATCTGCAGGGACGCGAGGCGGCCGGCAATCTCGCGGGCCTTCTGCTCCAGTCCGTGGGCCTCCTCCTGGCCGGCCTGAAGCTCGCGGCGTTCCTCCGCCAGGCGCTCGCCGAGGCCGTTGCGGCGCTCCTGCAGCGTCTCGTGACTCCGGCTCGCGGCCTCGAAGGCCTCCTCGGCCGCTGCAAGCGCCTCGTCACCCTCCGCTGCGGTCAGACGGCCCTGCTCCTCCCTCAGCCTCTCGAGGCGCTGCCGCGCCTGCTGCAGCAGCTGGTCGGCGTGATCCATCCGCGTGCGGGCCAGCTGTGCCGCCTGCTGGGGCTCGGCCATCGCCTGGTGCCACGCGGTTCGGGCCTCCTGTGCCGCGTGCAGGTCCTCGTCCGCCGCCTCCGCCTCCCGCTCGGCCTGTTCCAGTGCGCCGGCCGCGGTCGCGTGCTCCTGTTCGTGGGCCTCGATCGCCGCGCCGGCGCTGTCCACGCGGTGGATCGCCTCCAGCGCCGCACGCTCGGAATCCCGGATGCGGGTCTCCAGCTCTCCGTGTTCCCGGGCCTCGCGCTCGAGTTCCTCCTCGGCGTGGCGGATCGACTGCTCGAGCCGGGACACCGCCGCCGAGACGTCGTAGAACCGCCCCTGCGCCTCCTGCAGTGACCGCTCCAGCTCCGCCCGCTGGGCCCGCTGCCGCTCGGCCTCGGTCTCCTTCTTCTGCGCACCGGCCTGCAGCCCGGCGAGCGCGGTCTCCGCCTCGGCCAGGGCCTGCTGCTCGCGGCCGAGCCGCTGTTCCTGGGTACGCAGGCGCAGCAGCAGCAGTTCCGCCCGCCGCTCGCGCCGGTTCGCCGCCAGTTCCTGGTAGCGCTCGGCCACCTCGGCCTGGCGGGTCAGGCGCGCGGCCTGCCGGTCCACCTCCTCGCGCACGTCGTCGAGACGCTCGAGGTTCTCCCGCGTGTGACGGATGCGGTTCTCGGTCTCCCGGCGCCGTTCCTTGTACCGCGAGATGCCGGCGGCCTCCTCGAGATAGACCCGCAGTTCCTCCGGCCGCGCCTCGATCAGCCGGGAGATCATGCCCTGCTCGATGATCGCGTAGCTGCGCGGACCGAGGCCGGTGCCGAGGAAGAGATCGGTCACGTCCCGCTTGCGGGCGCGCAGCCCGTTCAGGTAGTACTTCGACTGCCCGTCGCGGGTCAGCGCGCGGCGCACCGAGATCTCGGCATAGCTTGCGTACTCGCCGCCGAGGCGCCCCTCGCTGTTGTCGAAGAAGAGCTCGATGCTGGCCTGACCGACGGGCTTGCGGGTCGAGGATCCGCTGAAGATCACGTCCTCGCCCGAGTCGCCGCGCAGGTGCTTGGCCGAGGACTCGCCCATCACCCAGCGCACCGCGTCGATGGTGTTGGACTTGCCACAGCCGTTCGGCCCCACGATACCGACCCGGTTGCCGGGCAGCACCAGCAGGGTCGGATCAACGAAGGACTTGAATCCGGCCAGCTTTATACGGGCAAGTCGCACGGATGAATGGGGCCCAGTGGAAGATCAGGGGTAGAATGTTACATGGTTCGGCCCGGCGTGTTGCCCCGGCGCCATGAATCCGTCGCCTACAAGGATCCCCCATGCCCAGCCAGCCCAGCAAGACCCTGGACAGCTTCCCCAATCCGCGGCCGGAACGCGACTACACCATCCACATGCGCATCCCGGAATTCACCTGCCTGTGCCCGGCCACCGGACAGCCCGATTTCGCGGAACTGCACCTGCAGTACGTGCCGGACGCGAACTGCGTGGAACTGAAGTCGCTGAAGAACTACATGTGGTCCTACCGCAACGAGGGCGCCTACCACGAGGCGGTCACCAACCGCATCCTCGACGACCTGGTCGCCGCCGTGCAGCCCCGCTTCATGCGCCTGACCGCGGACTTCTACGTGCGCGGCGGCATCTACACCCAGGTCGTGGCCGAGCACCGCGCCGAGGGCTGGCACCCGGCGGAGCCCGTGGTGCTGCCGCCCCCGGTGGGCCGGTGAGCCGGGGCCGCATCCCACGGCCTGCCGAGTTGCCTTGATCCGCCACTGCATCGGGATCGACCTCGGCACCTCGGGGGTGCGCGCCGAGGTGCTGGGTCCGGACGGCTCGACCGTGGCCGTCCTGCGCCAGGCCTGGCCCGACGCGGGCCGGGCCCCGACGGATGCCGCGGCGTGGTGGCAGGCCGTGCGCGCGCTGCTGCGCGACGCGGCGGCCCGGATACCGCCGCAGCCGGTGGCGGTGGCGGTGGACGGAACCTCGGCGACCCTGCTGGCGACGGACGGCGATGGCGAAGCGCTCTGTCCGGCACTGATGTACGACGATGCACGGGCGGTGGAACAGGCCCGGCTCCTGGCCGGCGTCGCGCCGCGCGAGGCCGCCGCCCACGGACCGGCCGCCTCCGCGGCCAAGCTCCTGTGGCTGCGCGACGAGGGCCGCCTGCGCAAGGCGGCGCACGTGCTGCACCAGGCCGAGTGGATCGCCGGCCGCCTGCTGGGCCGCTTCGACCGGGGTGACGAGAACAACGCGCTGAAGCTCGGCTACGACCCGGTCGCCGGTGCGTGGCCGGGCTGGTGGCGGGAGATGCTCGGCCCGCTGGCGGACCTGCTGCCGGCGGTCGTGCCGGCCGGGACGCCACTGGGCACCCTCGCCGACACCGCCGCGCGGGAGACGGGCCTGCACCCGGACAGCCTGGTGGTTGCCGGCACCACCGACGGCGTCGCCGGATTTCTGGCCACGGGGGTGGATCGGCCGGGGGTCGGCGTGACCAGCCTCGGCAGCACGCTGGTGCTGAAGCAGCTCTGCGAGCGGCCGCTGTTCGATCCCGACGCGGGCGTCTACAGCCACCGGGTGCTGGGCCACTGGCTGGCTGGCGGCGCCTCCAACAGCGGTGGCGCGGTGCTGGCGGCCCACTTCGGTCCCGAGGCGATCCGGACCCTGTGCGAGGGCATCGATGCCGAAGAGGGCTCGGGCCTGGACTACTACCCGCTGAACCGCCCCGGCGAGCGCTTTCCGGTCAGCGACCCGGGGCTGGCGCCGAGGTTGACCCCGCGCCCGGGCAGCGACACGCGTTTCCTGCACGGGCTGCTGGAGGGCATCGCCCGCATCGAGGCGGCCGGCTACGCACGGCTGCGGGCGCTGGGCGCGCCCGCGATCGAGGCCGTCGCGAGCGTCGGCGGGGGCGCGGCGAACCCGCAGTGGACGGCGATCCGGGCGCGGGTGCTGGGGGTTCCGGTCCACCGTGCCGCGCACGAGCGGGCGGCCCATGGGGCGGCGCTGCTGGCGCGGCATGGGGTTGGCCTGAAAACATAGCCACGGATGGACACGGATGAACACGCCGTGCGCCTCGGGAACCGGTAGGGCGGAAGAGCGTAGCGTCATCCGCCATGCGGCGATCGCAATGTCCTGAAGCACGCGGTTACCCTGGCGCCGGATGGCGGATGACGGGCTTCGCCCTCTTCCGC
>RECA01000164.1 GCA_007692435.1 Thioalkalivibrio sp.
GACGGGCTTCGCCCTCTTCCGCCCTACGCTTCTTTCATGGTCGGGGGTGGCGCAGCGCCATGACAGTTAGCGTCAGCGTGGCAGGACGGGGTCCCCGCTGCCCGACATCTCGCTGTCGAGGTCGAGCCCGGCCACCCAGCCGAGTTCGCGCGCCTGTGCGACCGCCGCATCGTGAATCCGGGCGTGGCGCTCCTGCAGTTCCGGTGGCAGGTTGCGCACCAGCAGGCCGTATTTGTCCCACTCGGCGCTGACCCGGTCGTGCAGGATCTGGATCTGCGCCAGCTGCCATCCCTCGCAGGTCTCGGTCTCGGGAATCAGACCGAATACCCACGCATCCTTGATCACGCCGCCGATGGGCGTCATGCCGCCGTGCAGATCGTTGTGGATGCCGACATAACGGCGGTTGCGGGTGAAACTTTCTCTTGAGTTCATGGGCCGAATTGTAGCCCGGACCGGGCCTGAGCCGCCATGCTCCGTGCTGCGCCGTCATGATCGGCGTTACGGGTCCACGCAGTCCAAACGAGGAGGCAAGCGTTCTTGACCCAGGACAGCCTGTTACGCCTGCGGCTGCGCGTGACATTGAAACTGATGGCCCTCACGGCCCTGCTGCTCTTCCTGTTCGTGATCCTGCGCGCGCTGTTCTCGCCGCCCGGCGGTGACGTGCGTCTTCCGCTGGAGGTCCACCTCCAGGGTATCGAGCCGGGGCAGCACGAGCGGGTGACCTGGAACGGCCGGCGCGTGCTGGTGCTGCATCGCGACGCCACCATGCTGGAGGCGCTGCCCGAGGCCGAGGCATTGTATGACCCGACCTCCCGATTCGACCGTCGACCGCGCGGCATGACCGCGGCGCATCGCGGCTGGGTCCCGCAGTGGCTGGTGGTCTACGCCGAGAGCACCGATCTGGGCTGCGACCTGGAGATCGTGTCGCCGTACGCCGCGGAAGGCTGGGAGGGCGGCCTGCGGGATCGCTGCCGGGGCGGGCGCTACGATTTTGCCGGGCGCGTGTACCGCAATCAGCCCGCGATGCGCAACCTCGAGATCCCGCCGTACCGCCTGGAGGAAACCCGGGTGATTCTCGGCGCCGACTGAACCGCCGCCAGCAGCCTCCGCACACGCCGAATCGCCCAGAGGGCCGGCCTCCTACGCCGTCCTCGTAGGAGGCGAGCCCCCTCGGCGACCCCACGCCGGGCAGGGCAGCCCCACCCGAGGATTCACCCTGCGCCGGATCGCCCAGAGGGCCGGCCTCCCACCCCGCCCTCGTAGGAGGCGAGCCCCCTCGGCGACCCCACGCCGGGCAGGGCACCCCCACCCGAGGATTCACCCTGCGCCGGATCGGCCAGAGGGCTGGCCTCCTACGCCGTCCGGTAAATAAACGTCGAAGCGCGTGCTGCGACCGCGCAGGGTGCGCGCCGGCTGGAGCCCGCCGATGGCGGGTGCGTGCAGCGGGCGCTTTACCACCACGCAGCGCCGGACGCGTCCCAGCAGCGCCTTCAGGGTCTCGGGGGCATCCGGGTCGGGATCGGCTCCGAGCAGCCGGTGCAGGACCCGCATCTCCTTCTTGACCTCGGCGTCCTTGCGCCGTGGCGGGAACATCGGATCGAACACGGCGGCATCGAAGATCCTGTCGTCACCGGACAGCCAGTCGCGGACATCCGCCTGCACCAGACTCACCCGAGCCAGTGACGCGCGCAGGGCCGGGTGCCCGGAGGCGCGCTCCATCGCGTCCCGGAGCAGCGCCGCGAGTACGGGGTTGCGCTCGATGGCCACGACCTCGAAGCCGCGCGCGGCCAGCACCAGCGCGTCGCGGCCCAGCCCGGCCGAGGCATCGACGACCTGGCTGTCTTTCGGCAGGCGCCCGAGGGCCCTGACGAGGTCCTCGCGCGAACGCCCGGCACGTGCGTGGCGGTACCCGCGGGTGCCGCCAGCGAGATCGATGTTCAGCGCCAGCGCCGGGCCCGACGCCGGACGCGCGACCAGCGTGAGCCCTTCAGGGCCGCAGAGGAGTTCGAGTTCGGGCTCGCCAGGGGCTGCCGTCGTGATCACCCCCTGTGCGAGCAGCGCCGCGCCCAGCCTTCGCGACGGGGCCGGGCACTCCGGCGTCGCGCGGAAGGGGATGGGCACTGGCGCGCAGGGCCCGTCAGTAATGCGGGGGCGGGGGTTCCGCCGCGGGATCGCCCGAGGGCGCGTCGGCGAGTGCGCGCAGGCGCTCGGCCAGTTCGCGCAGCTGTTGCGTCAGCACGTTATTCGTCTGCTGCAGGTGCAGCAATTCCTCGCCCTGGCTCTGCAGGGCGTAGTCCAGGTGCGCCAGCCGGATCTCGAGTTCCTCGACCCGCGCCTCCAGCTCGCCGGCGGGCCGGGAGTCGGCGTCGCTCCCGGGATCACTGCCCGGATGTGTTCGAGCATCACTCCGGGCTTCACTCCTGCGATCACTCACGGGGTCACCACGTTGCGGGGTGACCCGGCCAGGAAGGCCTCAATATTCGCCCGCACCTCGTCCAGCACGCCCTGACGGGCGCTGCGGGCGGCCCACGCGGTATGTGGTGTCAGCACGAGGTTGGGGATGCCGGGTGCGAGCAGTGGGTGCTCGGGGGGTGGCGGCTCCGGGTCCACGACATCGATTCCGGCGCCGCCGAGGTGTCCCGTGCGCAGACTGTCGGCCAGCGCGCGCGGCTCGACCAGGCCGCCGCGGGCGGTGTTGATCAGCAGGCTGCCCTGCGGCATTCGCGCGAGACGGCCCGCGTCGATCAGGTCGCGGGTACGCTCCGTAAGCGGGCAGTGCAGGCTCAGCACGTCGAGTTCGGGGAGAAGCTCATCGAGGGACGGTCGGTCGTCGGCCCCGGCCGCATCGGGCCGCAGGCTTCCCGCGACCGTCACCCGCATGCCGAAGGCCTCTGCCATCGCGCTCGTGGCTCGTCCCAGCACCCCGAAGCCCACGATGCCCAGGTGCATCCCGGCCAGTGTGCGGATCGGATGGTCCAGCAGGCAGAACTGGTCCGAGGCGCTCCAGCGTCCGGCACGGATGTCCTCACGGTACGCGTCCATGCGGGTGACGAGCGTCAGCAGCATGGCAAACACGTGCTGAACCACCGAGTCGGTCGCGTAGTTGCGGGCGTTGCAGACCCGGATGCCCCGGGCGCTGGCGGCTGCCAGATCGATGTTGTTGGTGCCGGTGGCGGCCGTGCAGATCAGTTGCAGCCGTGGCGCCGCTGCTAGCGAATCCGCGCCCAGGTAGACCTTGTTGGTGACCACCACCTCGGCGTCGCGGATCCGCTCCGGGATCTCGCCGGGGTCCGTCCGCTGGAAGAACGCCCACCGGGGCAGCGCCGCGCTCAACGGCTCCAGGTCCAGGTCGCCGCGATCCACCGTGTTCAGGTCGAGAAATACGCCCTTCATGCCTTTGTCCGCACCTCCGGCCTCGCGCGCCGCTAAGGCCTGAACAGGAACAAGCCCCGGCTGGGCGGGGCTTGTTCGGTGATGGCTGGCCTCAGTGGTCGCCGGTGAGGGCGTAGAAGAGGTTCAGCAGGTGCAGGAACATCACGTAGAGATTGGCATACAGCGAGATCGTCATCACGACGTAGTTCGCCTCGCGGTCGTGGATCATGCGGCTGGTATCGTAGAGGATCGCCGCGGACAGCAGCAGCACCACGGCGGCCGAGATGGTCAGCGACAGCGCGGGAATCTGCAGGAACAGATTGGCCACGATCGCCACCAGTGCCAGCACCAGACCGACGATCAGGAACCCGCCGAGAAAGCTGAAGTCCTTGCGCGTGGTCAGTGCGTAGCCCGACAGGGCGACGAAGGCGACCGCAGTGGTGCCAAAGGCATTGCCCACGATCTGCGGTCCGTTCGGCAGACCCAGGTACATGCTCAGTATCGGGCCCAGGAAGAAGCCCAGAAGGCCGGTGAATGCGAAGGTCAGGACCAGCCCCCACACCGAGTTCCGCACCGCGTGGATCAGGAACGGCCCGCCGATCAGCACACCGATCATTACGATCCAGTGTACTGGCGGGGCATTGATGGCCATCGCGGTGAAGGCCATCACGGCGCTGAAGGCCAGTGTCAGGGACAGCAGCAGGTAGGTGTTGCGAATGACCTTGTTGGTGCGGATGGTCTCCGCGACGGTGGTGCCCGCACGGGCTCTGGCAAGACGTTCTTCAGCCACGGATGGCTCCTCCTGTTCAAGCGTTGAATGATGCGCAGTGTACCCGCAGGCGTGAGCCGTTGCAGCCTGCCCGTCTGGGATCAGGGTTTGCCGGGCGGGTTCCCGCCCCCATCCTCCAGGGGGCGGGCTCCGGCACTCACTCGCCCCCGTTCTCCCGCTCACGTTCCCGGTCCTTGGTCACTCGGGCCTGTACCGCCTCGATCGACGCGTCGGTGGAACGGAAGATGTTCTCGTTTCCGATCACCTGGTCCAGCCCGGTGCGCTGCATCATTTCGAGCACCTGGGCCTTCAGGCCGGCGAAGACCAGTGTCACACCGCGGGCCTTCAGCCGGTCGACGAGGGAGTGGATCGCCTCTTCGCCGGAGGCATCGATTTCGTTGATGCCCTTGGTCACGATGACCAGGTATCGGGCCTTCGGGTGACGGGCGGCGAGCTCCAGCACCGCGTCCTCGAAGTAGGGGACGTTGGCGAAGTAGAGCGACCGGTCGAATCGCAACAGGCCGATCTCCTCGCTGGCCTTCAGGCCGTAGCGCTGGGCCTCCCGGAGCGTGCCGTCGGAATAGCGGGCGAGTTCGGAGACTCGCGGGTACATCGAGCGGTAGAGAAACAGTCCCAGCGCGAGTCCGACCCCGATCAGGATGCCGATGTCGAGATTCGGGGCCACCGCCAGCGTGGCCACGAAGGTCACGATGGCTGCGACGCCGTCATGCTTGCTGGCCAGCCAGGCGTGGTGGATGGCCTTGAAGTTGATCAGCCCGATCACCGCCATGATGATGATGGCCGCGAGAACGGCCTCGGGCAGGTGATAGAAGAGCGGCGTGAGGAAGAGCAGGACCAGCAGAATGATCAGCGCCGTAGACACGGACGAAAGACCAGTGCGCCCGCCAGCGTTCAGGTTCACCGCGGACCGGGAGAAGGAGCCGCTGACCGGGTAGGCCTGGGTGAAGCTGCCGGCGAGGTTGCCGAGGCCCTGCCCGATGAGCTCCTGGTTCGGGTTCAGCCGCTGGCCGGTGCGTCCGGCGATCGCCCGTGCGATGGCGATGGCCTCCGTGAAGCCGACCAGCGCGATCACGAAGGCCGCGGTGAACAGGGCCGCGATGGTGGTGAAACTCAGCTCCGGCATCGCCAGTGACGGCAGGCCCGCGGGAATGCTGCCGACCACCGTGCCGCCGGCATTCAGCTGCACGGTGGAGTCTTCCACTCCGTCGATGCGCCAGCGGGGACCGCGGGTTTCCTGATCCGGCTCGACGGCATCCCTGGCGACGAAGGCTGGCGGGACGTCATTGCCGTCGGCGATTCGCACCAGGCGGACGTCGCGCAGCTCCCGTTCGGCCACCCAGATCTGCTGTCGCACTTCTTCGTACTCGATTCGCAGCAGCTCAACCTCGTAACGGAGCGAAGCCGCCTCCGCCGGGGAGGCGGCGTCGATTTCCGCCTCGCGTGCGCGGATTCGGGCATCCAGTTCGGCCCGCTCGTCCCTGAGCTCGGACCAGGACGCGATCTGTGCCGCGACCTCCGGCGGCGAGATCTGCGCGATCTCCACCTCGGTCTTCCGCTCGAAGCCGACCATCCAGCTCAGGAGCGTCAGGACCACCACTGCGGCCAGCACGCCCGGTATCTTTGGCACGAAGCGCTTCAGGCCGACCATGATCAGGATCGCGCCGAGGCCGAAGGCGAGGGTTGGCCAGTGCGTCCGTGGCAATTCCGTGAACACGCCCCACAGGCCCACCATGAAATGGCCGGTGGTATCGATTGGCACGCCCAGCAGCTTGTTGAGCTGCGAAAGCCCGATGATCAGCGCGGCGGCATTGGTGAAGCCGACGATCACCGGGTGGGAGATGAAACTCACCAGCGCGCCCATGCGCAGCAGCCCCATGGACAACTGGATGACGCCGACCAGGAAGGCGAGCACGATGGCCAGGACAATGAATTCGCCGGAACCGGGGCTCGCGAGCGGGATCAGGGCCGTTGCGGTGAGCAGTGACACGACGGCTACCGGCCCCGTCGACAGGTGATTCGAGGATCCCCAGAGCGCCGCAATGATCACCGGCAGCAAGGACGCATACAGCCCGTACACCGGTGGCAGCCCCGCGAGCTGTGCGTAGGCCATCGACTGGGGCACGAGAACCAGCGCGACGGCGAGACCCGCGGACAGATCGGACTTCAGGATGTCCTGGTTTGGCCGCTGCCAGCGCAGGAACGGGAAGATGCGAAGCAGGAGTGGGTTCATTCGGCGACCTTGATTCGGACTGACGGCACGCGGCCGGGCGTTGCACGGCGGGTGATTCCAAACGGCCCATGCAGGGCCGGTCGGGTGCGGAAACGCGCCCCGGCGACAGGGCGCATCGCACGGCAGTCGTGAGTATAAACCCCTGCTGCACAGGGAGCGCCGCCAGAATCGACGACACGAGGTGGTGGATTCTGAAGCAGGCTGCAAATCGTCCGTGCAGCGCAGTGTGCGCCGAGAAGGCCGGGACGGCCCTGTTCAGCTCTTCCCTGATGGATCGCGAGCATATGGGCCGCGCGGTCCCACTGCCAATGAAAAATGGCAATCGCCGACATAAACGATCATCTATGCATGGCGCCGGCCGACGCTTGTAAACCCGTGCTCGAGCACACAGAATATCGCCGCTGGGAATATCGCCTCTGGGAGAAGTGGCAGAGCGGTTGAATGCACCGGTCTTGAAAACCGGCAGGGGCGCGAGTCCCTCGAGGGTTCGAATCCCTCCTTCTCCGCCAGCGGGCCAGTGCGGCAGTGAACCCGGCAACCGTTGCCGCCCGGGGCTGCGGATGGCGCCCGGACCGGGGCGCAGCGCGAATCTCCCAGGCAAGCGTGCATTCCATTGCGCTCGTTGACGGGTTGCGGTGGAGGGTCTAGATTCGTGTATACGGCCCGGAATTCGGTGCCGTCGTGCGCGCCAGGCGAGTACGGCTGCAAATGCCTTGAATATCAAGCATTCGCTCGCGGTCCCGTCAGCCCGTAGAACGCGTCCCCGGGCGGGAGGGGGCTGCCCGCCTGCCGCCGTTTGCCCCGATAGCTGCGGCAAAGCCTGAATACGCCCCAACGTTGTCGAGGCACCACGGATGTTCGAAAAGGACCCACGCACCTTCGCACCGGACTACAAGAATCTGTCGCCGGAACAGAAGGCGATGGTCAAGCTCGAGATCGCGCTGACCAATTTCTTCCGGGCCTTCGAGGGTACGATGCGCCGTTTCGAGCGCCTCGTGTACCCCGCGGTGCTGATCATCGGATTGATGTCGCTCTCAGGCTTCTACCTGATCTACAACCTCACCGGCGACATGTCGACCATGGCCCGCAGCATCGACCCGGCCATGGAGGCCAACCTCGACGCGATGTCCGGAAACGTCGCGGATCTGTCGCAAAACATCGCGATCATGACTGGCGAGATCTCCACGCTCGTGCGCGTGATCGAATCGATGGATACCAGCGTCTCCAACATGGATGCCAACACGGCCGGCATGACCCTGTCTCTCGGTCAGGTGGAGGACAGCATGACGGTGATGACGGACAGCGTGATCACCATGAACGAGAGCATGACCGAGATGAACAAGCACATGGGTCACATGAACCAGAACATGGGCGCAATGAACCAGACCATAGGCAGCATGAGTCAGCACATGGCGCGCATGGCCAGCGACATCAGTCGCATGGCGCATGACATGAACCGGTTCACCCGCCCCGAATCCATCATGATGCCGTTCATGCGCTGAACATCGCTCGCGTGCGGCGCACGCGTTTCCTGTCCGGTCCTGCGCGCCAGGGTTGCACCGGGGCAACGGCACAGCCGTTGGGTTATGCTGGATCCCGGCCTACGCAGCGAGACGCTTCCATGCTGGTCACCTTCCGCACGCCTGCCTACAGCGACATCACCATGTTCGGTGACGTCGCGCTGGCACTGATCGAGCACATGGGCCACAGTCCGACCGTACCCAGCGCGATCGCCGCGGAGGATGTGCCGCAGGCCCTCGAGCGCCTGCGCGCGGCGATCGAGCAACGGGGCGGCGAGACCCTGCCGCCGGTTCCCGAGGAGGCCAGACGGGACGCAGACAAGGTCAGCCTGGCGCATCGCGCACTGCCGCTGTTGCAATTGCTGGAGGCTGCCGCGAAGGCCGAGACCTACGTGATGTGGGACCGCTGAGCACAAGATTCCGAGAGGCTGAAGATGTCGGCAATGCAGATCCTGGTGTTTCTCGTGGTGGGTGGCCTTGCCGGCTGGATTGCCGGCGTGGTCGTTCGCGGAGGCGGGCAGGGCATCCTGGTGAACGTGCTGGTCGGAATTCTGGGCGCCTTTCTGGGCGGGTGGGTGTTCGGGGCCCTGGGCATCGGCATGACCGGGCTGGGTGGTCTGTTCCTGATGGCCACGGTGGGGGCGGTGATTCTGCTCTCGCTGCTGCGGTTGATTGCCCGAGCCTGAGTGATCTGCAAGGCGGTCGCTTGATCGTCACGAAAGCGATCCGGCGCCGGGGAAGGTCGCCCAGGGGGCTGGCCTCCTACGGTGCTCGCCCCGGCCCCCTGTAGGAGGCGAGCCCTCTCGGCGATC
>RECA01000218.1 GCA_007692435.1 Thioalkalivibrio sp.
TTGGCGCCGGATGGCGGATGACGGGCTGCGCCCTCTTCCGCCCTACGCTTCTTTCATGGTCGGGGGTGGCGCAGGGCCATGGGAGTTAGCACGTGACCCCGGCTCAACCGAGTCCGGCGCGGATCCGTGCGATCGCCGGTGAGGGATCCTCCCGCAGCGACGCCCCTTCCAGCCGCAGCAACCGGTAGCCCATGCACTCCAGGTAGGCCGCGCGCGCCCGGGCACGGGTTGCATCGTGACGCGACTCCCCGCCATCGACCTCGATCGCGAGCTGCCGGCCCGGACCGGCCTCGAGCGCCAGGTCCACCCGGATGTCGCCGATGCAGGGTTGCACCTTCGGCACCCAGCCCTCGAGCAGCATCCCGGTAAAGAGCCCCTCCGCGTCCGGGCTGTCCTGTCGCAGCCGGCACAGGTCCTGGCAGTGCGCCGCGAGCTCCCGGAGCAGGTCATCCTGCTCCAGGCAGTACTCCACGTCCGCCACCAGGTGGAACGCCTCTCTGGCACGGGTCAACGCGATGGCGAAGAGGCCCGGCGACGCATCCAGGCGGCGCCTGGCCTCGGCGGTCATACGCCTGGCGACCGCGGGACTGAACACGATCACATCCCACTCACCGCCCTGGAAGGCACCCGGCAGATCGATGGTCACCGACCCCGGCGGTTCCAGGTCCTGCAATTCGGCGCGCAGCCGGTCCCTCTGCGCTTCAAACGGCGTGATCACGCCAAGGCTCGACGCCGGGGCACGCCGCCGCAGCTCCCGGACCCGTTCCACCACCTTCGCGACCTCGGCGAGATTGCACCAGCTGCTCCCGTCGGGCCCGGGTTCCGCCCTGCCCGGCACATCGAGCACACGCACGCCGCCATCGTCCCCGCTGCCGCCCGGTGCCCCGCTCCCGGCGCGCGGCACCGGTCGGTAGGGGTAGAGCAGGCGGCCCGACAGCGCCCGGATCCCGGGATGCCCGCGGTGGCTGCGCCCCAGCACCAGCCGATCCTCCGCCGGCCGGTCGAGCGATTCCAGTACCACGCGGAAGAGGTCGTGCCCGGCGGCTGTCAGGCGCGCGGGGCATCCCTCCACGCCGAAACGGCCGCGTGGCACCCGGGAACCGGCCCCATCCGCGTCCGCCTGCGCCGGCGCGGTGCGCGCTTCGCCTGCCACGGCCAGCGATCGCCCCCGGAAGATGGCCGGCAGCAGGCGCGTCAGCGTTCCCCGAGGGGCATCGTCGATGACCACCAGGTCGAAGAGATCGGGCGCCATCGGCAGTTCCGCGAGCCCGCGGACGTCCGTGATCCACACGGGAAGCGCCCGCAGCAGCTCGCGGAAGTCCTCGAGCGGGATGGGGGCAGCGCCTTCAGTGCCGTTTCGCGACCGCCCGGCGCGTTCCAGCAATGAGGAGACCGTGCGCCGTGCACCCGCGTCACCGCGCAACCGCTCCAGATGCCGCGCCTGGGCGTACGGGAGCCAACGCCGCTCGAACTCCCGGTCGATCGCCTCGATCCGCGCGCCCAGCCCGGCCGGACCGAACGCGGAGCAGGCCTCCAGCAGCTCGGTCTCCGGCACTTCCCCCTGCGGATCCCCGTGCACCTCTGCCAGGAGACCCAGCAGCCGGCTCACCTCCGGGCCTGGCGGCAGTCGCCGGATCAACGCCTCCATCGAGCCGGTCGCGGCATTCAGCCCGGTTTCCACCTCCTGCCGGGCCAGCGGCTCGTCCTCCTGTCGGAGGAAGCGCCAGCGCACGCACCAGTCGGCGACCGTGTCCAGGCGCGCCAGCGCGTCATCGGCATCGGGCCAGGCGTCGTCGTCACCATCAACATCGCCATCGCCGGTGCCCGCGGCCTCCAGCAGACTCTCCGGTGGCCGTTCCTCCAGCCATTCGGCCCGGCGCGTGGCGGCCCCCGGGACGGCCTCCCGCTCCGCCCGCAGGCGGCGGGCCGAGTGCTCGTGGTTCGAGGCGCTCTCCCGGCTCTGCCGCAGGCGGGACAGCAGCCCCCCGGCGATCGCCGCGCGGGCGGTGGCGATGCTCCGCGCATCCGCCTGCACCGCGAGCATGCGCACGGCACGGTCCAGTTCCCGGCCCGGTCCATGCCGCCACACCTCCAGCAACGGCACCCGCGGTATCAGCCAGACCCAGTCCCGGGCGATCTCCCGAAGGGCCTCCGCGGCGCCTTCCCTCGCCTCGCGCCGTTGCCACCCCTGCGCTGCCTGCTCCCCGAATGCCGCCGCCGCCTCGAGATCCGCGGCCGTGCCTACCAGCGTCCCCGGATCCTCCGTTGCCGGCAGCGCGCCCAGGCCCCGCCTTTCGGCCTCCCGGCTCAGGCCCTCGAGCGCCTCCCGCTGCGGTTGCGTCTCCGCCCGGATGCGCCGCTGCGCCGCCAGCATCCGGGCCCACCGATGCGCGGCCTCCAGCACCGAGGCAAGGCGTGCCCGTCCCCGCGGGTCCAGCGCACCCACGCTCGTGTGTATCGCCGGCGGCAGAAGCGGCAGCAGTTGCCGCTCCAGGCGGTGCATCCGTCGCCGCAGCCGCGCGCATCCGGACCACGGCAATATGTCCAGTGCGCGGGGCCGGCGCCCCTGCAGTTCCCGGAAGGTGGCCAGCCAGTCGGGAATCACGTCGGATTGTGGATCAAAGTCCTCGGGGAGCCCGAGGCCGCGGATCTTCACCCGGTGCCTCTCCATCGCCTCGCGGGCATCGCGGTTGCGCTCCAGCACCTGTTCAAGCTCCCCGGCGCGCTGGCGCAGCGACCCGGCCAGGGCCCGGACCCCGGCGGCCCAGGACTCCGCCTCGGCCGCGGACTTCCAGCGCCCGTACTCCCGGCGCCACGCGATCGGCTCCAGGGCCGCCTCCAGCGGCTCGCCGAGCAGCCCTGCGAAACGCCGTCGCCAGTCCTCGAGCGGCATCGCCCAGTCCGGATCGACCAGCCAGTCGCGGTCCTGCTGGCCGCCGGCCGACAGGCCCGCCTCCTCAAGCACCCGGTCCCGCTGCTGCTCCTGGCCGCGGATATCCGCGTCGAGCTGCGCACGGCGCTGCCTATCCTCGCGCGCCAGCCGCTGGTAATCGGCCATCCGGTCCAGCCAGCGGCGGGTTGCGGTCAGCGCCGGCTCCACCGCCTCCGGTTCCAGCGCACCGAGCCCAAGCCGCTGCTGTTCCGCGTGCAGGCCGGCCGCCTCCCTTTCCAGCGCCGCGAGCCGCTTGCGCGCCTGTGCCCGGGCCGACAGCACCGACCGGGCCGCGGCCAGCAGCCGCTCGTAGAGATCCGAGTGCAGCCACGCCGCCAGCGACGCGCGTTCCTGCTGGAGGGATGTCCGTTCCGCCTCGAGGGCACCGGCAGCCGGCAGGCCGGCGCCCGTCCCGGCCTCTGCGTCGGCAAGCCGATCAAGTTCGCGCAGCACGTCGGCCAGGGCCGCGTGCCCGTCCGTCGCGACCGTGGCCGCGATCGGAACCGGCAGGGCCAGGCGCTGGAACCGCTCGGCGGCAACGGCGGCCGAGCGCTCGCCGGCGCCCACGAAGAGCACGGTGCGTCCCGTCGACCAGGCGCTCAGCAGCAGCGCCAGCAGGACCTCGGTCTTGCCGGAGCCCGGGCGGCCCTCGATCGCGGTCAGGCCGCTGTCCCGCAGGGCCCTGCGAACGGCCCGCCGCTGCGAGTCGTCCAGCGTCACTGCCGCGAGCACCCGGGCAGGATCCTGGTCGGCGTCGGCGTCGGCGGAGAGACCGCCGCCCGCTGTGCCTTCGAGCAGCCGCAGGCCGCCACAATCCGCGGGATTCCCGCCGAGCGCGGATTCCAGCCGGTGGTACTCCCCGAGCAGTTCGTCGATCGCGTTGGTGCCGGGCTCGGCGGAAGGCGACGTTTCCAACGCGGCCCGCTGCCGGTTCAGGATCTCGCGGTGGTACCGGACGATCTGCAACCAGGGCACGCCGGGGCCGGACGCGATGCCGGGCGGTGTCACCGGATCGCGTTCATGGGCATTCACCGTGTCACCCGCCCTGCCAGCCAAGCTGTGCCCCCCGCCGATCGTGCCTTGCGGGCATGCCGGCCCGCGGCTGTCCCGATCCTCTCACAATCCGGCCCGTTCACCCAGGCGGCCGGCTCCGGGCGGTCAGGCAGTCAGGCAGTCAGGCAGTCAGGCGAGATCGTCCGGCTGCAGTCGGGCCAGCCCGGCGAGGGGGTTGTCCGACTGGCGAACGCGGAACCAGGCAGCGATGCTGGCCCGCCAGCGGCGGGTCGGCAGCACCGCGTGGGGAACGTTCTGGCTCAGAAACAGCACCAGCGTGCCCGCCTGCGGCAGGATCCGCAGCACCTCCCCGCCGGAGGCGTCGTAGATCGCGAGTTCGCCGCCCTGGGCGCGACGCCAGTGGCGGTTCAGGTACAGGACCGCCGACAGCCGCCGCGGATTGTCGTGCCGGAAGGCGTCCACGTGCCGCTGGTAGCCGGCACCCGGCGGGTACAGCGCGAAGTGGGCCTCGATCTCGAACAGGCCGAGCATCAGGGCGCGGTTGACCTCTGCGCGGATGGCTTCCAGCCGGGCCAGCAGGCGCCGCTGCGCCTCGGTCGATCCGTCCAGCCAGCGGATCCAGTCCCCCCGGACGTCGGCGGCCCGGCGGCGCCCGTGACCCCGGCCGACGCGCGCCCGGTGCAGGCCCGCGGCCGCCCGCGCCGCGTGAAGCTCCTCGCGCAGCGCATCGACCAGCGGTGTGTCCAGGTAGTCCGGCAGGACGGCCAGACCGGAGCTGGCCAGGGTGTCGAGATGATTCGGCGCAGGGCGGTACGCGGACGATTCCACGCGGGGTGCTCCGGGACAGGAAGGGGGGCGGGACGGCCCGCGCTCGGCGGTCGTCCCGCCGTCACTATACCCCTTTCGCGGGCTTGGATATCCCGGGCGCGGCGCGCGGGGGCAGCAGTTCGAGATCCTCCGGGGCGGTGACGAGGCCGGCCTCGGCCAGGCCGCGCTGCAGCGCCTCGAGCGCCGCCGCGGCTCGAACGGCCTCGCCCCGGATGCCCAGCTCCACCCGCGGCCTTCCGTCCTCGAACCTGGGCAGACTCGAGATCCGCAGATCCGGATACCGCGCCTCCATCGCCTCCAGCAAGGGCACGAGGCGGCTCTCGGGAACCCCGGACAGGCGCAGGGCCATCTCGGCCGGCCGCTGCGCCGGCGCGATATCGGCCAGGCGGGAGTCCAGGACCCAGCGCACCATCGGCTCGGCCATCGCCGGGAACCCGGGCACGCAGAAGTGCCGCTCGCAGGCAAATCCGGGAATGCCGTTGACCGGGTTGGGAATCAGCGACGACCCCTCCGGCAGTTCCGCCATGCGCACCCGGTTGGGATGGGCCTCCTCGCCGAAGCGCGCCTCCAGCAGGGCGACGAACTCCGGGTGCCGGACCAGTGGCCGGTCCAGCGCCCGCGCGAGGCAGGCGCGGGTGCGGTCGTCCGGGGTCGCCCCGATGCCGCCGAAGCTGAAGACCCAGGCGTCGCGCCGCAGGGTCTCTGCGAAGGTGCCGGTGAGCAGCTGCGCGTCGTCGCCGACGATGCGCAGCCAGGCGAGTTCCAGGCCCCTCTCCGCCAGCGCATCGATCAGCGCGGCCTGGTGCCGGTCCCGACGCCTGCCGCTGAGGATCTCGTCGCCGATGATCACCGCACCGATCTCGACCCGGCCCGTCATCGCATCCGGCCTACTGCGGCGCGCCTGTTGCCAGCGCACGCTCGCGCGCCCGGGCGCGGGTCCCGGGATCGTTGTCCAGCCCCTCGAGCCAGACCCTGGCATGTCGCAGGACCAGGTCGGTGAGGAAATCCAGGTGGTCCGGCCGGTCGTTCAGGGCCGGGATATAGCTGAAGTGCTGGCCGCCGGCCTCGAGGAAGATCTCGCGGTTCTCGTCCCCGATCTCCTCGATGGTCTCCAGGCAGTCGGCGGAGAAGCCCGGGCAGATCACGTCGACACTCTTCACGCCCTGCTCCGGCAGGGACTGCATGGTCTCGTCGGTATACGGGCGCAGCCACTCCTCGCGCCCGAACCGGGACTGGAAGGTGACCTGCCACTGCCCGTCCTCCAGCCCCAGGGCCTGGGCGAGCTGGAAGCCTGTCGCGTGGCACAGGCAGTGATACGGGTCCCCCGCGAGCAGGTAGCGCCTCGGCACCCCGTGGAAGGAGATGATCAGCCGCTCCGCGCGGCCGTTCTGTTCCCAGTGCTCCTGCACGCTGGCGGCCAGCGCGTTGATGTAGCCCGGCTCCCGCTCGTAGCCGGAGACGAAGTGCAGGTCGGGTGTCCAGCGCCAGGTGCGCAGCTCCTGCGACACCGCGTCGAGGGTCGATCCGGTGGTGCTCGCGGAGAACTGCGGGTAGAGCGGCAGCACCACGAGCTTGCGCACGCCCTGCTGGCGCAGTTCGTTCAGGGCATCGGGGATGGACGGGTTGCCGTAGCGCATGCCCACCGCGACCGGGAACGGGCCGGCCTCCAGCTTGGCGAGCCGCTTGCGGATCCCCTCCGCCTGGCGTTGTGCGATCACCAGCAGCGGTGAGCCCTCGTTGGTCCAGACGGTTGCGTATTTTGCCGCGCTGCGCCGTGGCCGGATGTTCAGGATCACGCCGTTCAGGATCAGCCACCACAGCGGCCGCGGCACCTCGACCACGCGCGGGTCCCAGAGGAACTCCTTCAGGTAGCGGCGCAGTGCCTTCGGCGTCGGGGCGTCCGGCGTGCCCAGGTTGGTGACCAGCACACCGACGTGGCTGGGGCTTCCATGCTGATAATCGGGTTCACCTAGGTATTTCAAGCTCGTTCCTCTCGCGGATGGACTGGGGCGCCCGACGGACGGCCCGGGGAATGGACCCTGACGGATGGAAGCGGTTCGCGGTGGCTGCGGCCCGCACCTGCCCTCAGCTCCGGAGCAGGCGCTCTCGCAGCGGGCTGCTGCGCGGGAAGTGGGCCTGAAGAAACTCCATCTGGTCCGCGAGCACGCGGCGACCCTTCAGGTAGACATACTCCGCGTGAGTGGGAAGAAAGGGGATCGCCAGCAGCTGCATGCCCGCCTGCTCCGGCGTGCGCCCGGCCTTGTGGTTGTTGCACCGCTTGCAGGCGGTGACGACGTTGACCCAGGTATCGCTGCCGCGCTGGCTCAGCGGCGTCACGTGGTCGCGCGATAGATCGTGCACCTCGAAGCCCTTGCCGCAGTACAGACACATGTGGGCATCGCGGCGGAACAGGGTGTCGTTGTTCAGCGGCGGGATATAGCCCCTGTGCAGGGTCCGGTTGGTCCCCTGCGTGGCGATGATCGAGTTGACCTCCACCACCGACTGCCGGCCGGTGAAGGCGCTGATCCCGCCACGAATGCGATACAGCAGCGTGCCGCAGGTGTAGGCCACCTGTCCGCCGTGGTAAAGACGCACGGCCTGCTGGTAATCGATCCACTCCAGTGGCATCCCGGAGGCGTCCGTGCGCAGGACCTGCTGTTGCAGCGGTATCATCGAGCGTACTCCCGGTGAAGCCCCAACCCGCTGGACAATAATCAGGGAGCGCCGAGAACGCAATCGCCCCGCCCCGACGGATCAGGGACGCATGCGCGTTTCGGGTTTATGGCGTGTACCGATTCGGCTACACTCCGGGACCGTTTTGGGCCGTGTTGCACCAGCCATGTGCAGCGGCCTTCCATGGAATCGATCCGCCAACGCGGCCCAGCTTCAGACCACGGTCGCCGGGCCCGGGGAGAGAGTGCATGCCAGTCAGATTGTCGGTCCCGAAGGAGAGCGCGAGCGGCGAGCGCCGGGTGGCGCTGGACCCGTCGGCGGTGTCGCGGTTCAGCCAGATGGGCGTCTCCGTCCAGGTCGAGAAGGGTGCCGGTGACGCCGCGCGCTTTCCCGATGAGGCCTACGGCGATGCGCAGCTGCTGGATGCCGCTGAACTCTACGGCCAGAGCGACATCATGGTCCGGGTCGCGCCACCGACGGTCGAGGAGATCAATAGCCTTCCCGAGGGCGCGACCCTGGTGGGCTTCTTCCACGCCCATCGCAGCCCGGAGGTGGTCGCGGCACTGAAGGAGCGCCGGATCCTGTCCTTCGCGATGGAGCTGGTTCCGCGCATCTCGCGCGCCCAGAGCATGGATGCGCTGTCCTCCCAGGCCGCCGTCGCCGGTTACAAGGCCGCGCTGATGGGCGCGGACCTGTCCTGCCGCTTCTTCCCGATGCTGACCACCGCCGCCGGCACCATCCGCCCGTCGAAGGTGATCGTGATCGGCGCCGGCGTCGCGGGCCTGCAGGCGATCGCAACCGCGCGCCGCCTCGGGGCGATGGTCGAGGCCTACGACGTGCGCTCGGCGACCAAGGAGCAGGTGGAGTCGCTGGGCGCGAAGTTCCTCGACCTGGGCGTGAAGGCCGAGGGCGAAGGCGGTTACGCGCGCGAACTCACCGAAGACGAGAAGAAGCGCCAGCAGGAGGCGCTGGCCGGCTTCATCGCGAAGGCCGACGTGCTGATCACCACCGCCGCGATCCCCGGGCGCCCGGCGCCGAAGCTGATCCCGGCCACGATGGTCGAGGGCATGAAGCCGGGTGCGGTGATCGTCGATCTCGCCGCCGAGGGCGGCGGCAACTGCGAACTGACCCGCCCCGGCGAGACGGTCGAGCACGGCAGCGTGATCGTGCACGGGCCGCTGAACATACCGTCGCAGGTGGCACTCCACGCATCCGAGATGTACGCAAAGAATCTGCAGAACTTTCTGAGCCCCATGCTGAAGGATGGCGAATTCGCACCCGACTGGGACGACGAGGTGATCGCAAAGAGCTGCCTGACCCGCGACGGCGGGATCATCCACGGCCCCACCCGCGAAGCGATCGAGGGAGACGCATCATGATCGAGGGTTTCGTCGCGCTGTACATCTTCATGCTCGCGGCCTTCACCGGCTACGAGGTGATCTCCAAGGTGCCGGTGATCCTGCACACCCCGCTGATGTCCGGTTCCAACTTCATCCACGGCATCGTGCTGGTGGGCACCATGGTCGCGCTCGGCCACGCGGCGACTCCGCTGGAGCAGCTGATCGGCTTTGTCGCGGTGATCCTGGCCGCCGGCAACGCGGTGGGTGGCTACGTGGTGACCGAACGCATGCTGGAGATGTTCAAGACCAGCCGGGGAGGCAAGTGATGGGCGCGGTCATGACCGTCATCAACATCGCCTACTTCATCGCCGCGATCCTGTTCATCGTCGGGCTGAAACAGATGTCGTCGCCGACCAACGCGCGGCGCGGCATCCTGTGGGCGGGCGTCGGCATGGTGCTCGCGACCGTGGTCACCTTCGCCCACCCGGAGCTGGAAGGGGCGGTCAATTACCTGCTGATCATCCTCGGCATCGCGATCGGCGGCGGGCTGGCGTGGTGGAGCGGCAGGAAGGTCGCGATGACCGACATGCCGCAGATGATCGCGCTCTACAACGGCATGGGCGGCGGCGCGGCGGCCGGCATCGGCGCGATCTACCTGCTGCAGGCCGACCCCGAGACCGCCTCGGACGTGGTCCTCGCCATCGCGGTGGTGGGCTCGCTGATCGGCTCGGTGGCCTTTTCCGGATCGATGGTGGCCTTCGCGAAGCTGCAGGGCCTGATGGACAAGACCGTGAACTTCCCCGCGCAGCAGTGGGTGAACCTCGGCGTGTTCGCGGTCACCGTGCTGCTGGGGCTGTCGCTGGCGCTGAGCGGCGGCGACGTCAGCGGTCCCGTGCTGCTGCTGTTCTTCGTGCTGGCACTGGCCTTCGGGATCATGATGACCCTGCCGATCGGCGGCGCCGACATGCCGGTGGTGATCTCGCTCTACAACGCGCTGACCGGGCTGGCCGTCGGCTTCAAGGGCTTCGTGCTGGACAACCCGGCGCTGATGATCGCCGGCGTGGTGGTCGGCGCGGCCGGCACGCTGCTGACCCAGCTGATGGCCAAGGCGATGAACCGCAAGCTGTCCAACGTGCTGTTCAAGCAGTTCGGCGGCAGCTCCGGCGGCGCGGCCGAGGAGGTCACCGGCAGCCTGAAGGCGATCGAGGCCCCGGACGCCGGGATCATGATGGCCTTCGCGAACAAGGTGATCATCGTGCCGGGCTACGGCATGGCGGTGGCCCAGGCCCAGCACAAGATCTGGGAACTCACGCAGATGCTGACCGCGCGCGGCGTCGCGGTGAAGTTCGCGATCCACCCGGTGGCCGGCCGCATGCCCGGTCACATGAACGTGCTGCTCGCCGAGGCCGGTGTGCCCTACGACATCATCTACGACCTCGACGAGATCAACAACGAGTTCAAGACCGCGGACGTCGCGGTGGTGATCGGCGCCAACGACGTGGTGAACCCGATCGCACGCACCGACCCGGACAGCCCGATCTACGGCATGCCGATCCTGAACGCGGACCAGGCCCACAACGTGATCGTGATCAAGCGGGGCCGCGGCGCCGGCTTCTCCGGCATCGAGAACCACCTGTTCTACGCCGACAACACGCGCATGCTCTACGGCGACGGCCAGAAGGCGGCCTCCGAGCTGATCGCGGCGGTGAAGGAGCTCGGCTGACGGTCGCGGCGCGGCCGGCATGGGCACGGGCTCCAGACCGCGAACCAGTCACTTGCGGCACATCGTAACGGAATGTTATGCACAAGCCGCTGCGAGGCAGCAAAAAAATGCAGTTTAGCCCTCATAGCTTCGCGCCATCCGCATGAAGTAGACGCAAGATACTGAATTTAATAGAAAAAGAAAGATTGAACATTTTTTAGCCAGGCTAATACAAATCCTTGTGGTACAAGCCCCTGCGGGCTCTGCCCCAGCTCTTTCCACAGACTTATCCACAGGATCCGTGGATAACCCGGCACCTGATTATCACGAAAGCTCCGCCGGTGGCGGCCAGCGTGGCCTGGAAGGGGCGCGGCTGTAGGAGGCCAGCCTCTGGCCGATGGTTTTCCAGCGCCCGATCGGCGAGAGGGCTCGCCTCCTACAGGCAAGCAGCCTTCGCGGAGCTTGCGTGATAGTCAGGACCCGGCATGATCCCGGCGTGACCCGGGCCTCGCTCACGGCACCATCGCGTACACTCCCCGGATGCACCACGAAGCCCTTGTCCGCGTCGCCGTGGACCGCCCGCTGGACCAGCTGTTCGACTATGCGTGTCCGGTAACTCCACTGCCTGCACCGGGTCAGCGCGTCCGGGTGACCTTCGGCCGCAGCGAACAGACCGGCGTGGTGATGGAGGCGGGGCAGCCGCCCACGGTGGATCGTGCCCGCATTCGCCCGCTGGGGGCGGTCCTGGACGCCGAGCCGATCCTCTCCGGGCCCATCCTCGAACTCCTGCGCTTCGCATCCCGCTACTACCACCACCCGATCGGCGAGACCGTGCTGAATGCCCTGCCCCCGGCCCTGCGCAAGGGGGCGCCGCTGCCCGCACCGGCGCCGGCCGAGCCGTGCTGGCGGCTCCGGCCCGGGGAGGTCCATCCGCGCCTCGGTCCCCGGCAGCGCGCGATCGTGCAGGGCCTGGAGGCCTCCGGCACCGCCCTGGCCGTGGGCGCCCTCGCCGACCTCACCGGCCTGGCGCTGCGACGGGGCGAACTGCAGCGGCTTGCCGACCTGGGACTCGTGGAGGCCATCGCCAGCGAGCCCCGGACGCCGTCCCCCGCCAGCCCGGCGGTAACGCTGACGCCGGAACAGCGGCAGGCCGTGACCGCGATCGCGGCGGAACTCGGCAGGCCCTCGGCCTTCCTGCTGGACGGCGTCACCGGCAGCGGCAAGACCGAGGTCTACCTGGAGGCCGCGGCAGCGGCGATCGCTCGGGGCCTGCAGGTGCTCGTGCTGGTGCCGGAGATCGCGCTGACCCCGCAACTGGTCCGGCGCGTCAGCCAGCGCTTCCCGGGCCAGGTGGCGGCCCTGCACTCCGGGCTGCCGGCGGGCGAACGGCTGCGCGTCTGGGATGCCGCGCGCCGCGGCGACCGGGCCCTGCTGCTCGGGACCCGGTCCGCGGTGTTCACGCCGCTGCCGGCGCTCGGACTGCTGATCGTCGACGAGGAGCACGACCCGGCCTACAAGCAGCAGGACGGCCTGCGCTATCACGCCCGCGATCTCGCGATCATGCGCGGCCACATCGAGTCGCTGCCGGTGGTCCTCGGCTCGGCCACCCCGACACTCGAGAGCCTCGCGAAGACCCGCGACGGACACTACCGGCGCCTGCCGCTCGGCACGCGTCCGGACGGCACCCTGCCACCCCCGGTCCGCTGTGTCGACACCCGCGTGCACCGCACCGACGAGGGACTCACGACCCCGCTGCTGGACGCGATGCGCACCACGCTGGACGACCGCCGCCAGTGTTTCGTGCTGCTGAACCGCCGGGGCTTCGCGCGCGTGCTCGCCTGCGAGCACTGCGGCTGGGTGGCCGACTGCCCGCACTGCGACGCGCGCCTGACCGTGCACGCCGCCGCAAGCCGCTCGATCTGCCACCTCTGCGGCTTCAGCCAGCCACTCGCCGAGCACTGCCCGGAGTGCGGCCAGGCCCTCAGCCGGCAGGGGCTCGGCACCCAGCGCCTGGAACGGGCGCTGTCGCGTCACTTCTCCGGCGTGCCGCTGGTGCGGCTCGACCGTGACAGCATCCGTCGCCGGGGCGAGCTCGAGCGCTGCCTGGAGGCCATCCGGCAGATGGACGCCGGCATCGTCGTCGGCACCCAGATGCTCGCGAAGGGCCACGACTTCCCCCGTGTCGGCCTGGTCGGGGTCATCGACGTGGACCAGGGACTGTTCAGCGTCGATCTGCGCGCGGCCGAACAGACATTGCAGCTGGTGCTGCAGGCAGCGGGACGTGCGGGGCGCTCCGGGGATCCCGGCGTGGTGCTGGTGCAGACCGGGCATCCCGAACACCCCCTGATGCAGGCGCTCCAGCGCGGCGACTATGCAGCGATGGTGGCGCCGCTGTTCGAAGAGCGCCGCGCCGCCGGAATGCCGCCGTTCGGCTTCCTGGCCCTGGTCCGCGTGGACGGCCCGACCGCGGAGGCCAGCGCCCGGCAGGCGGAGGCGATTGCCCGGCAGCTGCGCCAGCACGCCCGCGGGGTCCGCGTCCTCGGCCCCGCCCCGGCACCGCGACACCGGGTGAACCGCCGCTACCGCGAGCAGATCCTGCTCGCCTCCCCGACCCGCAAGGCCCTGCACCACACCCTCGCCGTGGCCCGCGACGGCTGGCAGCAACAGCCCCCACCCCGCCACCTGCGGATCAGCATCGACATCGACCCGGTCACCCTCGCCTGACCCGACACCTCCTCCCAAGCCCGTGGCAGCGACTTCCCGTGGCAGCGGCTTCCGGCCGCGATGCCTCCGCCCCCAGGCCCCATTGGGTTAGAATATCCCGCTTGTCTTCTATTACCGGTTACACCGCCTTGAAAGAGACCCTCGAGCAGGCGCTGGAGTCCGCGCTGTCCCAACTCGTGCGCGACGGCATCCTGCCGGCCGACCACGGTGTGGAGGCGCGCGTGACGCGCACCCGCGAGCGCGAGCACGGTGACTTCGCCGCCAACCTGGCCATGCAGCTGGCCCGTCCCGCCCGCCGCAAGCCGCGGGAGATCGCGGATCTGCTGACGGCCGCGCTGCCGCCGGTGCCCGGACTCGCCGGCGTCGAGATCGCCGGCCCCGGCTTCATCAACTTCCGGCTCGACGACAGCGCCCGGTTCCGCGTGCTGCAGGCGATCGCCGAGGCGGGCGCGGACTACGGCCGCTCCGAAATCGGACGCGGACAGACGGTGCAGGTGGAGTTCGTGTCCGCGAACCCCACCGGCCCCCTGCACGTCGGGCACGGCCGGGGTGCCGCCTACGGGGCCACGGTCGCCGACCTCCTGGCCTTCTGCGGCTTCGAGGTCACGCGCGAATACTACGTGAACGACGCCGGCCGGCAGATGAACATCCTCGCGGCCAGCGTCTGGCTGCGCTATCTGGAACGGCGCGGCATCGCCATCCCGTTTCCCGCGAACGGCTACCGCGGCGAGTACGTGCACGGCATCGCCGACGATCTCTCGGTGCTGCTCGGCGACGCCGGCGTCCATGCGGCAGAACGCGTGCTCGAGGGCCTGCCCCCGGACGAGCCCGACGGCGGCGACAAGGAGGCCTACATCGACGCGATGGTGGCCCGCGCCCGGGAGCTCCTCGGCCCGACCCTGTACCGCCAGTTCTTCGACCACGGCCTGAACGCCATCCTCGACGACATCCGCGACGACCTCGCCGCCTTCGGCGTGCACTACCAGAGCTGGTTCTCCGAGCGGAGCCTCGCCGATTCCGGCGCCATCGAGGCGGCGGTGGAGCGGCTCCACGAGCGTGCGGCACTCTACGAGAAGGATGGCGCGCTGTGGTTCCGCTCCACCGATTACGGCGACGACAAGGATCGCGTGGTGCGCCGCGAGAACGGCGAGTACACCTACTTCGCCTCCGATATCGCCTACCACCGCCAGAAATACGAGCGCGGCTACGACCGGATGATCAACGTCTGGGGCGCGGACCACCACGGCTACGTCACCCGCGTGCGGGCCGCGCTGCAGGCGCTGGGGCTGGACGACGCCCGCCTGGACGTGCTGCTGGTGCAGTTCGCGATCCTCTACCGCGGCAGCGAGCGGGTGCAGATGTCCACCCGTTCCGGCAGCTTCGTCAGCCTGCGCGAACTGCGCGAGGACGTGGGTTCCGACGCCGCCCGCTTCTTCTACGTGCAGCGGCGCTGCGACCAGCACCTCGACTTCGATCTCGAACTCGCGAAGAGCCAGTCCACCGACAACCCGATGTACTACATCCAGTACGCGCATGCGCGGATCGCCAGCGTGCAGCGCACCGCCGCCGAGCGCGGGGCCACGGCCGCGGCCGCCGACGGACCCGAGATCGCCCGGCTGACGCTGCCCCCGGAGACCGAACTGCTGGTGCAGCTGGACCGCTTTCCGGAACTGATCGCCGGGGCCGCCGTCGCCCACGAGCCGCATCAGCTGGCGCAGTACCTGCGCGACCTCGCCGCGGGCTTCCACGCCTACTACAACGCCGTTCCCTTCATGAACGCCGAGGACGCCGAACTGGTTGCGGCGCGCCTGGCGCTGGTCGGCGGCATCCGGCAGGTGCTGGCGAACGGACTGGGGCTGCTGGGTGTCAGTGCCCCCGAGACCATGTAGGATTCCGGGATGGCGCAGGCACGCAAGGTTCGTCGCAAACCCGCGTCCACCCGCAGCAGGCGGCCGACGCCGGGCTGGGTCTGGCTGCTGGCGGGCGTGCTGGTCGGACTGGCCGTGGCGGCTGCCCTCTACCTGCAGGGCGCCGACCGCATGGGACAGGATCCCGGCTGGCTGACGCGGGACGAGGGCCCGGCCGCCGCGCCCACCCCGCAACCGCTGGAGGGACCGCCCGCCGCCGCGTCCGAGCGTTCGCGTTTCCAGTTCTACGAGCTGCTCCCGCAGGACGAGGTGCGCATCCCCGAGGCCGCGCCGCCGCCCTCCCGGACCGCCGCACCCACTCCGGCGCCGGCAGCGGAGCCCGCACCGACACCGGAGCCGACACCGGAGCCGGAGACACGGCCCGAGCCCGACGCGGCGGCCCGCGTGATGCTGCAGACCGGATCCTTCCAGCGGTACGAGCAGGCCGACCAGATGAAGGCCCGGCTGGCGATGATGGGGCTGCAGGCCAGCATTCGCGAGGTCGAGGTCGGCGGACAGACCTTCCATCGCGTGTACCTGGGTCCGTTCGACAACGAGGCGGTGGTCAATCGCTGGACCGAGAGGCTGCAGCGCGAGGACTTCGAGGTGCTGCGGCTCCCCGCGTTCTGATGGGCCGCAATCACCCGCCTGCCCCGATCCGGGAGCTGGAGGCACCCCTCGGCTCGCTGCTGCTGCACGATGAACGGGCGGCCCGCGAGCTGCTGCAGCGCGCGTCCCGCCGGCTGGGTCGCGGCCAGCCGGCCGATCGCCTGCTGGACCAGGCGCGCCGGCAGATCGACGAGGCCGCCCTGCGCGCGGAGTCCTTCCGGGCCACCCTGCCCGAGCCCCGCTATGCCGGCGATCTGCCCATCCACGCCGAGCGCGACCGCATCGTCGCCGCCATCCGCGAACACCCGGTGCTGGTGCTCTGCGGCGAGACCGGCTCCGGCAAGACCACGCAGCTCCCGAAGCTCTGCCTCGAGGCGGGCCGCGGACGCCGGGGTCTGATCGGACACACCCAGCCGCGCCGCATCGCCGCGCGCTCGGTCGCCGCGCGCGTCGCCGAGGAACTCGGCTCGGAGCCCGGCGGCACCGTCGGTCACAAGGTCCGCTTCATGGACCAGACCGGTCCCGGCACGCGGATCAAGCTGATGACCGACGGCATCCTGCTCGCGGAACTGCGCCAGGACCGGGACCTGCTCGCCTACGACACGCTGATCATCGACGAGGCCCACGAGCGCAGCCTCAACATCGACTTCCTGCTCGGCTACCTGAAGCGGCTGCGGCCGCGGCGCCCCGACCTGCACGTGATCGTCACCTCCGCGACCCTGGACCCGGAGCGCCTCGCAGGCTTCTTCGACGATGCCCCGATCATCGACGTGGCCGGCCGGGCCTGGCCGGTGGAGCTGCGCTACCGGCCGCTGCAGGAGGCCGACGGCCCGGAGACCGCCGCAGCTGCCGCGAGCGCGTCGAAGCGGGATCCGCGCGACGCCGGCCCGACGGCCGCCACAGCCGAGCGCGATCTCTTCGACGGCATCGCGGATGCGGTGGCCGAATGCTGCCGCGCCGGCAGCGGCGACATCCTGGTCTTCCTGCCCGGCGAGCGCGAGATCCGCGACGCAGCGAAGCGCCTGCGCCGCGAGCAGCCGGCGCACACGGAGATCCTCCCGCTCTACGCGCGCCTGTCCGCAGCCGAGCAGAGCCGGGTGTTCCGGCCCCATCCCGGCCGGCGCATCGTGCTCGCGACCAACGTCGCCGAGACCGCACTCACGGTGCCGGGCATCCGCTTCGTGATCGACAGCGGCCTGGCCCGGGTATCGCGCTACTCCTGGCGCTCCAGGCTGCAGCGGCTGTCCCTGGAACCGGTCTCGCGCGCCTCCTGCACCCAGCGCGCCGGCCGCTGCGGGCGCCTGGGGCCGGGGATCTGCATCCGCCTGTTCGCCGAACAGGACTTCGAACTGCGGCCGGAGCACACGGACCCCGAGATCCTGCGTTCGAACCTCGCGGCGGTGATCCTGCAGATGGCCGCGCTCGGCCTCGGCGACCCGCGGCACTTCCCCTTCGTCGACCCTCCGGACACGCGCCTGATCCGCGACGGCTACCGGCTGCTCGAGGAGTTGCACGCGGTGGACGCCGGGGGCCGGATCACCGCCGCCGGTCGTCAGCTGGCCCACTTCCCGGTGGACCCCCGGCTCGCCGCGATGATCGCGGCCGGCGGCGGGCGCGGGACGCTGGCCGAGACCGTGACCATTGCCGCCTTCCTCGCGCTGCAGGACCCGCGGGAGCGGCCCGCCGAGCACCGGCAGGCGGCGGACGAGGCGCACCGGGAGTTTCAGGTCGAGGGCTCGGACTTCCTCGGCATCCTGCGCCTGTGGGAGGCCTGGCACCGGACCCGCGAGGATCTCGGCAGCAGTGCGCTCAAGCGCTGGTGCCGCGACCACTTCCTCGCCTTCATGCGCATGCGCGAGTGGCAGGAACTGCGCGCACAGCTGCTGACGCTGGCACGCTCCGGGGGCCTGCAGCGAAACGAGCTTCCCGCCGACCCGACGGAGCTGCACAAGGCCGTGCTCGCGGGGCTTGTCAGCCACGTCGGCCGCAAGACCGAGCGCGGCGACTATCTGGGCACGCGCAACCGCCGCTTCCAGATCCACCCGGCATCGGGCCAGGCGAAGCGTCGCCCCGAGTGGGTCGTCGGCGCGGAGATCGCCGAGACCACCCGCGTCTACGCGCGCGAGGTGGCCGCGATCAAGCCCGACTGGATCCTGGAGGTGGCACCGCACCTGCTGAAGCACGACATCCACGAGCCGCACTTCCAGGCCAGCACCGGCCGCGTCGGCGCCCGGGACCGGATCACCCTGTACGGCCTGGTGGTGGCGCCGCGCGCCCCGGTGAACTTCGCCCGCCACGACCCGGCGGAGGCGCGCCGGCTGTTCATCCAGCACGGCCTGGTCGAAGGCCAGCTGCGCTCGCGCTCGATCGGCCTCGCCGCGAATCTCGCGACCGTCGCGGAGATCGCGGAGATGGAGGCCCGGGGCCGCCGCCGCGACCTCCTGGCCGAGGAGGACCGGCTGCGGGACTTCTACGACCAGCGCCTGCCGGAGGCCGTGGTGGACGGACCCGCCTTCGAGGCGTGGATCCGCAAGGCCGAGAAGGCCGACCCGAAGATCCTGCAGATCGACCGGGCCGCGCTGCTGCAGGAGCCCGAGGCCGCCCTGCCGCAGGGCGCCTACCCCGACGCCCTGGAGGTCCGGGGGCTGCGCCTGCCGCTGTCCTACCGCTTCGAACCCGGGCAGGAGGACGACGGGGTCACGGTGTCCATCCCGATCGCGGCGCTGAACGGGCTTCCCGACTGGCTCGGCGACTGGCTGGTCCCGGGCCTGCTGGAGGAACGCGTGGTGGGCCTGCTCCGGAGCCTGCCCAAGGGCCTGCGCCGCCACTTCGTTCCCGCACCCGACTTCGCCCGGGCCGCGCTCGAGCGGATGCCGTCCCGCGAGGGCGCGCTGCTGCCGGCACTCGGCGAGGCGCTGGAGTCGATCACCGGCACGCGCGTGCCCCCGGAGGCCTGGCGCCCGGACAGCCTGGAGCCGCACCTGATCATGCGCTTCCGGGTGCTGGACCCGGATGGTGCCGAGGCCGCGTCCGGGCGCGACCTGCCCGCGCTGAAGGCGCGCCTCGGCGATACCGCCGGCGCGCACTTCGACCGCACGCGTCCGGACGACATCACCCGCGAGGGCATCACGCGCTGGGATTTCGGGTCGCTGCCGGAGTACGTCGAGTTCGATCACCAGGGTGCGCAGCTTCGGGCCTACCCGGCGCTGGCCGACGCCGGCGACAGCGTCGAGCTGCGGCTGGAACCCGACCCGGACAGCGCCCGGCACCTGCATCGGGGCGGTCTGCGACGCCTCTTCCTGCTCGGCTGTCACCGCATCGTGCGCGACCTGCGCCGCCAGCTCCCCGACATCCAGCACGCCTGCCTGCACTACGCCTCGCTGGGCAGCTGCGACGCGCTCAGGGACCAGATCCTGGCCGCCGCGGCGGAGCGGGTGTTCCTCGCGGAGGCACCGTGGCCGCGCGATGCCCAGGGCTTCGAGACCCGCCTGGAGGCCGGCCGGACCGAACTCACGCCCGCCGCGATGGAACTGTCGCGACGCGCCGCGCGGATCCTCGCCGACTGGCACCAGCTGCGCCGCCAGCTGGACGGCGACCTGCCCCTGTCCTGGATCGAGGCGGCGCGCGACATCCGGGATCAGCTGGAACACCTGGTCCCGGCCGATTTCCTGCTCGCGACCCCGCCCGCCGTGTTGCCGGAGCTCCCGCGTTACCTGCAGGCGATCGAAAGGCGCCTGCAGCGCCTCGAACAGGCGCCGGACAAGGACCGCCGCCTGCGCGTGGACATCGAGCCGATGTGGGACGAGGCCAAGCGCCTGCTGGCCGCGCATCCGGAGGATCCACGGGTGCCGCGCTTCCGCTACCGCGTGGAGGAACTGCGCGTGTCGGTCTTCGCGCAGGAACTCGGAACGCGCGAAAAGGTCTCGATCCAGCGCCTGTCGCGCGAACTGGACGAACTGCGCCGCGGACCACTCCCCGTGGGTTAAAGTGCGCCCACGCCACCGCGAAGCAACGAGGACTGACCGCCATGCACGTAATCGTGATCGGGGCCGGCGTCACGGGCACCACCACCGCCTGGTCTCTGCGTGACGCCGGCCTGTCGGTGACCCTGCTGGACGCCGCCGATCTTCCGGCCAAGGGCGCGAGCGGCGCCAACGGCGGCATGCTGCACGCGAGCCATGCCGAGCCCTGGAACGCCCCGGGCGTCGGCTGGGACCTGCTGCGCTACATCGGCCGCGCCGACTCTCCGCTGCTGCTGCGCCCGCGCGCGCTGCCCGGCATCGTGCCGTGGGGCCTCGAATTCCTGTGGAACAGCCGGCGCAAGCGCTTCGAGCGCAACACCCTGGTCAACGCGCGCCTCGCCGAATACGCCCTGCGCGAGCTGCGGGCGCTGCAACAGGAACTGCAGCTCGACTTCGACTTTGCCGAGTCGGGCATCCTGAAGATCTTCCAGGATCCGCAGAGCCTGGAGAAGAACCGCCACGCCAGCCGTGCGATGGCCGACGTCGGCGTGCGTTTCGAGGAATGGGACGCCGCCCGGGTCGCTTCCGAGGAGCCCGCGCTGGAGCCGATCGCGCAAAGTCTTTGCGGGGCCCTGTTCTTTCCCGGCGACGCGATCGGCAACGCGGCGCGGTTCACCCGCGAACTGGCCGCGGCGGCCGAGACCGCCGGCGTGCGCTGGCTGCCGAACACCACGGTCACCGGCTGGAGGCTGTTCCAGGGGCGGATCAACGGGGTCGAGACCTCCCGCGGCCCGATGGCCGCCGACGCGGTCGTCCTCGCCAGCGGCCATGCCGCGCCCGCACTGTTGCGCAGGCTCGGCATCCGGCTCCCGGTGGCTCCGGTCAAGGGCTATTCGCTGAGCCTGGACCCGGAAGAGACCTCGCGGCTGCGGCTGCCGATCATCGACGACGCGAACAAGGTGGTCCTGACACCGCTGGGCGGCCGGCTGCGGCTGGCCGGCACGGCCGAGTTCACCGGCGCGGACCTGCGCATGAACGCCTCCCGGGCCGAGAACGTGCTCGCCCTGTGCCGCCGCACCCTGACGGGACTCCCGGAACGCGTCGATCCCGACACCATGGAGCCCTGGACCGGTCTGCGGCCGATGAGCGCGCGCGGCACCCCGATCCTCGGCCCCACCCCGGTGCCCGGGCTGTACCTGAACACCGGCGCCGGCCACCTCGGCTGGACCTTCGCCTGCGGGTCGGCAGGCCTGGTGCGGGACAGCATCCTCGGCCGCACCCCCGCGCTGCCGCTGGAGCCGTTCCTGCTCTGAGGGAGGCGCGGCCCGCCCCCCCGACACCACTCACACCCCCACAAACACCATCCGCACCCGCGCCCCGCCCAGCTCCGGGGCCTGCTCGATGTGCAGTTCGCCACCGTGATCGCGCACCAGCGTGTGCACGATGTGCAGCCCGAGGCCCTGACCGCCCGGGCGGGTATCAAGCCGCGTGCCCCGACGCAGCACCGCCTCGCGGTCGGCCTCGTCGATGCCCGGACCGTCGTCGTCCACGGTCAGCTCCAGAGACCCGCCCGTACAGGTCAGGCCGACCCGCACCTGCGTGCGGGCGTGCCGGATCGCGTTGTCCAGCAGGTTGCCCAGCAGCTCGAACAGCGCCCCGGTCTCGATCCGCAGCGTGCACTCGGGCCGCAGCGACATCACCAGTTCGATCCCGTGCTGGTCGGCGATCCGGCGCAACGCGGAGCCGGTCCGCTCGATCACTGGCGCCACCGCCACCGGCGGCTGGAAGGGCGACGGTCCGAGGCGCTGCGCCTGGTTCAGCTCGTGCTGGATCATCCCCTGCATGCGCTCGACCTGCAGCAGCAGCTCCCGGCGCTCGGCCGCCTCGCCCTCGATCCCGAGGCGCAGCGCCGACAGGGGTGTCTTGAGGCTGTGCGCCAGGTCCGCCAGCGCGTGCCTCTGCCGCTCCAGGCGGGCCCGCTCGAATTCCAGCAGGGCGTTGATGCTGTCGGTCAGGGTCTGGATCTCGCGCGGGTAAGGACCGCCGAGCCGCCTGTGCTCGCCCTGGCGCAACGCGTCCAGGTCGGCCCGCACGCGCCGCAGCGGCCGCAGCCCCCACAGGCCGAGGGCCAGTGCCTGCCCCGAGATCAGCAGGACCGTGAGCAGGCCCAGGGCGCCCCACAGGGTACGCCGGTAGCGTTCCATCTGGGCCTCGTAGGCATCGCGCTCCTCGAGCACCTGGAAGGTCAGCGGCACCAGCTGCCCGGGGAGCTCCCACTGCACGGTCATCTGGCGCTGGAAGAAGCCGTCGTCGCGCCAGTCGCCGAGCGGCGTGCCGAGCGCGGAGGGGGAACGCCAGAGCGTCGCGCCGTCGGCATCCCGGATACGGGCGTACAGCCCGCCGCCGGGTAGCGCGAGCCGCGGGTCCGGCAGGACCTCCGGCAGCTGGACCTCGCGCGGACCGGAGACTTCCACGATGCCCATCAGCAGCAGCAGATGCGCATCCAGGCGCGTGGTCACCGCGTCCTCCGCGTTCTCCCGGAAGGCGCGTTCCAGCAGGGTCGCCGTGAGCACGAAGAATACGGCGATCACCGCGGCCGCCACCAGGCTGATGCGCAGCCGCAGGCTCAGCCCCGGCGCATTCATGTCGTGCCGCTGGAGTTCCCGCCCGGCTGCAGCGTGAAGCGGTAGCCGCGCCCGCGCAGCGTCTCGATCGCCCCCAGGCTGCCGTCCGGATCCAGCTTGCGGCGCAGGCGCCCGATCAGCACCTCGATCACGTTGCTCTCGCGGTCCGCGTCGTGCTCGTAGAGATAATCCGACAGCACGTCCTTGCTCAGCGGCCGCCCGGCCTGGCGCACCAGCTGCAGCAGCAGGCGGTACTCGAAGGTGGTCAGCCCGACCGGCTCGCCGCGCAGGCTCACGGTGTCGGTCGCGGTGTCGATGACCAGCGGACCGAAGTCCAGCCGCTCCTGCCCATCCTGCAGACTGCGCCGGACCAGCGCGCGCAGCCGGGCCTGCAGTTCCTCCACGTGGAAGGGCTTGGTCAGGTAGTCGTCGGCACCGGCCTCCAGCCCCTCCACCTTCTCCTGCCAGCGGTCGCGGGCGGTCAGGATCAGGATCGGCAGCCGCGGCTTCACCGCCCGCGCCTTGCGGATGACCTCGAGGCCGTCCAGGCCGGGGAGACCGAGATCCACGATCGCGACGTCGCAGGCGTACTCCTCGAGCAGATACAGCCCGGTCCTGCCCTCCGCCGCGGTGTCCACGCGCCAGCCGCTGGCGGCGAGGGCACCCTCGAGGCTTTGTCGAAGATCGTCGTCGTCCTCGACCAGGGCGACCCGGAGGTTCATGGCCGCGCGCCCTCGGCGCCCTCGATCTCCAGGTTGCGGACCTGCTGCTCATCGGTCAGCAGGCGGATCACGTAGATCACCTGGCCGTTGCGCCGTTCGGAGCGCGCGGAGAGGATGCGTCCGCCGTGTGTGCGCTCCACCTGTGCCACCGCCTCCTCCAGCGTGGCGGGGGCGGCCGTACCCGTAACCGGAAGGCCGGTCGCTAGCGCGGCCAGCAGCGCGGCCATCAGCACGACGCGGCCGCGGCCGGCCGGGCGTTGGGTTGGGTTGGGGTCCTGGCGCATGTTTCGATCTCCGGGTCCTTCGGCACCGCTGCACGGCAAGGCCGCGGGCGATCCATTGGCGGGGGCGCCTGCCATGCAGTACCCGCAGCCGAGTATTACACTAAAAGCGTAGCCTGAACCTCGTCTGAAGACGACACCCGGATCGCGATGAGCAGCGAGAAAACGTCATCCACGGAGACGGCAGCCACGCAGACCCCCGACCTTGGGGCGGAGTGCGGCGAGCTGGCCTGGCGCGAACTGCTCCCCCACTTTGCCCGGGGCAGCGTCGTGCGCATCGACCCCGAACTCGACCTGATCGCGGTGGCCGCGGCCTTTCGTGATGACGACTCCGCGCGCGTCGACGCCTGGATGCGCAGCGGTGCGGTCGCCAGGGCCAGCGACGAAGACGCGCGCCGCTGGACACGCCACGAACCGGTCTTCCGGGCCATCGTGGTCGCGCCCTGGGTGCTTGCACAGGAACTGGCCACAAGCCACTGAGGGGAAAGCCCATGCTGAAGATCAACCTCGACACCGTACTCTGGGTCGTGCACCTGACCCGGGAATTCCACGCGAAGGAGGAAGTGGTCTTTCCCGACTACTCGATGGACGGCAACGACGACGATTGGGCGATGCAGATGCTCGCGGACCACGGGAACGACCTGACCCTGCAGGAACTGCGCTCGGGCGTGCAGGGACTCGATCGGGAACTGCAGGTCGAACTCCTCGCGCTGAAGTGGCTCGGTCGAGGCGATTACGAAGCCGATGAGTGGGAAGACGCGCTGCAGGAGGCGGTCGACAACTGGTCGCCCGAGATGATGGATCGGCTGATCGCGACCCCCCTGATTTCCGAATACCTGCTGGAGGCACTGAACGCCCTGGGCATCGAGCACGAGGAGTGAACGACCCCTCACGGCAGCCGGCGATCCCTCGAATACGCTGCCACGCCTGGAAATATAGAACCTCTGGGTCTAGTCTTCCGAGGTGGTGGTGCTCTTTCTGGATCCTCGAGGCAGGGGGAGGTATTCGATTCGACTATCCGGAATTCGTCAGGGAATCACAGATTCCGCGACGCGAGCATCCCGACCCGACCCGCGGGAGACCATCCTCAAGGGTCGGATATAAAAACAGGCGGCCTGAAGGGGCGGCCAAACCAACAGACCCAAACCCTCAGACGGAGGAGTCCGCATCCATGAAATGTTCTCGTGTTTTTGCCGCGGGGATCGCGGTGTCCATGATGGCCCTGGCCTACGTGCCGCAAGCCGCCGCAGATGTCGAGCGCGGGGAGCTGCTCACCACCTCGTGCTTCAGCTGCCACAGCATTGACGGGACCGGCAACATGCCGAACCTCGTCGGTTACCCGCGCGACCTGATGGTCTCCCAGATGCGGGCCTTCAAGGACGGATCGCGTCCCGGCACCATCATGAATCGCCATGCGAAGGGCTACACGGACGAGGAAATCGTCCTGATGGCCGACTACTTCGACACCTTGCAATAAGATCCCGGGGGACCTGAGAGATGAACAATTTTTCCCGTCGTAATTTCCTCAAGGCCGTCGGCATCGGTGGCGCGGCCACCCTGGCCAGCTTCGGCTGCGCCCCGAACGGCGTGGCAACCGCCGCGCGCAATGGCCACGTCGTCGTGGTCGGTGGCGGCTCCGGTGGCGCAACCGCCGCGAAATACCTGAAGCGGTTCTCGCCTGAAATGACCGTGACGCTGATCGAGCCCAACGCCACCTACTACACCTGCTACGGCAGCAACTGGGTGCTCGGCGGCAACGCCGAGATGGACGACATCACGCAGACCTACGATGCCCTGCAGGACCGCCACGGCGTGAAGGTGGTGCAGGACTCGGTCACCGAGATCGACCCCGCCCGCCGCACCGTGACCACGGCCGGCGGCGAGACCATGAACTACGACCGCCTCGTGATGTCACCCGGCATCGAGTTCCGCTACGACGCGATCCCCGGCATCACCGCGGCCGACGCGGAGCGCATTCCGCACGCCTACAAGGCGGGCGAGCAGACGCGGATCCTGCGCCGGCAGCTGGAGGCGATGCCCGATGGCGGCGTGTTCGTGATGGTTGCACCCGGCGACCCGTTCCGCTGCCCGCCCGGGCCGTACGAACGGGCGTCGATGGTTGCGCATTACTTCCAGCGGGAAAAGCCGCGTTCGAAGATCATCATCCTCGACAACAAGGAGGCCTTCTCCAAGCAGGGCCTGTTCATGGAGGGCTGGGAGCAGCACTACGGCGACATGATCGAGTGGGTGGCAAGCTCCCGCGGCGGCCAGGTCGAGGAGGTCGACGCGGCCAACCTGACGACGATCTCCGACGGTGGCTTCACCGAGTTCAAGGCCGACGTGCTGAACTACATTCCGCCGCAGACCGCCGGCAAGATCGCCATGGATACCGGCCTGGCCGACGGCTTCTGGTGCCCGGTCAATCAGCAGACCTTCGAGTCGACCATCCATCCCGGCATCTACGTGATCGGCGACTCCGCCGTGGCCGGTGCGATGCCGAAGTCCGGCCACTCCGCCAACAACCAGGCCAAGGTGGCCGCGGCGGCCATCGTGCGTGAGCTCGCGGGTCTCGAACCGCTGGCACCGTCCACCGCCAACACCTGCTACAGCCTCATCACGCCTGATCACGCGATCAGCGTGGCAGCCGTGTACTCCTACCAGGATGGCGAGATCGCCGGCGTGGAGGGTGCAGGCGGCGTGAGCCCGATGGGCGCACCGGCATCGGTCCGCCAGCAGGAGGCCCTCTACACCCAGGGTTGGTACGACGGAATCACCGCCGACATCTGGGGCTAAGCGCCCCTGGCAGCAAGGGCAGTAACCAGGCCCCGGACCGCAATGGTCCGGGGCCTTTTTGCGTGCCTCTGGAGTGCGGCGGCTTGCCGCCGCTTTCCCCGCAGGGGGCTTGCCCCCTGCCGCGGAAGCGGGCTTCCGCGCACCAAAGCGGGAGCAAGCTCCCGCACTCCACAGGTGAAGCGGGCTTCCGGCGGTCCAGGGCGGGAGCGGGCTTCCGGGGTCCCGGGCGGAAGCGAGCTTCCGCGCACCAAAGCGGGAGCAAGCTCCCGCACTCCACAGGTGAAGCGGGCTTCCGGCGGTCCAGGGCGGGAGCGGGCTTCCGGGGTCCCGGGCGGAAGCGAGCTTCCGCGCACCAAAGCGGGAGCAAGCTCCCGCACTCCACAGGTGAAGCGGGCTTCCGGCGGTCCAGGGCGGGGGCGGGCTTCCGGGGTTCCGGGCGGAAGCAAGCTTCCGCGCAACAAAGCGGGAGCAAGCTCCCGCACTCCATAGGTCAGGCGTTGAGATCCGGGATCAGCCGGCTGCGCAGGCGCTCGATCGCGTCCTTCAGCTGCAGCTTGCGCTTCTTCAGACGCCGCAGGGCGAACAGATTCGGCGCCGCGGTCTCCTGCAGCGCGTGAATCGCGGTCTCGAGCGCCTGGTGCTCGGCCTCGAGCTCGACGATGCGCGCACGCAGTTCACTCTCGTTCCGGACCACGATCCCCCCTGCAGCCGACGCGGCTCGCGTATCATCGCAGAGCGTGAACCTCACCGCCAACACATCGAACCGGAGGGACCATGGGCATCACCAACCGGCCGCTGAAGATCGTCACGCCGCGCGGCATCCAGCTTGGCGGGGTGATCGTGCAGCCCGAGGGCACTCCGGTCGGACAGGCCTGCATCGCCCACTGCTTTGCCTGCTCCAAGGACTTTCCGGCCACCGTACGGCTGGCGCGGGCCCTCGCCCAGGAGGGCATCATCACGCTGCGCTTCGACTTCATGGGGCTGGGTGAGGCCGAAGGCCGCTTCGAGGACAGCAGCTTCCAGACCTACTGCGAGGACCTCGGGTCCGCGGTGGACACCTTCGACCTGGAAACCGGGTTCTTCACCGACCTGCTGATCGGGCACAGCTTCGGTGGCGCAATGGCCCTCGCGCTTGCGGGGCTGCGTTCGGAACTGCGCGGCGTGGTCACCATCGCCGCCCCCGCAGAGCCGGGGCACGTGACCCGGCTGTTTGGGGCACAGGCGCACGGCATACGGGAGACCGGTTCCGCGGAGGTCGAGATCGGCGGCCGCCGGATCCGGATCGGCCGCGAATTCCTGGATTCGGTCGAGCACCAGGACCTGGATTCCGCGCTGGAGGGGCTGGACCGTCCGCTGCTGCTGCTGCACGCGCCGGGGGACACGGTGGTGGGCGTGGACCATGCCCGGCGCATCTTCGCCCGCGCGAAGCACCCGAAGAGCTTCGTCGCATTGCACCAGGCCGATCACCTGCTCACGCGCCCCGAACACACGGCCTACGTGGCGCGGCTGATCCACGCCTGGGCCTACGACCTGTTACGGCCTCACCAGTAGTTCTCCACGGTGATCTGTCCGGGATGGCCGCGCCGGTTGCGCTGCATCCCGCGCCCCTTCAATACCGCCTGGGTATCGCGGACCATGTCCGGATTGCCGCAGATCATCACCTGGGAATGCACGGCGTCGATTCCGAGCCCGCACAACGCCTCCAGCTGCCCGTCCTGCATCGCAACGGAGATCCGCGTCTGCGCAGTGCCCTCCAGGCGCTCGCGCGTGACCAGCGGCTGGTAGTGAAAGCGCTCCGGCGCTCTTCGGGCGTACTCCCGGATGCGGTCCCGGTAGCTCAGTTCGGCACCGTGGCGCACCGAGTGCACCAGCCGGATGTTTTCGAAGCGCCGCCAGGGCTCGTCGGTGCCGAGGATGGACAGGAAGGGCCCGAGGCCGGTGCCGGTGGCCAGCAACCAGAGGTCGCGCGCGTCGGGCAGCTGGTCCAGCGTGAACAAGCCGGTGGAGCGGGGCATCAGCTCCACCGCGTCGCCGGGCTCCATGTGCATCAGGCGGCTGGTCAGGGGCCCCTCCGGCACCGCGACCAGGTGGAACTCCAGCGGCCGGACATCGGGCGGGTTCACGTAGGAATACGGACGCGCCACCCACTCCTCGCCGACGAAGAGGCGCAGGCGGTTGTACTGTCCGGCCTTGAACGGCTCCACGTCCGCGTCCACACGCAGGCTGAACAGGCGCTCGGTCCATCGCTTCAGTTCGCGAACCTCTCCCTTCACCCAGCCCATGCCGTCTCCATCATCAACCCACCCACACCGCTCCAACGCAGGGTTGCGGCACACCGCCCCCCTTTCAAGGCTTCCACAACATTGACCCGCGTATTCCCCGGGGGCTGCGGATGCCCCGGGAGCCGTGCCAGTATAATCCCCCGACCAGAAACCCAGAGCCCAGGAGGACCCATGGCCCGCACACCGTCCCAGATGATCGACCTCGGCACCGAGGCCCCGAACTTCAGCCTGCCCGACGTCGTGTCCGGCAATACGATCTCCCTGGACGACTTCCCGGATGCCAAGGGCTTCATGATCGCCTTCATCTGCAACCACTGCCCGTTCGTCCAGCTGATCCGGCACGAGTTCGCACGCTACGGCCGGGAATACACCGACAAGGGCATCGCGGTGATCGCGATCAACTCCAACGACATCCAGGCCCACCCGGAAGACGGCCCCGACGCGATGCGCGATGACGCGCGCCGCTTCGGCTACACCTTCCCCTATTGCCTGGACGAGGACCAGTCGGTGGCGAAGGCCTACCAGGCCGCCTGCACCCCCGACCTGTACCTCTTCGACGCCGACCGCAAGCTGGTCTACCGCGGCCAGTTCGACGCTGCCCGGCCGGGCAACGACGTCCCGGTCACCGGCGCGGACCTGCGCGCCGCCAGCGATGCGCTGCTCGCCGGCCAGGCGATCCCGGCGGAGGAGCAGAAGGCGAGCCTCGGCTGCAACATCAAGTGGAAGCCGGGCAACGAGCCGGCCTACTACGGCTGAACCGGAGGCCGGCGGGCGCGTAACAAGCCGCCGCCGCCAGAAACCGGGAACGGTCAAGCATGCCGCCGAACAACATCGTCGAAGGGCCGAAGGTCGCCAGCTGGAACTGCCCGTCCTGCCGGGAGGCGGTGCCGCGCCTGTTGCCCAACGGGCAGCGCAACCGGGTGCGTCTGCACGACGCCGACATGCTGCTGCCGGCCGCCGAGATCGGCGCGGCCGCCGCACGCATCCCCGGGCCGCGCGCCAGCGAGGTCTGTTTCGCCTGCGCCCAGGCCTACCGTGAGCTGCTGGGCACGCTGATCCGGCCGCCGGGCGAGGAAGGCGACGCGCGCGGCGGACCCGGCCTCAACGACACCGGCATCGTGGGGGCGCTGCTCCCGATTGCCGGTCGCGGCACGCAGGTGCTGGTCTTTCACGTGATTGCCGGTGCGCTGAGCAACACGGAGATCGAGGACCTGCGCCAGCTGCATGCCGACCGCCTGACCTACCCCGGAACCCGCGGCGCAGTCGCCCCCCTGCTCTGGTCGCTCTACGACGAGCATCTCGCCCAGCTGCACGCCACCGCACCCCCCGGCGAACCCGATCCCCACGCCTGACACGGCGGCCCGGCCACCGCCTGGCCCACCCCCTCAGCGAGCCGCTACAATGAGGGATGGGGCCGATGGCATGGAACCATCGCCCGGGAGACCCGTTTGAAGACTCTCGCGATCTACAACCTGAAGGGCGGCGTCGGCAAGACCGCGGCAGCCGTGAACCTCGCCTACCTCGCCGCGCAGTACGGATGGAAGACCCTCCTCTGGGACCTCGATCCCCAGGCTGCGGCCACCTGGTACCTGGGCCAGGAAGCCGGCGTGCAGGACAGCGTGAAGAAGCTCGCCCGCGGCAAGCGCGACTGGAAGGACTCGATTCGCGAGACCCGCTGGCCGCGCCTGTCCTGCCTGCCGGCCGACTTTGACAACCGCAACCTGGACCAGTACCTGCGCAAGGCGGAACACCCCGAATTCCAGGTGCGCCGGCTGCTGAAGGAGTTCAGGTCGGAATTCGACCTGGTCGTGCTGGACTGCCCGCCCAGCTTCTCCACCGTGACGGAAAACCTGTTCCACGCCTCCGACGTGATCGCGGTGCCGATCATCCCCTCGCAGCTGTCGATCCGCAGCTTCGAACAGATGGTGCAGTTTCTGGAGGGTGAGAAGATCCGCCGGGTGAAGCTCTACCCCTTCCTGTCGATGGTCGACAACCGGCGCAAGCAGCATCGCGACGCCCGGCTGCACCTGCGCACGCAGATCCCCAACCTGCTCACCACCGCGATCCCCTACGCCGCCGCCGTCGAGTCCATGGGCCGTCACCGTGCCCCGCTGCCCGCCACCGAGCCGCGAGCCCGCGCCACCACCGCCTTCGAGCAACTGTGGCTGGAGATCGCCGAGAAACTGCACCGGCAACCCTGAGCGAGGGTGCACCAGCGACCCCGGGCATTCCATCAACCGCCCCCGTAGGAGGCGAGCCCCCTCGGCGACCCACCGCCGGAAAACCCATCGCCCAGAGGGCTGGCCTCCTACATCCGTGGCACCACCCCGCCCCCGTAGGAGGCGAGCCCCCTCGGCGACCCACCGCCGGAAAACCATCGCCCAG
>RECA01000166.1 GCA_007692435.1 Thioalkalivibrio sp.
TCAGCACCGTAGGAGGCCAGCCCCCTGGGCGACCCGTTTCCCAAGCGCCGGATCGGCGAGAGGGCTCGCCTCCCACAGGGGGGGGGCGCGGGCCGGTCAGCCGATCGGCGCGTGTTTCAGCACGTCGATGCGAATCGTCTCGCGGAACTGCTCGCCGGCGCCTTCGATGGTCAGCACGCCGATGCGGGTGCCGGGGGTGTCATAGCTGAACTTGCAGTCGAAGCCTCCGGGCAGCTTGACCGTGCTCTCGCAGAGCACCTCATCACCCACCGAGAAACGGGCCTTGGCCTCTCCGGATCCGCCAAGCATCGCCTGAAGCCGGAATTCGTCGTTGACGGGGCGCCGGTAGAAGGCCGGATCGCGGTTGGCGTTGTACTGCAGGTTGTTCAGCTTGATCAGTTTCACGAGTTTCATGCCGGCTCCACAAGCGCACTCATTTCGAGTGAAATGGTAGGTATTAGCAAAACAGTAAATGATACAACATTTACGCTCTGACCCAAGATCCGTGTGCCGGGAGTGTGGGCAACGGTAACCGGGCCATGCGCCCAGACCACGGAGACCTGATGAAAAAGCTGCTGAATCGCCTGCGCGGCGTCGAGCGCGACGTGCTCGAATCACCCACCGACGCGGACGCACCGTTCTACGAGCCGCAGGCCGACGAGATCGAGATCTTTCGGGCCGCGTGGACCCGCCGGCTTCCCGTGATGCTGAAGGGGCCCACCGGCTGCGGCAAGACCCGGTTCCTCGAGCACATGGCGCACGTGCTTGCCAGGCCGCTGGTCACCGTTGCCTGCCACGAGGACCTGACCAGCTCCGACCTGGTCGGCCGGTTCCTGCTCGAGGGCGAGGAGACGGTCTGGCAGGACGGGCCGCTGACCCGCTCGGTGAAGGAGGGTGCGATCTGCTACCTGGACGAGATCGTCGAGGCGCGCACCGACACCACCGTGGTGATTCACCCGCTGACCGACCACCGGCGCCAGCTGCCGCTGGACAAGCGGGCGAAGATCATCGAAGCGCACGAGGACTTCATGCTGGTGATCTCCTACAACCCGGGTTACCAGACGGTGCTCAAGGACCTGAAGCCCTCGACCAAGCAGCGCTTCGTGGGCATCGCCTTCGACTACCCGGCGGAGGACGTGGAGCGGCGCATCGTCGCGAAGGAATCCGGGGGGCTGGATGACGAGCGGGTCGAGCGTCTGGTCGCGGCCGGGCGCAGGGCGCGCGCGCTGAAGGACCACGGCCTCGAGGAGGCCACCTCCACCCGGGCGCTGGCCTACGCGGGCGAGCTGATGCAGGCGGGGCTGTCGCCGCGCACGGCGTGCCGTGCGGCAATGATCGCGCCGATCACCGACGACCCGGAACTGGTCGAGGCGCTGGAGGAGATCATGGCCGCGCACTTCCCCGAGACCGAGCCAACGACCGCCGCTCATGGCTGAGGCCGACGACCTCGTCGCCGTCGAGGAGGTCCTGCAGCAGCTCGAGCGGATCAGCTTCGTCGCGCAACGCGATGCCCGGGCGGCACTGCCGGCCATCCGGCCCTTCGGCGCCGCGACCGCGCGCGCCTGGATCGAGACGGCCCGCGACCTGTTCCAGCACGACCGCGAGTCCGGCAAGAGCTTCATGCGCCACTCCGAGCGCCTGGCGGAACACACCGGCGTGGTCGAGCCCTGGACCGCGCAATCCCGCGAATTCCTGCAGTGGGTGAACTCCAACTACGCGCTGGAGGGGTTCCTGGCCCAGGCCGACCGGGTCTGGGCGGCCTGGGGCGAGGCGGGGGAGCGGGAGTGGTTCGCGATCGGCCTGCGCTGGTGCGGCCGCAGCCTGGCCGACGCCCGTGCCTTCTTCGAGACCCCCTTCGACCGCCTCGACGGCGGCAACGGGCCCGCCGGGCTCAGGACCCTGATCGAGCCCGCCGAGCGGTTGTATGACGAGCGGGGGCTCACCCTCGACTGCTACCTTGCGGGGGCGCCGATGGCCCGCAACATGGTCGGCGATGCCGGTCTGCTGAACTGGGCGCGCCGCGGCGCCGACCTGCTGGCCGCCGGCCGTGCGCGGGGCGAGGCCTACTTCCGCATGGAGAGCGAGGAGGGGATGAAGCTGCTGCTCGAGGCCCTGCCGGGCTACCGCGGCCGCACGCACGGACGCTTCCTGCAGCTGCTGCTGCGCGCCTGGCTGGAGGCGGAAATCCCGCTCGCCGACGGCAACTGGAAGCCCGGCGACGGGCGCCCGATGCTCGAGACCGACGGGCGACGGCTCTATCTGCCCGCGGTCTTCGGCGGGCGCGACGAGGCGATCGTCGCGGTACAGCACGGCGCCGCGCACCTTGCCTTCGACAGCTACGCACGCGAGCACATCGAGGCGCTGTTCCGGCGTGCGGGAACCGAGCACCCGCCGCTGGACGACCAGAACCGGATCACCTGGCGTCCGCTCTTCGCCCCGTTCGCCGAGCGCATGTTCCGTTTCCAGATCCTCTTCGACCTGGCCGAGGACCTGCGCGTGAACCTGCGGATGGCCCAGCTGATCCCCGGCTTCCTGAGCCGCCTGCTGCGCATCGCGGCGGCGCATCCGGTCCCCGACGGCCCGGCGGGCCCCTACTATCGCTTCGCGCTGGCGGCCCACCGGGCCGCGCTGGCCGTCTCTGGCGACCGGAGCCCCGGCGTGTCCGTCGACCCGGATGCCCCGGAAACCGAGAGCGGGATCGACCCCAGACTGCGGCGCATGCTGGAGCCGGACGCCACCGTCATCGACGCCTGGGAGGCGGCGGAGCGGCTGTTCGAGGATCCGGCCTTCCCCGAGATCGGGATCGACGAGCGCAAGGAGGCCTACCTGCCCGGCCTGTCGCTGAACGCCGCGCGGCCCGTCTACCCGCAGCGGCTTCGCGATGGCGATCTCAGCGACTTCCGCGACGTCGGCGATGCCTACGAGGAACACCGCTTCGTGCGCGAGAAGCAGGAGGAGGCCCCCGAGCAGACACCCGAGGGCGCCCAGAAGGACCCCGACGCGGACATCCAGCTGCCGCGCGAGGAGACCTCCGGATCCGGCGGGCGCATCGGCGTGGGCATCCCGCAGCCGGCCCAGGTCGCGAAGCGCGGCGTGGCGTGGCAGCCCCGGACCGGAGGCATCCCGTATCCGGAGTGGGACTACCGCGAACAGCGCATGATCAGCGACTGGGTGAACCTGAACGAGCGGGTGCTGGACGAGCAGAACCCGGCCGCTGCCGAGACGATCCTGGCCGAGCACGCGGCCACCCTGAAACGCCTGACCCGCGGCCTCGAGATGCAGCGGCCGACGCGCATGGCGCCCCTGCGGCGGCAGCTCGACGGTGACGAGCTCGACACCGAGTCCGTCATCGACTTCGTCGCCGACAAGCGTGCCGGGCTGTCGCCGAAGGCCTTCATCTACCGGCGCCGCACGGTCCAGCAACGGGACACCGCGGTGCTGCTGCTCGCGGACATGTCGACCTCGATCATGGCCCGCCATCCGGGCGGGCAGGGCAAGATCGTCGAGCGGGTGCGCTCCGGCATGATGCTGTTTGCGGAGGCGATCGACCGCATCGGGGACCCCTTCGCGATCTCGGGCTTTGCGTCCCGGCAACGGGATCAGGTGCACTACTACTGGCTGAAGGACTTCAAGGAGCCGCTGGACGAGACCGTGCGCGGACGCATCGCCGGCATCTCCGGACGGCTCGCCTCCCGCATGGGTGCGGCCATCCGGCACTCGAGCCGCGCGATGCGCCGGGTGGCCAGCCAGCACCGCCTGCTGCTGATCCTGTCCGACGGGCGTCCCGCCGACTATGACGACGGTGGCGACCCGCGCTACCTGCACGAGGACACGCGCATGGCGATGAAGGAGGCGCTGGACGCCGGCGTGCATCCCTTCTGCATCACCCTTGACCCCAGCGGCCAGGACTACCTGCCGGCGATCTTCGGGCCCGGTCACTACACCATCATCGATCGGGTCGACGAACTGCCCCGCCGGCTTCCGGAGATCTACCTCCGCCTGCGCCGCTGACCCACCCTTCACGAGGGCGCATTTTTCCTGCGCGGCGGGGTCGCGTAGGATGCGCCGATTCTGTTCGAGGACGCTTATGGAGCCTTCACCCAGTCTGATTCCGGGCTACGCGAACGCGAAGGCGACCCGAGCCTACGCCGAGGAGCACATGGCCGCCGGCCGTGCCGCCGAGGGGCACTACAGCGAGTACCTGCGGGCCAAGATGCGCCTGTCGAGCCTGGGCATCGGGACCTTTGGCGGCGCGGCCACCCCCGAGGTGGATGCGCGCATCAGTGCCATCGTGGCCCGCGCCCTGAAGATGGGCATCAACGTGATCGACACCGGCGCGCACTACCGCTACGGCCGGTCGCTGGCCGCGGTCGGGGCCGGCGTGCGCGCCGCGCTGGCGGAGGGGGTGCCGCGCGAGGCGATGTTCCTGATCAGCAAGGGCGGGTTTCTCACCCTGCGGGGCGGCCCCCCGGAGGACATGAACGCGTGGTTCGAGCGCGAGATCGTGGCCCAGGGCCTCGGCGAGCGCGAGCACCTGGCCAAGGGCGCGCACCTGCTGACCCCGGAGTACATCAATTACCAGCTCGAGCTGTCGCGGAGCCTGATGGGCGTCGAGACCCTGGATGCCTTCGTGGTCGATCAGCCGGAGGTGCACATCCCGGAGATCGGCAAGGAGATGACCAACCGCAAGCTCGAGCCGGTATTCGCGCTGCTGGAGCGGGCGGTGCGCGAGAAACGCATCCGCGCCTACGGGATCAGTACCTTCGAGGGCCTCAGGGTCGAGACCGATGCGAAGATCTTCCAGTCGCTGACCTCGATGCAGGGCCTCGCCGAGCGTGCGGCGCAGGAGGCCACCGGGGACGACGTCGCGCGGCACCACTTCAAGCTCGCGATGCTGCCGTTCAACCAGGTGATGCTGGAGGGCTTCACGCGCTTCAATACGGCCACCGGCAAGGGCAACGTCGCCTCTGCGCTGCAGGCGGCACACCAGCTCGAGGTCTTCATGATGGCCTCGCACACGCTGCTGAAGGGCCATCTCGGCCGGCAGTCGGTGGACGTGGTGGCGGAGCGGCTTGCAGACTACCCGAACGCCGCCCAGCGGGCGCTGCAGTTCAACCGTTCCACGCCGGGACTCGGGACCTCGCTGGTCGGGATCAGTGACCCGGAGCACCTCGAAGACCTGCTGGCGGTGGCGGCACGCCCGCCGGTGGGGCGCAAGGACTATCTCGGCATGTACCAGAAGGCGGAGTGATGGAAGCCGACCTGAAACCCCTGGAATTTCCGGCCATCCAGCGGATGCTGGAACGCCTGGCCGCCACCCCCTATGGCGCGGACGCCGCGCGCGCGCTGGAACCCGCGCCGGATGTCACGGTGGCCCGCTCGCTGCAGGCCGCGGTGACCACCGCACGGCAGCGCCTCGAGGCCGGCCTGCTGCCGGAGATCGGGGCACTCCCGGACGTGCGCCCGGCGCTGCGGCAGGCCTCGAATCCGGGTGCGGCGCTGTCCAGCCAGGCGATGAACAACCTCCAGGTCATCATGCAGGAGGCGGGGCGACTCGCCCGGTCGCTGGCCGATGCACCTGGCATCTACCCCGGAAATCTCGATGACCTGCTGCCCCCGGAGGCCCTGATGGAGCGGCTGGGTGAGGCGCTGCACCCGGGCGGCACGCTGCGCGACGATGCCAGTCCCGCGCTGGCGGAGGCCTCCGCCGAACGCGGACGCTTGCGCGCCGAGGTCGAGCAGGTGGTGCGCAAGCGTCTCGACTCCCTCGGTGCCGATGTGGCGTCGCGAAGGGTGCAGTGGCACCAGGAGCGCGCGGTGCTGGTGCTCAATGCCGAGCTTGCGGGGTCGGTAAAGGGCGTCCGCCGGGGGTCGGCCCTGGGCGGACGCGACCAGATCATCGAGCCGATCGAGGCGGTCCCACTGAACAACCGGCTCGACACCCTGAACGACCGGATCAACAACGAGCAGCAGCGACTGCTGCGCGAGCTGACCGACCGCGTGCGCGACCACGGCGAGGACCTGCAGCGGATGCTGGGCGTGCTCACCTGGATCGACCTGGCCTTCGCCGCGGGACGCATGTCCCAGCAGATGAACGCGCACGCCCCGGAGCTGCTGGACGAGGCCGGCGTGCGTCTGGTCGACGGCTACCATCCGCTGCTGCTGCTCCAGTATGCGGAGGGCAGCGGTCCGCGGCCGGTGCCGCTGAGTCTCGAACTCGCGCCCGGCCGGCCGCTGCTCCTGATCACCGGCCCGAACACCGGCGGGAAGACCGTCGCACTGAAGACCGTCGGGTTGCTGGTCACCATGGCCTGGTGCGGCCTGCACATCCCCGCGGAGGGGGACTGCAGCATCGGCTCCTTCGACCGCGTGATGGTCGATGTCGGTGATCACCAGAGCCTGCTGCACCACCTGTCGACCTTCGCCGGGCATGTCGAGGTGCTCAAGCGCGTGCTCGAACACGCGGGCGGCGGGAGCCTGATCCTGCTGGACGAGCTGGGTACGGGCACCGATCCGGACGAGGGCGCCGCGCTGGCGATGGCGGTCCTCGACGAACTCCGCTCGCGCGGCGTCTTCGGCATCGTGAACACGCACCTCCCGCCGTTGAAGGACTACGCGGGCCGTCATCCCGGCATCCTGAATGCGTCGATGCAGTTCGATTCCGAGCAGCTGGTGCCCACCTATCGGCTGGTGCCGGGCGAGCCGGGGATCTCCTTCGGCCTGACCATCGCCGAGAAGAACGGTCTGCCGGCCGCGCTGGTGGCCCGTGCCCGCGAGCACCTGACGGAGCTGCCCTCCGCCCGTGCCTCCGCCCCACGGTAGGAGGCCAGCCCCCTGGGCGACCGTCCCCGGCGCCGGTTCGTGGGAGCGACCGCTGGCCGCGATGTTGCCGAACCTGGCTTGCGAGGGGAATCGTGAAACCGGGCCTATTTCATATTAGGATGTGATGACATTTTGACCCTCGCTCCCCGTTGGGCGCAGCATCGCCCGACGACACCACCAGGAACCATCGCAGCCATGTCTGAAAATCCCGCCAAGCCAGCCGCGATCACCGGCGCCGAAATCTTTGTCCGTTCTCTGCAGGAGGAGGGCGTCGAGGTCGTATTCGGTTACCCTGGCGGGGCGGTACTTCACCTCTACGACGCGCTGTTCCGGCAGGAAAAGGTCACTCACATCCTCGTGCGTCACGAGCAGGGTGCGGTGCACGCCGCCGAAGGCTACGCGAAGTCCTCGGATCGCTGCGGCGTCGCGCTGGTCACCTCGGGTCCGGGGGCGACCAACGCCGTCACCGGCATCGCCGATGCCTACATGGACTCCGTCCCGCTGGTGGTCTTCAGCGGGCAGGTGCCGACCCACCTGATCGGCAACGACGCCTTCCAGGAAGTGGACACGGTCGGGATCACGCGCCCCTGCGTGAAGCACAACTTCCTGGTGAAGGACGTGAACGACCTCGCGCTCACCATCAAGAAGGCCTTCTACATCGCCACCTCGGGGCGGCCCGGACCGGTGGTCGTGGACATCCCGAAGGATGTGACCGCGGACACCGCGGTGTTCGAGTACCCGAAGCAGCTGAAGATGCGCTCCTACAACCCCACCACCCGGGGGCACAGCGGCCAGATCCGCAAGGCGCTGGACCTGATCCTGTCGGCGAAGAAGCCGATGCTGTACACGGGAGGCGGCGTGATCCTCGGGCGGGCCTCGGGGGCGCTGACCGAGTTCACGCGCAAGCTGGGCTACCCGATCACCAACACCCTGATGGGCCTGGGTGCCTACCCGGCCTCCGACCCCCAGTTCGTCGGCATGCTCGGCATGCACGGAACCTACGAGGCGAACATGGGCATGCACCATGCCGACGTGCTGATCGCGATCGGCGTGCGCTTCGATGACCGCGTCACCGGGAACATCGAGAAGTTCTGTCCCTACGCGAAGATCGTGCACGTGGACGTGGATCCCGCGTCGATCTCCAAGAACGTGAAGGTGGATGTCCCGATCGTCGGACAGGTGGAGCCGGTGCTGCGGGACATGATCCGCGAACTGGAGAACATGAAGTGCGAGCCCGACCAGGAGGCACTGACGGCCTGGTGGCGGCAGATCGACGAATGGCGCGCGAAGGACTGCCTGAAGTACGACAAGTCCTCGCCGATCATCAAGCCGCAGTACGTGGTGCACAAGCTGTGGGAACTCACCGGGGGCGATGCCTTCGTGACCTCGGACGTGGGGCAGCACCAGATGTGGGCGGCCCAGTTCTACGGCTTCGACAAGCCCAACCGCTGGATCAACTCCGGCGGGCTCGGCACGATGGGCGTGGGTCTGCCCTTCGCGATGGGTGCGCAACTGGCCCACCCGGAGGCGACCGTGGCCTGCGTGACGGGCGAGGCCAGCATCCAGATGTGCATCCAGGAGCTGTCCACCTGCCTGCAATACCACCTGCCGATCAAGGTCGTGAACCTGAACAACCGCTACCTGGGCATGGTCCGGCAGTGGCAGGAGTTCTTCTACCAGGGCCGTTACGCGATGTCCTACATGGACG
>RECA01000057.1 GCA_007692435.1 Thioalkalivibrio sp.
CCACCTCGGCGATCTCGATGATCGAGATGTCGAAGGTGCCGCCGCCGAGGTCATAGACCGCGATCTTGCGGTCGCCGCGCTTCTTGTCCATGCCGTAGGCAAGCGCCGCCGCGGTGGGCTCGTTGATGATGCGCTTCACGTCGAGCCCGGCGATCCTGCCTGCGTCCTTCGTGGCCTGGCGCTGGGAATCGTTGAAATAGGCCGGCACCGTGATCACGGCCTCGGTGACGGTCTCGCCAAGGTAGTCCTCGGCGGTCTTCTTCATCTTCTGAAGCACGCGCGCGGAGATCTCCGGGGGCGCCATCTTCTTGCCGCGCACCTCGACCCACGCGTCGCCGTTGTCCGCCTTCATGATCTTGTAGGGCACCAGCTTGATGTCCTTCTGGACCTCGGGCTCCTCGAAGCGGCGGCCGATCAGGCGCTTCACCGCGTGCAGGGTGTTCTGCGAATTCGTGACGGCCTGGCGCTTGGCGGACTGTCCCACCAGCACCTCGCCGTCCTCCGTGAAGGCCACGATCGACGGCGTGGTGCGGCCGCCCTCGCTGTTCTCGATCACCTTCGCCTGGTCACCATCCATGATGGCGACACAGGAGTTGGTGGTGCCCAGGTCAATGCCGATGATCTTTCCCATGTCTGGAAACTCCTGTGATGAATTGGGTGTGCTCAGCGGACGGGCGATCTCGTTCGGTTACCCGTGCACTGCGGTTCTGTGTGGGATATGGGGCGGGAAGCCCGCTTTTCAAGCCGATTCGTCAAGACCCGCCGACGGCGCGCGCGAGACGATCACCATCGCCGGGCGCAGGACACGACCTTGCAGCAGGTAGCCCTTCTGCATCGTCATCAGCACCGTGTTCGGCGGGTGCTCGCTGCTCTCCTGCGTGGTCATCGCCTGGTGCCGCTCGGGGTCGAAACGCTGTCCGGTCGGGTCCTCGGCCTCGATGCCGAACTTCTCGAAGGCCTGGTGCAGGGCCTTCAGCGTCAGCTCGGTGCCCTCGACGATCCTGCCGCCCTCATCGGCCTTGCGCGCCGCGTCCAGGCCCATCTCCAGGCTGTCGCTGACGTTCAGCAATTCGGCCGCGAAGCGCTCGATCGCATACTTGTGGGCGGATTCCAGCTCGCGCTCAAAGCGCCGGCGCTGGTTCTCCAGTTCCGCCTGCGCACGCAGCACCTGGTCGCGACGCTCTTCCGCGAGTTCCTCGAGTTCGGCCAGCCGCGCCTCGACATCACCGCCCTCACCGGCGGCGGACCCGGCCCCCGCAACCTCCGGTTCCTCTTCCGGCACGCTCTGCTTCGGATCGTTCTCCTGCTGCACGTTATCCCACTGGCTGGACATGTATACCTCTTGCTGAAGACGGAATTGGTTTGGTTCAGGGGCAGCGAAGCCCCGGCCTCACGAAGTCTCTGGGGGCTCGTTGCGGGAATTCAAGGCCGAACCAAGCAGTCGGGCGGTGATGTCGACGATCGGGATCACGCGGTCGTAGGACATGCGGGTCGGGCCCACCACGCCCAGCACCCCGACGATCTCGCCGTCCACGCTGTAGGGGGCGGTGACGACGGAGCAGTGTTCGAACCACTCAAGCCCGGACTCACGGCCGATGAAGATCTGCACGCGATCCGCGAGGATACACTTGTCCAGGATGGCGAGGATCTCGCGCTTCTCGTGGAAGGCGTCCAGCAGCTGGCGCAGGTGATGGATGTCGGCCAGCTCCTCGTAACCCAGCAGCTGCGTCTCGCCCGCCACCAGCACATCGTCCGGATCATCCTCGCCGATCGCCCGCTCGCCCAGATCGATCGCCGCCAGCATCATCGCATCCAGGTCCCGCCGTACCGAGCGCATCTCCGCCAGCAGCTCTCCGCGCACCATCTGCAGGCTCTGGCCGGCCAGGTGGGCATTCAGGTAGTTGGCCATGTTCTGCAGTTCGGCGGGCTGGTAGTCGCGGTCCAGCTCCAGCACGCGATTCTGGACCTCCTTGCCGTCGATCACCAGGATCGCCAGCACCCGGCGCTCGCCCAGGCGCAGGAACTCCATCTGGGTCAGCGCGACCTGGCGGTTGCGCGGAAGCCGCACCATGCCGGCAAGCCGGGTGACCGTGGAGAGCACGCTGCCCGCAGTCCCCAGCAGGTCCTTGGTGGGAGCGCCGGGACTGAAGCGCGACTCGATCGCCTCCACCTCCTCCCGGTTCGGCGTGCGGATCTCCAGCAGCGCGTCCACGAACAGGCGGTAGCCGGCCGGCGTCGGTATCCGGCCCGCCGAGGTGTGCGGTGCGTGCACCAGGCCGAGATCCTCGAGATCGGACATCACGTTGCGGATGGTCGCAGGGCTGACGTTCAGGCCGCTGGTCCGCGCCAGCGTCCGGGACCCGACCGGCTGGCCGTCCCGGATGTAGCTTTCGATCAGGGTGCGCAACAGGGTCCGCGCCCGGGTGTCAAGGGGTATGTCCTGCATCGGTCGTTCTCTTGTCAGCGCTGCGCGCAATCGAGTGCCAATCCAGTCTATGCCCTGCCCCCGCCCAGTCAAGCGTGGACAGTCGCCACGCGGGTGCGGGCAACCGGCGTTTGCCGGATAATGCCGGCATGCAGCGCAGCTTCAACATCATCGGACTGGTGGGCAAGTCCGCCGACTCGCGAACCGCGCCCCTGGTCGCGACGCTGCTGGACACGCTCCACCAGCGCGGGACCCGGGTGATCATCGAGGCCGGCATCGGGGACTGCGAGCACCCCGGTGCGTTCACCGTGGCGCCGCTGGAGGAGCTGGCAGAGACGGCGGAGCTCGTGGTGGTGATCGGCGGTGACGGCACCCTGCTGAGCACGGCACGCGCGATGGCGGCCCATGATACGCCGATGCTCGGCATCAACCTCGGCCGCCTCGGATTCCTGGTCGACATCCCGCCCGAACGCGCCGCCGCGGAACTGAACGCGGTGCTGGATGGCGCCTTCGAACTGGAGCCGCGGGCCATGCTGGAGAGCACCCTGCTCCGGGACGGGACTCCGATCCACCGCGGGCTGGCACTGAACGACGTGGTGCTGCACGTCCAGAGCGTGGTGCGGGTCATCGAGTTCGACACCTTCATCGACGGCCTCGACGTCGGCCGGCTGCGCGCCGACGGGCTGGTGGTCGCCACGCCCACCGGTTCCACCGCCTACTCGCTGTCGGCCGGCGGGCCGATCCTGACGCCCGATCTCGAGGCGATGATCATCGTGCCGATCTGCCCGCACAGCCTGAACCACCGTCCGCTGGTGGTCAGCGGCAATGCGACGATCGAGATCAGGCTGAGCAGCGGCAGCCGCTCCCCGGCCCAGGTCGCGCTCGACGGGCAGGAGAACCTCGACTTTGCCCCGGGGGACATCCTCCGGGTGCAGCGGCGGTCGAAGTCCCTGATGCTGCTGCACCCGCGCAATCACAATTTCCTGCGCATGCTGCGTTCCAAGCTGCGCTGGGGCGAACACCCCTGAACCGGGTCCGCACGGGGATGCTGCGCCACATCACGGTCCGGGATTTCGCGATCATCGACGGCATCGAGGTCGAATTCGGCCCCGGCATGACCGCACTGACCGGCGAGACCGGGGCCGGCAAGTCCATCCTGGTGGACGTGATCGGCCTGCTGCTGGGCGACCGTGGCGACGCCGGCAGCGTGCGCAGCGGCGCGGCACAGGCCGACCTCAGCGCGGGCTTCGAACTGCACCCCGGGCACCCGGCATCCGGATGGCTGCGCGAGCAGGCGCTGCTCGAGGCCGATGGCGGGGACGGGGACGGGGACGGCATCCTGCTGCGCCGGGTGATCAGCGCCCAGGGCAAGAGCCGGGCATGGATCAACGGCCGTCCGGCCACGATGTCCCAGCTGAAGATCCTCGGCCAGTGGCTGGTGGATATCCACGGCCAGCATGCGCACCAGCAGTTCCTGCAGCGCCATGCACAGCGCGCGCTGCTCGACGGCTTCGTCGAGGACGGCCTGGTGCGCCGCGTCGCCGAGGCGCACGCAGCGCTGCAGGAGGCGCGGGCGCGCCTCGACGCGGCCCGGTCCCGGCTCGCGAACGCCAGCGACCGTCTGGACCTGTTGCGCTTCCAGACGGCGGAGATCGCGGAGCTTGCCCCCGCCTCCGGCGAATACGCGGACATCGCCGCCGAACAGACCCGCCTGGCCCATGGCGCCGAGGTCCTGACGGCGTTACAGACGACCCACGGCGCCCTCGACGCCGATGGCGGCGTCGACCCGGCCCTCGGCCAGGCCCTGTCCGGGCTCCAGGAGGTGCTGCGCCATGACCAGCGGCTGGCGCCGGTGTGCGAGCTGCTGGAGTCCGCGCGCATCCAGGTCCAGGAGGCGAGCGACGAACTGCGCCGGCTCGCCGACCGGGTGGAGATCAGCCCCGAGCGCCTGTCCGAGGTCGATGCCCGCATCGCCGCCTACCTGCGGCTCGCGCGCAAGCATCGCGCGGAACCGGACCAGTTGCCGGGGCTGCTGCAGGAGATGGAGGCGGAGCTGGCCGAGCTCGACGCGGGTGACACGGCGGTGGAGGGGCTGGAGCAGGCGGTCGAGGCCGCCGACCGGGAGTACGACGAGGCCGCGGCGGCACTCGGCCGCGCGCGCCGGGAGGCGGCGCAGCGGCTGGACACCGCGGTGACCTCCGCGATGCAGGAGCTGGGCATGGCCGGAGGCGAGTTCCGGATCGACCTGCAGACCCTTCCCGAGGAGAGCGGTCCCCATGGGCGCGACCGCATCGAGTTCATGGTGGCCGCGAATCCGGGCGCCGCGCCGAAGCCGCTGTCGCGCGTGGCCTCGGGCGGCGAGCTGTCGCGCATCGGGCTGGCGCTGCAGGTGCTCGCCAGCGCCGAACAGCCGGTCGGCACGCTGATCTTCGACGAGGTGGACAGCGGGATCAGCGGCGCGGTCGCCGAGGTCGTCGGGCGCAAGCTCCGGGGCCTCGGCCGAAGCTACCAGGTGCTCTGCGTCACCCATCTGCCGCAGGTGGCGGCGCAGGCGCACGAGCAGCTGCAGGTGACCAAGCACCGGGCGCGCGATCACACCCGGACCGAGATCGCCGCGCTCACCGCCGACGCGCGGGTCGAGGCCATCGCGCGGCTGCTGGGCGGCGTCACGGTCACGGATCGGAGCCTGGCGCACGCCCGGGAGATGCTGGAATCCGTGGCCGCCGGGAGCGAGTGCGAGGACCCGGCGGGTGCCGGTACCGCGCCGTGAGGCCAGTCCCGTTCCGGCGGCTCAGTCCTCGCGGTGAGGGCAGTCGGGGGTGACGCAGTCGCCGTAGATCACCAGCGCGTGGTCGCGGATCTCGAAACCGTGTTCGGCGGCGGTCTCGAGCTGGCGTTTCTCGATCGTCTCGTCCAGGAATTCCTCGACGCGCCCGCACTGGTTGCAGATGATGTGGTCGTGGTGCCCGCCGCGGTCCAGTTCGAATACGGCCTGGTTGCCTTCGAAGTGCAGCCGGGAGACCAGCCCCGCGGCCTCGAACTGCGTGAGCACGCGATAGACCGTGGCCAGCCCGATCTCCTCGCCCGAATCCAGCAGCTCCCGGTAGATCGCCTCGGCCGTGAGGTGGCGGGTCTTGGACTCCTCGAGGATCTGCAGGATCTTCATGCGGGGGAGCGTCACCTTCAGCCCCGCCCTCTTCAGATTTTGCGTTTCCATTCGAACCTCTCTCGCCGTCCCGGCCGGGCGCTGCCGCCGCCAGAGGCATTGCTGTAAGATTGCAGACCGATTCCAGCCCGGATCATGGGACAGACCCACCCGATGTTCAAGATTCTCATTTCTGTTACGGCCATCGCAACCCTGCTCGCTGCGTGCAGCGGGATCCCGAGCTTCCGCCTCGACGTGCAGCAGGGCAACGCGATCGAAGACGAGAAGGTGGCCCAGCTGCAGCAGGGCATGACCCCGCAGCAGGTGCAGTTCCTGATGGGTTCACCCCAGGTCGGGGGCACCTTCGTCCGCGAGGACCGCTGGGATTACGTGTACTACAACCGTCCCGGGCGCGGACCCACGGAACAGCGCACGGTCAGCGTCTTCTTCGAGGGCGGGCGCGTCGCGCGGATCGAGGACAGCGGGTCGCCCGAGGACACCGGCGGCTGACCGGTCCGATCGCCGCGCCGCCGGCCGGCGCACGGCCGGGCACCGGAATTCAGGTCCCCGCGCCGCCCTTCTTCGTCGCCTTGCCCTGTGCGGCCCGCTGCCGTCGCACCTCCTTGGGATCGGCGATCAGGGACCGGTAGATCTCGACCCGGTCCTTCGCACGGAGCTCGGTGTCCATGCGTGTGTGCTTGCCGAAGATCCCCACCTTGGCCTCGCGCGGATCGATCTCCGGGAACCGCTCGGCAATCCCCGACTCCTGCACCGCGTCGGCCACCGTCGCCCCGCGCGGCACCTGCACGGGCAGGATCACCTGCACGTCCGGCCGCGCATAGGCGACCTCCACCATGATCCACTCGTCTGCACCCTGGCCTTCAGGCATGGACATCCCCGTAGACCTCGCGGGCCCGCTGGACGAAGGCGTCCACCAGCGAATTCGCGACGTGGTTGAAGACCGGGCCGATCGCCAGCGCCATCAGCCTTCCGGCAAACTCGAACTCGAGATCCAGCGCGACGCGGGTCCCGCGTTCCGCGGCCCGGCTGAAGGTCCAGGCCCCGTGGAGGCGCCGGAAGGGTCCCTGCACCAGGCGCATCTCGATCCGCTTCGGGTAGTCCAGGTGATTCACCGTGGTGAAGGACTTGCGCAGCGCACCGGTCGCCAGTTCGATCGTCGCCTTCACCTGGTCCCCGCTGGACTCCTCCACTCGCGCGCTCCGGCAATGGGGCAGGAACCCGGGATAGGCGTCGACGTCGTTGACGAGATCGAACATCTGTTCGGCCGAATAGGGCACCCAGGCGGACCGCTGGATACGCGTGGGCATCAGATGACGCCGACGGCGCGCAGGAACACCACCAGGATCGCGATCGGCGCCACATAGCGGACCAGGAAGTACCAGACGCTGTAGAGCCAGCCGAGTTGCAGGCGCAGTTCCGACTGCACCGAGCGCTCGGTCATCCGCCAGCCGACGAACAGCGCAATCAGGAACCCGCCGAGGGGCAGCATGATGTTGGCGGTGAGGTAGTCGAGGATGTCGAGCACGCCCTTGTCGAACAGCGTGTAGCCGGACCAGACATTCAGCGAGAGCAGTGCCGCGATGCCGAGCGTCCAGGCGAGCATGGCCACCACCGTGGTGGCGAAGACGCGGCTCAACTGCAGGTTCTCGACCATGAAGGCCACGGCGGGCTCGATCAGGGAGATGGCCGAGGTCCACGCGGCAAAGACCAGCAGCACGAAGAACAGCGTCCCGAAGAAGAGGCCGAGGGGCATCTCGCCGAAGGCCAGCGGCAGGGTCACGAAGATCAGGCCCGGCCCCTGTTCCGGTGAGACGCCGGCGGCGAACAGGATCGGGAAGATCGCGAGACCGGCAAGCAGGGCCACGCTGGTGTCCGCGGCGACCACGGCGCCGGAGGTCTTCCCGATGGAGGCCTCGCTGCTCAGGTAACTGCCGTACACCATGATCGCGCCCATCCCGAGGCTCAGCGTGAAGAAGGCCTGGCCCATCGCGAGCAGCACCGCGTTCGGCGACAGGGCGCCGAAGTCGGGCCGGAAGAGGAAGCGCACGCCTTCCATGAAGGCGCCCTGGGCCATCGAGTAGCCGACCAGGATGATCAGCAGGACCACCAGCGCCGGCATCAGGATGGTGACCGCGCGCTCGAGGCCCGAACGGACGCCGCGCGCCACGACCATCGCGGTCATCACCATGAAGATGGTGTGCCAGGCCAGCAGGCCCTCTGGGTTCGCCAGCATCGCCCCGAACATTTCGGCGGAGCCTTCGGCGTCGAGACCCGCGAAGCTGCCGGTGCCGGCCTTGAACACGTAGGACAGTGCCCAGCCGGCGATCACGCTGTAGAACGACAGGATCAGGAAGCCGGCGAGCACGCCGACCCAGCCCATCAGCCCCCAGCCACGGCTGAGCCCTTCCTCGCGCGCCACGGTGAGCATGGTGTTGATCGGGCTCTGGCGACCGCGGCGGCCGAGCAGGATCTCCCCCATCATGATCGGCAGGCCGATAAGCAGGATGCAGGCCAGATAGACCAGCACGAAGGCCCCGCCGCCGTTGTCCCCCGCAATGTACGGAAACCGCCAGATGTTCCCCAACCCGACCGCCGATCCGGTGGCCGCAAGGACGAAGGCCAATCGGGTGGACCACTGTCCGTGGATCGAAACCGTTGCTGGCATGGATCACTTCCCCCTGTTTTCGCGGATTGTGAGCCAAGCCTGTCGGGGGCTCAACTGACCCGCTTTGCGGGCCGGATTAGCGGTGGGGCCATGGATCGGGCTGCGGGACGCCGTGAATGCCTCCCTCTGGGCTGGGGGCCGAATACGGTTGGGGGCCGAATACGGGTGGGGG
>RECA01000168.1 GCA_007692435.1 Thioalkalivibrio sp.
GCCGAGAGCAAGCCGTACAACCAGTCCATCGGGTACATGGACCGGCTCGACTACGTGTCGATGATGTGCAACGAGCACGGCTACGTGCTTGCGATGGAGAAGCTGCTGCAGATCGAGCCGCCGCTGCGCGCCCAGTACATCCGGGTGATGTTCGACGAGATCACCCGCATCCTGAACCACCTGCTGTGGCTCGGCGCGCACGCGCTGGACATCGGCGCGATGACGGTCTTCCTCTATGCCTTCCGGGAGCGCGAGGACCTGATGGACTGCTACGAGGCGGTCAGTGGCGCCCGCCTGCACGCAACCTACTACCGTCCCGGCGGCGTGGCCCGCGATCTGCCGGGGTCGATGCCGAAGTACAAGGCCTCGCGCTGGAAGACCCAGGCCGAGGTGGATGCGCTGAATGCGAACCGCGAGGGCTCGCTGCTGGACTTCATCGAGTCCTTCACCGAGCGCTTCCCGGGCTGCGTGGACGAGTACGAGACCCTGCTGACCGAAAACCGGATCTGGAAGCAGCGCACGGTCGGGATCGGCGTGGTCAGCCCCGAGCGGGCGAAACAGCTGGGGTTTACCGGCCCGATGCTGCGCGGTTCGGGGGTGGAGTGGGATCTGCGGAAGAAGCAGCCCTACGAGGTGTACGACCGGCTCGATTTCGATATCCCGGTCGGGCTGACCGGCGACTGCTACGATCGCTATCTGGTGCGCATCGAGGAGATGCGCCAGTCGAACCGCATCATCCGCCAGTGTATCGACTGGCTGCGCGCCAACCCCGGCCCGGTGCTGCTTGAGAACTACAAGGTCTCGCCGCCGCGGCGCGAGGAGATGAAGGCCGACATGGAGGCCCTGATCCACCACTTCAAGCTCTTCACCGAGGGCTTCTGCCTGCCGAAGGGCGAGGCCTACGCGGCCGTGGAGCACCCGAAGGGCGAGTTCGGGGCCTACCTCGTGTCGGATGGCGCCAACAAGCCGTACCGGCTGAAGATCCGGGCCGCCGGCTTCGTGCACATGTCGGCGCTGGACGAGATGGTCCGTGGCCACATGCTGGCCGACGTGGTTGCGATCATCGGGACCCAGGATCTCGTGTTCGGGGAGGTCGACCGCTGATGTCAGCACAGAAGAAGGAAGGCCAGCAGGCCCGGCTCAGCGAGCACGTGCGCGAGGAGATCGACACCTGGCTCGCGCGCTATCCCGAGGACCAGCGGCGCTCCGCGGTGCTGGCGGCGCTGCGGGCGGTGCAGCACGAGGAAGGCTACCTCAGCGTCCCGATGATGGACGCGGTGGCGGAGTACATGCGCATCCCGGCGATGGAGGTCTACGAGGCCGGGTCGTTCTACTCGATGTACGAGCTGAAGCCGGTGGGCCGTCACACCATCGCGGTCTGCGACAACATCTCCTGTATGCTGCGCGGCGCGGACCGGATCATCGAACACCTCGAGACGAAGCTGGGCGTCAGGCTCGGCGAGTCCACGCCCGACGGCAGGTTTTACCTGAAGCGCGAGGAGGAGTGCCTGGCGGCCTGCTGCGGTGCGCCGATGATGCAGGTCGATCACGTGTACCACGAGAATCTGACGCCCGAGCGGGTGGACGAGATCCTCGACAAGCTGGAGCCCTGAGCCATGGCCAACCGGATCTGCTTTGCGACCCGACACCTGGACGAGCCCTGGTCCATGGAAAGCTACCTGAGCATCGGCGGCTACGAGGCCCTGAAGAAGGTCTTCGGGGGGCGGATGCCGCCCGAAGAGGTGATCGAGGAGGTGAAGAAGTCCAACCTCCGGGGGCGCGGCGGCGCCGGCTTCCCCACCGGGCTCAAGTGGAGCTTCATGCCGCGCAACACGCCCGGGCAGAAGTACATCGTCTGCAACTCGGACGAGTCCGAACCCGGCACCTGCAAGGATCGCGACATCCTGCGTTTCAATCCGCACGCGCTGGTGGAGGGCATGGCCATCGCCGGCTACGCGATCGGGGCCACCGTCGGCTACAACTACATGCGCGGCGAATTCATGGACGAGGTCAACACCCGTTTCATGACGGCACTCAAGGAGGCCTACGAGGCCGGGTTCCTCGGCGAGGACATCCTCGGCTCCGGGGTCGACTTCGAGCTCTACCCGACGCTCGGCGCCGGCGCCTATATCTGTGGCGAAGAGACCGCTTTGCTGGAATCCCTGGAGGGCAAGAAGGGGCAGCCGCGCTTCAAGCCCCCGTTCCCGGCCAACTTCGGCCTCTATGGGCGGCCCACCACGATCAACAACACGGAGTCGCTGGCCTCCATCCCGTCGATCATCCACAAGGGCGGCGAGTGGTTCGCGGAACTCGGCGTGCCGAAGTCGGGCGGCGAGAAGCTGTTCTCCGTGTCCGGGCACGTGAATCGGCCCGGCAATTTCGAGGTGCCGCTGGGCATGCCCTTCCGTGAGCTGCTGGAGATGGCGGGCGGTATGCTGGACGGGCGGCAGCTGAAGGCGGTGATCCCGGGCGGATCCTCCGTGCCCGTGGTGCCCGGCGAGATCATGATGCAGGCCGACATGGACTATGATTCGATCGCGAAGGCCGGGTCCATGCTCGGATCCGGCGCGGTGATCGTGATGGACGAGACCACCGACATGGTCCAGGTCCTGCGGCGGATCTCGCGCTTCTACTTCTCCGAGTCCTGCGGTCAGTGCACGCCCTGCCGCGAGGGGACCGGCTGGCTCTATCGCATGCTGACCCGGATCGTCGAGGGTCGCGGCCGGCCCGAGGACATCGAACGGCTGGACGACGTCGCGGCGAAGATCGAGGGGCGCACCATCTGTGCGCTGGGCGATGCCGCCGCAATGCCGGTGCGCAGCTTCATCAAGCACTACCGGCACGAGTTCGAACACTACATTCAGCACGGCAAGAGTCCGGTGGCCCAGGCCGCCTGATTGCCCCGGTGCAGGAAACCGCTATGAGCCAGGATCTGGTTACCCTCGAGATCGACGGTCGGACGCTGCAGGCACCGAAGGGCGCGATGCTGATCGACATCGCCGATGAGGCGAACATCCTCATCCCGCGTTTCTGCTACCACAAGAAGCTTTCGGTAGCGGCCAACTGCCGCATGTGCCTGGTCGAGGTCGAGAAGGCCCCGAAGCCGCTGCCGGCCTGCGCGACGCCGGTGATGGACGGCATGAAGGTGCACACCCGGTCACCGCTGGCGATCGCCGCGCAGAAGAGCACGATGGAGTTCCTGCTGATCAACCATCCGCTCGACTGCCCGATCTGTGACCAGGGCGGGGAGTGCGAGCTGCAGGACGTCGCGATGGGCTACGGCGAGAGCGTGTCCCGCTACGCCGAGGCCAAGCGCGTGGTGAAGGACAAGGACATCGGTCCGCTGATCGAGACCGAGATGACGCGCTGCATCCACTGCACGCGCTGCGTGCGCTTCGGCGAAGAGATCGCGGGGGTGCGCGAACTCGGTGCCACCGGCCGCGGCGAGCACCTGCGCATCGGGACCTTCGTCGAAAACACCGTCAGCCACGAGCTGTCGGGCAACGTGATCGATCTCTGCCCGGTCGGCGCGCTGACCGCGAAGCCCTCGCGGTACAGGGCACGGGCCTGGGAATACCAGCAGCACCCGACGGTTGCCGCGCACGACGGTGTCGGCTCCAACGTCTTCGTGCACGTCCACAACGGCAAGGTGATTCGCGTGGTGCCGCGGGAGAACGAGGCGGTCAACGAGACCTGGATCTCGGATCGGGACCGCTTCAGCTACGCCGGGCTCTACGCGGACGATCGGCTCACGACCCCCAGGCTCAAGGTCGACGGCCGCTGGCGCGATGCGACCTGGGAGGAGGCGCTCGCCCGGGTGGCCGACGGGCTGCGTGACACGGCCCCCGAACGCATCGGGACCCTGCTCTCGCCGTCGCTGACGCTGGAGGAGTTCTACCTGGCGCAGATGGTGCTGCGCGGCATCGGCGCCCGGGACATCGACCACCGGCTGGACCAGCTGGACTTCCGCGACGATGCGGCGGCTCCGCTGTTCCCGTGGCTGGGCAGCAGCATCGAGGAGGTCGGGCGCGCGGATGCCGTGCTGCTGGTCGGCTGCAATCCGCGTCGGGAACAGCCGATGCTGGCGCACCGCCTGCGCAAGGCGGCCCTCCTCGGTGCGCGCATCAGCGCGATCTACCCGCACCGGCTGGAGCTCAACTATTCCACGGAGGCCCAGCTGGTGGGTGCAACGCGCACCCAGGTCCTGGGCCTGGCCGGGGTCGCGCGGCAGCTAGTGGAGTCCGGCAGCAAGCTGCCCAAGGTGCTCGAAGAGGTCGTGGCGGCGGCGGCCACCGACGACGCCGAGGTCCTCGAGGCGCAGCGGCGCATCGCCACCGCGCTCACGCAGGGGCACCAGGCCCACGTGCTGCTGGGCGCCGAGGCGATCGGCAGCCCGGCCTTCTCGACCCTCAGGGCCCTGGCGGGCTGGATCGCGCGCAGCACCGGGGCACGGCTGGGCTACCTCAGCCCGGGTGCCAATGCCTCCGGTGCCTGGCTCGCGGGCTGCGTGCCGCACCGTGGACCGGGCGGCGCCGCGACCGACGCGGGCGCGGACGCGGGGACGATGCTCGAGGAGGGCCGGGACCTGTTCGTGCTCGCCGGCATCGACCCGGCACGCGACCTGGCCGATCCGCGCACCGCGCTGGCGGCCCTGGACCGCGCGCGCCTGGTGGTCGCGGTGGGGGCCTTCGCGAGCGCCGAACTGGAGTCGGTGGCCGATGTGCTGCTGCCGGTCGCAACCGGATTCGAGACCTCCGGTACCTTCGTGAACGTAGAGGGGCGTTGGCAGAGCTTCCGTGCCGCGGCCCCCGCCCCGGGCGAGGCGCGTCCGGGCTGGAAGGTCTGGCGCGTACTCGGGAACCTCCTCGATGTCCGCGGCATGGACTATCTCGACTCGCGCTCGGTGCGGGACGCCGTCAAGCCACTGCTGCCGGAGGCCGAGTTCAGCACGCAGATCGACCTGCGGCTGGTCCAGGTCGAGGTGCCGGAGGCGGTGGAGGGCCTGGTGCGCACGCAGGTGCGGGGTCTCTACTCCGGGGACCCGCTGGTGCGGCGGGCCGGCCCGCTGCAGGCGTCACCCGAGGGTCGGCGTGCCGGGGCCGTCTACGTGAACCCGCAGTCCGCCGGGCCGCACGCCGATGGCGCCGTGGTCCGGATTCGCCAGGACGGTGAGGAGACGGAGCTGAGACTGGTACTGGACGATGACGTGCCCCCCGGGACCGCGGTGACCGTTGCGGGCGCCCCCGCACTCGCGCGCCTCGGTGCGCCTGGGACCACCGTGACCCTCGCGGGCGCCTGACAAGGAAAGACTGATGTTCGACTGGATCATGGAAAGCTTTTACGGCCTCCCGGTGGTGATGCAGATCCTGTTCAAGATCACGCTGATCGTGGCACCGCTGATGCTGGCCGTGGCCTACACGACCTACGCGGAACGCAAGGTGATCGGCTACATACAGGTGCGCATCGGACCGAACCGGGTGGGTCCGCGCGGGTGGCTGCAGCCGATAGCGGACGCGCTGAAGCTGCTGACCAAGGAAGTGATCGTGCCCAGCAACGCGAATCGCTTCCTGTTCCTGAGCGCCCCGGTGCTTGCGATCATGCCCGCACTGGCCGCCTGGGCGGTGATCCCCTTCGACGACGGCATGGTGCTGGCGGACGTCAACGCCGGTCTGCTCTACCTCCTTGCCCTGACCTCCCTGGGGGTGTACGGGATCATCATCGCCGGCTGGGCGTCGAACTCGAAATATGCGCTGCTCGGGGCCATGCGCTCGGCGGCGCAGATCGTCGCCTACGAGATCGCGATGGGCTTCGCGCTGGTCGGCGTGATCATGGCGGCGGGCAGCCTGAACGTCGGCGAGATCGTGCGCGCGCAGGAGGGCAGCATCTACCACTGGTTCCTGCTGCCGCTGCTGCCGCTGTTCTTCGTCTATTTCATATCGGGAATCGCGGAGACCAACCGCGCGCCCTTCGATGTCGCCGAGGGCGAGTCGGAGATCGTCGCCGGCTTCCACGTCGAGTATTCCGGGATGGCCTTCGCGGTCTTCTTCCTTGCCGAATACGCGAACATGATCCTGATCTCGGCACTGGCCGCACTGCTGTTCTTCGGCGGCTGGCTGTCGCCGTTCCAGGGCATCCTGCCGGAGAGCGTGTTCGCGTGGCCGGTGATCGGCTGGTTCCTCGACTCGGGTATCCACTGGTTCCTGATCAAGACGGCCTTCTTCCTGTTCCTGTTTCTCTGGTTCCGGGCCACCTTCCCGCGCTATCGCTATGACCAGATCATGCGGCTGGGCTGGAAGGTGCTGATCCCGGTCACCATCGTGTGGCTGTTCGTGCTCGGTGTGTTCATCTTCATGGGGCTCGGTCCGTGGTTCGCCTGAGTCGCGAGCCCGGTCGGCGGGAGGTTTTCTGATGACCGCGATCCGTAACTTTTTCCGGACCTTCCTGCTCTGGGAACTGCTGATGGGGATGCGCCTGACCGGGCGCTACCTCTTCGCGCGCAAGGTGACGGTGCAGTACCCGGAGGAAAAGACGCCGATGTCGCCGCGCTTCCGCGGTCTGCACGCGCTGCGCCGCTACCCCAATGGCGAGGAGCGGTGCATCGCGTGCAAGCTCTGCGAGGCGGTCTGCCCGGCGCTGGCCATCACCATCGACTCCGAACAGCGCGCCGATGGTACCCGGCGCACCACGCGCTACGACATCGACCTGTTCAAGTGCATCTACTGCGGGTTCTGCGAGGAGGCCTGCCCGGTCGACTCGATCGTCGAGACGCATATCTTCGAGTACCACTTCGAGAACCGGGGCGAGCAGATCATGACCAAGGACAAGCTGCTGGCGATCGGGGACCGCTTTGAGAAGGAGATCGCGGCCGCCCGTTCGGCGGACGCGGTCTACCGCTGAGCCAGGGATCGCTGATGACCTTTGAACTCTTCCTGTTTTATGTCTTCGGGGCCATCCTGCTCGGGGCGGCGCTCGCGATGATCACCGTGCGCAACCCCGTGCACGCCGCGCTGTTCCTGGTGCTGTGCTTCTTCACCGCCGCGGCCATCTGGCTGCTGGCCGAGGCGGAGTTCCTCGCGATCGTGCTGGTGCTCGTCTATGTTGGCGCGGTGATGGTGCTCTTCCTGTTCGTGGTGATGATGCTGGACATCAACGTCGCGGAGCTGCGCGAGGGCTTCACCGAGTACCTCCCCGCCGGCCTGGTGGTCGCGGCCGCGATGGCGACGGTGCTGACGCTGGTGATCACCCGCTTCATCACCATGGATCCGCCGGAGCGGGCCGGCGCCGAATACGCGAACACGCTCGAGCTCGGGCGGATCCTGTACACCGATTACGTCTACCCCTTCGAGATCGCCGCGGTGATCCTGCTGGTCGCGATCATCGCCGCGATCTCGCTGACCATGCGCCGGCGGCCGGGCACGAAGGCCATTGACCCGAGCGTGCAGATGAAGGTGCGCCGCGGGGACCGGATCCGGCTGGTCTCGATGGAGTCGACGCCGAAGGAAGGCAAAAAGAAGAAGGGCGAATAGAAGAACGCTGAAGAGGGACCGTGTCATCACGAACGCGGCGGGGCAGTCCGGGCGGTACGGTCTGGACAGGGGGCCTGCGGGCCGTCACCATCCGTCGCGTTCTACCGGCGGCCGCTGGCCGCGCACCGCGATGACGGACTGAAGCGGCGTTTGTTTGGGAAACGAAGCCTGGCGGCCTGCGTGCCGCCCGCTATGGAGACGGGCTCCGGGGAACCGGGCCCTCACAGGGGATTCAGGACCAACTCATGATTACGCTGTCGCACTTTCTGGTGCTCGCTGCGCTGCTGTTCTCGATCAGCGTGGCCGGCATCTTCCTGAACCGGAAAAACGTGATCGTTCTGCTGATGTGCATCGAGCTGATGCTGCTGGCGGTGAACATCAACTTCATCGCCTTCGCGTTCTTCCTGCAGGACCTCGCGGGCCAGGTCTTCGTGTTCTTCATCCTGACCGTCGCGGCCGCGGAGGCGGCGATCGGGCTGGCCATCCTCGTCCTGTTGTTCCGCAATCGGGGCACCATCAACGTCCAGGATCTGGACGCAATGAAGGGGTAGGCCGGGATGGACACCGTATATCTGATCATCGTACTCGCACCGCTGCTGGCTGCCGTGGTCTCCGGACTCTTCGGCCGGCAGATCGGCCGCGTCGGCGCCCACAGCGTGACCATCCTCGGGGTGGGACTCTCCTTCGTGCTGTCGGCGGTGGTCTTCTACCAGCACGTCTTCAACGGCCTGCCCGTCTACAACGAGACCGTCTACACCTGGATGTTCAGCGACGGGCTGCACTTCGAGA
>RECA01000169.1 GCA_007692435.1 Thioalkalivibrio sp.
CGAGGGGCATCGCCGGTCGCTTGCAGGTAAGCGGCCGGCACCGACATCCCAATCGGACCCGCCCCGGTCCTTTCGCCGGGGCGGTTTCGTATGGCGAGGCCCCAAAACCCAGCGCCACTACTCCACCACCCTGACCCGATCCAGAAACACCACGCGGGGCCCTTCGAGGTCGACCGTGAAGATCGCCAGTTCCGCGATCTGGTTCAGGTCGAGCTGGCGCTCCTGCGGGCCGTCCCGGATCTCCGCGATCGGAATGCGCACGTCGTTCCAGCCCCGGTCGAGCTCCAGCCGCGTCGCGTAGCGGTTGCGGTAGCTCCTCCCCGCCCGGAAGTGCTCGCGATCCCGTATCGAGAGGCCCACGCGCAGGGATTCGTCGTCCGGGTTGAAAAGGCTCAGTTCCAGATACGCGTATTCGGACCAGTCGCCGAAGGAGCGCTGCATGTGGGTGCCAAAGGACGGCCACGCGCCGGGCGCCAGCTCGATGCGCAGCGAGCGGCTTCCGGCGCGTGCGATGGTGTCGGACGGTTGCCCGTTGGACCATCGGCGGTGCTCCAGCGGCGTTTCGAACTCCGCCAGTATCGGGAACTGCGCCTGCGCCACCGCCCGGTCCGCCAGGTCCAGCATTGGGGAGGCCAGCATCACCACCAGCAGCGCGCCGGCCAGACCCACGAGCACCCGGCGCTGGACGCCCGGCCGCGCAAACAGCGAGACGCCCGCCATTGCGCCCACGAGATTCAGCCCTACATCCCGAATGCTCGGCGAGCGGCCCAGGAAGCCCTGCGCCACCTCCACCGCGATCCCGGCCGCAAGGATGAACAGCAGAACCAGCACGGCCCGCTGTGCAAACCGCCGTTGCTGCAAGACGGGCAGCCCCATCAGCACCAGCGCCAGCACACCGAAGAAGGCAACGTGCCCCAGGGCATGCACCTCCGGGGGCACCGCACCCACCCAGCGGTCCAGATCGATGAAGAACAGCGGAAGAATACCGATCAGGAAGAGCCCAAGAGGCAAGAAAAATCGTGTAATCCCGGGCCCCCAAGAAACGAGAAGTGGTTCGGCAGCCGCTCAAGTGGCGGTGATGAAGACGCTATAGCCCAGCCCTCGGCACACGGGAACGCTTTACGAATCCGGTCCCGTGCTCCGTGTGCCCATACCCGACAAAACTCGCACCTCCACCTTGCGCTGCTCTTCCCGGCTAATGCCTTCCTCCGGGGTGGGGTTCCGCTGGCCGCGACCCTGGATACGCAGGCGGTCCGATGCGACGCCGCGTGCAATCAGCCGGTTCGCGACGGACTGGGCGCGCTGACGGGATAACGCCAGGTTGTACTCGGGGTCGCCGAAGCGGTCCGTGTAGCCGGTGATATCGGCGTAGGCATCCGGCGTCTGTTCGAGCAACTCCGCGACCTCTGCGAGCCGTGACTCGAACGGCGGATCGACCGTGGTGCTGTTGATGGCGAAAAGAATCTGTTCAATGACGAGGGTTGTCTCGGGCGCGGCCGCGAGGACGCCGGGGCCGGGCTCCGGGCGGGGATCCGCGGCGGGTGGCGTGGATTCGTGGAGACGTGAAAGCTGGTCTGGTTGATCTTCGGCGCTTCGACTCGCAATGCCGCTGCCGGTGCTTTCGACAGGCTCCGCCTCTTGCGCCATCGGCTGCCCGCTCCACCATTGCTCCAGCGCCGCCACGGCTGACTCCTCCATTTCATTGGGCAGCAGCAGTGCCGCCACGAGCACCAGCCAGACCGCGAAGAGCCCGATGATCCAGGGCGTGAAACGGGATCGTTCCCGCTGGGCTGGTGCAGGCCTTGGGGCAATGGGCACAACCCGCTCCAGCGCCTCGGGCCTGTCCTCGGTCCGCAGGGCATCGGAGCCGATGGGGGCGGGCGGCTCGGGATCCGCCGCGAACCGCGGGGTTTCGTCGTCCGGTTCCGGTACGGGTTGGTTCGTCGTCGGGCGCGGTTCGTCCAAGGCCGGCCCGGGCATCTCTGAGGGTTCGTGGCCGACCGCTTCCGGTCGTTGCGCCGCTGTGGATTCGTGAGTGCCGGCCTCCTGTCGCTCCCACGGTTCCGGCGCGGCTGCCGGCGGCGAGTCCGAAGCCCTCGGATCCTGCGGCCCGAACAGGCCCTGATCGATCCGGGCCCAGGTTTCAACGTCTGTCCCGGTTCCGAGGATGCTCGCGGCTCCGTCGCCGCTCTCCAGGGCCCGCGCGGCCGGGCTGTCGGGCTCGAACTCAAGCATGGCAAGGTCCTCGTTGTAGAGGTCCTGCACCACGGTGTCGGCGTCTTCCGGTGTTAGCGTGTGGCGTTCTTCGATGAAGCCCTTCAACAGCAGCCGGCTGCAGATCAGGTTGATCCGCCGCGGCACGCCGGCACTGAATGCGTGCACCATGGGCAGCACGCCGCGCTCCAGGACCGGGTCGCCGGTCCAGCCGGCCCGCTCCAGCCGATGACGCACGTAGCCCACCGTTTCTTCGGGTTCCAGGGGTTCCAGTCGCCAGGAGGCGATCAGCCGCTGGTGCACCTGCTGCATGTCGGGGCGGCGCACCAGGTCCCGGAGCGGTTCCTGACCCAGCAATGCAATCTGCAGCAACGGTACGCCATTGCGCTGCAGGTTGGTGAGCAGGCGCAACTCCTCCAGTGCCGAGGCCGCGAGGTCTTGCGCCTCGTCGATGATCAGCAGCGTCCGCTTCCCTTGCCGGTCCTGCTGTGCCATGAATTCGGTCAGACGCTGAAGCACCAGCGCCTTCTGGGTCGAGGGGAAGTCGAGACCGAAGGCGTGGCCGGTCATCAGCAGGAGGTCTTCCGCCTCCAGCTGGGTGCTGACCAGCGTCCCGGTCACTACAGGCTGGGTTGCCAGGGACTCAAGGAGGTCGTGTACAAGTGTTGTCTTGCCCGTGCCCGGCTTCCCGGTGATCATCACGAAGCCTTCGGCCCGATGCAGTGCGTATTGCACGTAGGCCTTGGCCCTTGCGTAGCTGTGATGATTGAAGCAGAAATGAGGGTCGGAACTCAGGCGGAACGGATCCGCCTCCAGCCCGTAGAAAGCCTCATACATGCTTCGGGTTCTCTTCGTCGGGAGTGCATACTGCTGCTGGCGTCGGCATGATACGGCCTCTCAGTGGCGCGCGTCCGCAGTTTTCGCACAAGCGCAAAGCGACAGGCGAAGCTGACAAATCGCGTCACCATTGTGCCCAGTTACGCGAGTTTCTTCCACGGCTCAGTGCTTTACTCGCCGTACCCAGCCGAGGGCAACCATGACCCGCAGCGCAGGTCCTGCGCGTGGCACGATACGTGCTTCGATTGCAATACCGCGCGCGTACGGGCCAGCGCGATGACACGGTTCCCCAACCCACGGGGTGCAGGTTAAGCTTGGGTTCTAAGGTATGCTAGCCGGCTGCCGACACAGCATCTGTCGGCAGGTGCGACGCAGGACAGTCGGTGCAGCGCGCGAAGTGCAGCGGGCTCTGGCGCGCCACGCTGCCCCGCTTGAACCTGCAAATTGGATCGGGTTTTGGGGCGCCGATGCGTCTCAAGGCTCGCTGCACAGCCCCGATATCGAATCCGAGAGGAGAGACTTCAGTGAAGAACGTGTCAGATTTTCGTCGCCAGGCTGTCCTGGCGGGCCTCGCCCTTCTCGCGGCGGTTCTTCTTGGCGCCTGTGCCACCGGGCCCGCCCATCCGCCGCCACCCGAGGTGGCCGCCGACGCGGACATCGATTACCGGATCGCGCCCGGCGACAACGTCAACATCTTCGTCTGGCGGCAGCCGGAGCTCTCCACCAACGTGCCGGTGCGTCCCGACGGGCGGATCAGCACTCCGCTGATCGAGGACGTGCAGGCCAGTGGCAAGACGACAACCGAGCTCGCGCGCGAGATGGAAGAGGTGCTCGCCGCCTACATCCGCGACCCGGTCGTGACCGTGACCGTCACCCAGTTTGCCGGCGCCTACAGCCAGCAGGTGCGCGTGGTCGGCCAGGCGGTGAATCCGGAGGCAGTGCCGTACCGCGAGGGCATGACCGCGCTCGACGTGATGATCGCCGTCGGCGGGCTTACCGAATTCGCGGCCGGCAATCGCTCGACCATCGTCCGCGAGATCGACGGCGAGCGCCGGTCCTTCGGTGTGCGGCTGAACGACCTGGTCAAGCGCGGCGACATCGAGGCCAATGTGCGCATGCTGCCCGGCGATATCCTGATCATTCCCGAGACGCGTTTCTGATGCTGCCAGTCGAAGCGATCAGGCCGAATACGGCCAATACCCCCGGCCTCGCCACGCCCGCAAGGGTGCGCGCGGCCGCGCTGGGTGAGGGGTTCGCCGCATGAACGAGCTCCTGGGACTCGTGCAGTCGGCTGCACGCGGCGTATGGCGCTTCCGATGGCTGGCTCTGGGCCTTGCCTGGATGGTTTCCGTGGTGGGCTGGGCGGTAGTCAGCCAACTGCCCGACCAGTACGAGTCGGAGGCGCGGATCCACGTGGATACGCAGAGTGTGCTGCGCCCGTTGCTGGAGGGCCTGGCGGTGCAGCCCAACATCAACCAGCAGGTCGACATGATGGCGCGAACCCTGCTGACCCGGCCCACCCTGCAGCAGGTCGCCCGTGAGACGGACATGCATCTGGAGGCCTTCACGGAAGAGCAGATGGAGGGCATCGTCGATCGCATTGCGCGCGGGGTTGACCTGAGCGGCGGCCGCGACAACATCTACACCATCTCCTACACCGACTCGGACCCGCGGCAGTCCTTCCGCGTGGTCCAGGCCATGCTGAATGTCTTCGTCGAGGGTGCGCTGGGCGAGAGCCGGGGCGACTCGGAATCGGCCCGCCGGTTTCTTGACGAGCAGATTCGCGAATACGAGCAGCGGCTGGAGGCGGCGGAGCAGCGGCTGGCACGGTTCCGGCGCGAGAACGTCGACGTGTTGCCCGGTGCCCTGGGCACCTACTACCAGCGCCTGGAAGCCGCTCAGGAGGACCTGCGGGCCGCGCAGACCGAGCTGCGCGAGGCGCAGAACCGGCGCAACGAGATCCAGCGCCAGCTGGCCAGCGGCGTCATGGAGGAGCGGTTCGGGCAGTCGCTGACCCCGGCCATCGACAATCGCATTCAGAATGCCCAGAACCGCCTGGACGAGCTGACGCTCACCTACACCGACCGCCACCCGGACATCCAGGCGCTTCGGCGCACGCTGGAAGAGCTCGAAGCCGAGAAACAGAGCCAGATCGCGATGCTGCGCGAGGGCATCCGGCAGGGTGCCTCGCATCTCCTCGACGACAACCCTGTCTACCAGCAGATGCGCATGGCGCTCTCCACCGCCGAAGTCGATCTCTCCGCCCGTGAGGCGCGGGTCGAGGAGGAGCGCCGGCGGGTCGAGAACCTGCAGCGCATGGTGAACCGGGCTCCGGAGGTCGAGGCGGAGCTGCAGCGCCTCGACCGCGACTACTCGGTGAACCAGGAGCGGTACATGACCTTGCTCGGACGCCGGGAGCAGGCCGCGATGGGCCGCATCGTGGAAGAGGGCGGTGACCGGGTCCAGTTCCGGGTGATCGAGCCCGCCAGGATGCCCACCTCGCCCTCGGCGCCGGACCGGCCACTGCTCTTCGCGGCCATGCTGCTCCTGGGGCTCGGCGCGGGAGGCGGTCTCGGGTTCCTGGCCTCCGAACTGCGCCCGGTCTTCGATAACCGCCGTGCGCTGAATGCGGCAACCGGGTTCCCGGTACTGGGAACGGTCGGCTTCGCAAAGAGTGCGCGCCAGCGCGCCGCCGAGCGCACCGGGCACGTGCTGTTCGGGCTGTTACTGGTCCTGCTTCTCGCGACCTTTGCAGGGGTCGTGGCGCTGGGCGGCATTCACCTACCGGTTCTGGATGGGATCTTCGGATGAGCAATGCGAACGACGACCGCGGGAGCCTGATCGAGAAGGCCGCCGACCGATTGCGGCAGGGCCAGGCGGCCACCCGTGCGCGCCCGGCACCGGCTGCGCCACCCCCTGGGGGAGCATCGGATCCATCGTGGGCGACCGGGCCGCAACCGCCGGCCCATACCCCTCCGCAGCGGGGCCCTGAACGGGGTCCCGAGGCCACCATCGACCTCGCCGGTCTGAAGGCGCAGGGCTATGTCACGCCCGAGGCTGAGCGGTCCCAGGTGGCCGAGGAGTTCCGCATCATCAAGCGCCCGGTGCTGGAAAACGCCTTCGGGCGCAGCACCTCCCTGGTGGACCACGGTAACCTCGTGATGGTGACCAGCGCGATCCCGGGCGAGGGCAAGACCTTCACCGCCGTCAATCTCGCGATGAGCATTGCGGCGGAGATGGACAAGACCGTGCTCCTGATCGACGCCGACGTCGGGCGCGCACGCGTGCACGACCTGTTGAAGGTCCCGATGGGTCCGGGGCTGATCGACCTGCTCACCGACAGCAGCCTCGACGTGGGCGACGTGATGCTGCGCACCAACGTCCCGAAGCTTCGCGTCATTCCGATGGGGGGCTACCATCCGCACGCCAACGAACTCGTGGCCAGCGAGACCATGCGTCAGCTCACCCAGGAGCTCGCCACCCGCTATCCGGACCGCATGGTGATCTTCGACGCGCCCCCCATCCTGGCCACCAGCGAGGCCGTCGTGCTGGCGGGGCTCGTGGGGCAGTTGGTGTTCGTCGTCGAGGCCGAGCGCACACTGCAGAGCAACGTGCAGGACGCCCTCGGCCTGCTCGACACCGCGAAACCGATCGGGCTGGTGCTCAACAAGAGCCGCTCTTACAGCGGACACGGCTATTATGGGTATGGAAACTACGGATACCACGGAGCCGCGAAATGAGCACCAGGCGCAGATTAGGGATTCCGGTCGTGTGGGGCGCCGGGCTGGGCCTGGCCATGACAGCGCCGTTCGCGCTGGCGAACGATCTCGGCTGGGACTTCACGCCGCGGCTCGCCTTGAGCCAGATCTACACCGATAACGTGGCACTGGCACCCCGCGGAGACGAGGATCACGAGCACGTCAGCGAGCTCGATGCCGGGTTCGCGCTCGAGCGTGAAGGGGCGCAGGCGCGGGCACGGATGGCCTACAACCTGCAGGCCCTCGGCTACTGGCGGGAGAGCGACCGCAGCGACATCTTCCACCAGTTCGCGGGGGACGGCAGGGTCGAGCTCCTGCCGGAGCGCTTCTTCATCGACGCGCGTTCGACCTTCGGGCAGCGCAACAGGACGCGCGATGGCGGAGGCGACAACATCAACATCACCGGCGATCGCGGCGACGTCTTCACCCTGCGCGTGAGCCCGGCCTGGATCCAGCGCTTCGACGACGTGGCCACCTCGGAGTTGCGCTACAGCTACGACCGGGTGGACTACTCGTCATCGCTTGCCCGCGACGTGGACAGCCAGAGCAACCGCTTCCTCGCACGCCTCGACAGCGGCCCGATGTTCTCGCAATTCGGCTGGGGGCTTCGCTTCGAGCGCACCGAGACCGACTTCGACGACGGTTCATCGGTGACCTTCCAGACCGCCGAGGCCCTCGGCCGGTGGAACGTCACCGAACGCTTCAGCGTATTCGGGGTGGTGGGTGACGAGAACAACGATTTCGAGCAGGACGCGAGCCGGGCGCGACCGGACGACACCTTCTGGCGCGTTGGCGCCACCTTTCAGGCTGCCGACCGGACCTTCATGGAAGGCTTCGTTGGCGAGCGCTTCTTCGGCACCACCTTTGGTGGCACCCTGCGCCACCGTCTGCGCACGGGCCTGGTGTTCGCCAATTACGACGAAAGCCTGACCACCGTAAACGACTTCGACGTCATTCGGGTCGTACTGCCCGTCTTCGACGAGAGCACTGGCCGCCCGGTGATCGTGGACGGCGAACCCGTCTTCGTCGATCTCGAATTTCCCGATCTGCAGACCGGCGTGTACCTGAGGAAACGCTTCGAGGCCGGCTTTGCGGGCGAACTGCGTCGCACCGACTGGGCGCTGCGCGGCTTCGACGAGCGCCGGGAATTCGAGCTGACCGACCGCACCGAACGCATTCAGGGCGTGGTGGGCAACCTCGGCTGGCGCGTCAATCCGCGCACCCGGGCGTTCGCAAACCTCAGCCTGGAAGAGAGCAGCTTCGCCGGCGAGGACCGCGACGACACGCTGACAAGACTTGGCGTCGGCGTCGCCCGAGACCTCACACCGCGAAGCACCGGCTCCATCGAATACCGCTACCGGGACCGCGATTCGGACGTGGATGCGCGGGACTACCGCGAGAACCGGTTGACAGCCCGGTGGCGGATGGAGTTCTGAGCGAGCGGGTGGCTCGACGGGAGCGATCCCGTCCCCGTACCGGGAAACGCCAATCCAAAGTGG
>RECA01000170.1 GCA_007692435.1 Thioalkalivibrio sp.
AGCACGAGCTCGATGCGGTCGCGCTGGCCGGCATTGGTGCTGAGATAGATCCGCTGTCCGTCGGGATGAAAGCGGGTGACGCTGCAGGATTCCTCGAAGCTGCATTGGTAGACCACGTCGCCGAGCTCGCCTTCGTCGTTCACACGCAGGATCTCGGTGCTCCCGTCACCTGTGGTGCGCGAGGCCTTGCGCAAGCGGCCGTCATCGAAGTGCCAGCGCTGGATGCCGGCCTCGTTCCGTACCATCAGCTCCCGCTCTGCGGCAGCGATATGCACGCGATAGACGTCGTGAAGCGAGGGATCGCGATCATTGAGCCCCACATACAGGATGTCGGGCGCGTCGCGGGGCAGGTGGTACACGATGGCCCGCGCGCCTTCCGCACCGGCCAGCAGGCGCGAGGGCGGTACGTCCGAATCGGCATGTTCTTCGGCGAACGGGTCCACGGCCCTGATCGCGTAGTTCTCATCGCCGTCGCGATCCTGGGTGTAGAGCAGGAAACGCCCGTCGCGACTCCAGTAGTGACGGCTCACGGAGCGGTCGTAGGCAGTCACCGGACGGGCCTGATCGAAGGGTTCATCAACGCCCTTGACCCACAGGTTCATGGCGCCCGCATGGTAACTGCGAAAGGCGACGGCCTCCCCATCGGGGGAGATGCGGGCCGCGCTGTACTGCGGGTCCTTGAAGAAGAGCTCGATGTCGAGCAGCGGCGGCACGTCCCGCTCGGCGGACGCGGCGGACTCGGCCGATGCGGGGGTCACGACCGCGGCGAAGATCAGGAGGGCGAGGGTCAGGGCCGGCTTGCGCATGTGAACCTCCGGGGTCTTGCGCGTGCGTCGGTACAAGGGTGTGCCCGCCTATGGACCGCCCGCGAGCGGCCGAGTTGCAGATCCGGCCCGCTCAGTGGGGCGAAACCGGCGTATCCGGCGGATCAGTACCCCGGGATGGCCGAACACCGCGCACCGTTTTCGCCGGGCGGCGAAGATGGCTATGCTGGGGGTCGGATTTCACGAGGAGGGCGAGGACCGCATGCGACGGGTGGGCGGGTTTTCCGTAATCGGGCTGCTGGTGGCCACGTTGTTCTTCGCGCTCTCGCTCACGCCCAGCCTGGTGCCACGTCCGCCGGTGGTTCAGGGACTGATCGCCGGGATGTCCTTCAGCGCCGGTTATGCGGTGGGGGTCTTCGGGGGCTGGTTGTGGTACTACCTGGAGTTTCCGGTTCCGGGGCGCCGGCTCGACTGGATCATCAAGCTGCTGGCCGCCGTGGCCTGCGCCGTGGTGGCCGTCACCTTTCTGTGGCAGGCGACCGAGTGGCAGAACTCCGTGCGTGCCCTGATGGGAATGGAGGAGATCGGCGGGGTCCAGCCGGTGACGGTGGCGGTGATGACGCTGGTCATCTTTGCGGTCCTCCTGTCCGTTGCACGGCTGTTCAAGCGCACCTTCCAGTTTCTGTCCAAGCGGTTCCAGCCCTACGTGGCACCGCACGTGTCCAACGTGGTGGGAATCGTGATCGCGGCTGCGCTGTTCTGGTCGGTCATCGACGGTGTCATCTTCACGCTTGGCCTGCGCGCGGCAGACAACTCCTACCAGCATCTCGACGGTCTGATCCAGGATGACCTTCCACGCCCAACGGACCCCCTTCAGGTGGGTAGTGCGGCGTCTCACATCGACTGGCAGGACCTGGGACGGCAAGGTCGCAGCTTCATTTCCTCGGGACCGACGGCGGCCGAGCTGAGCGACTTCCTGGGCGAACCGGCGCCCGCCCCGATCCGCGTCTATGTGGGGTTGAACGCGGCCGAGACTCCGGAAGAGCGCGCCCGGCTGGCCCTGGCGGAGCTCAAGCGCGTGGGGGCGTTCGAACGCTCGGTCCTGCTGCTGGTGACCCCCACGGGTACCGGCTGGGTGGATCCCGCCGCCCTCGACACCCTGGAATACCTGCAGCGGGGCGACATTGCCTCGGTGGCTGCGCAGTACTCCTATCTGCCCAGCCCGCTGTCGCTGATCGTGGAATCGGAATACGGGGTCGAGACCGCGCGGGTGGTGTTTGACCAGATCTACGGCTACTGGTCCTCGCTTCCGAGTGACAGCCGGCCGCAACTCTACCTGCACGGACTGAGTCTCGGTGCTCTCAACTCGGATCGTTCCTTCGACATCTACGACATCATCAACGATCCCTTCCAGGGCGCGTTGTGGAGCGGCCCCCCCTTCCGGAGCGACACCTGGCGCAGTGTGACGCGCGAGCGTGACCCGGATTCGCCTGCGTGGCTGCCACGCTTTCGCGACGGAGCCGTCGTCCGCTTCATGAACCAGGAACAGGGATTCGACGCGGCGGGTCCGGACTGGGGGCCCTTCCGGATCGGCTACCTCCAGTACGCCAGCGACCCGGTGACCTTCTTCGATCCGCAGGCCTTCTACAATCAGCCAGCGTGGCTGGAGGAGCCGCGGGGCACGGACGTCTCCGAGGATCTGCGCTGGTATCCGATCGTGACCATGCTGCAGCTGGCAGCGGACATGGCCGCCGGTGACGCACCGCCAGGGTTCGGGCATACCTATGCGGCCCGCGATTACATCGAGGCCTGGCATGCGTTGATGGAACCGGAGGGCTGGACCGAGGCGGATCTCGAGCGGCTGCACGCGCGGTTCTCTCCATGAGCCGCGTTGGATGACGGTTATTCGCGGATGGTGCACCGGCACGCAGGGGAGGGGTCGGCGAGGCTGCTGGCCAGAGTCCCGGCTTCCCTGGGGGTTGATCGCCAGGACCGGCACGAGTAGGCAATCATGGCCGGATGAGTTCAAGCCGGTGCATCACGTTGCACGGAACAAACGGGAGGATGTATGGAAATCGAGCGCATCGATGATAACCACCTGCGCCTCAGTATGGATCTGAAGCAGGGGCAGAAACTGGCGAAGGCCATCAACGGGAAGGCGCGGGAAATGCGCAACGCCGCGCTGGCACTCTCCTCGGCACTTGGCGAGGCCTATGCCGAGGCCAAGAACGATTTCCGTCAGCCGCCGCACGCCTTCGACGAGAACGCACCCAAGCAGCCGAGCATCGAAAACTGAACCCGAGGAGGGACCAGCGATGAATCTGGAAAAAATTGCCGGCAAGCAGGCCCACGTGCGAATGGACAACTTCGAGGCCTCCGATCTCCTGACCAGCCTGAAGCGGCATGCCGACACGCTCGGGGACCTGGGGCAGGAGCTGATCGCCGCGCTCGAGGCACAGGGTGTCGAGGTCATCAAGGAAGAGGACGACCCGCGGGCCGAGTACGTGCCGCCACGCGACCTGCATCGGGTCTGACGCCGCGTTCGGTCCCCCGCCGCCGGCTGCGCCGCGACCGTCATGGGCCATGACGTTCGCGGTCCACCCCCTCCCTGTGGCTGCTCAGGACTCGTCTGGCAACCGGCCGTCCTTCTTCATCTGCTCGTACAGCAGTGGATGGTGGGCCTTCAGATACCCGAGCGGCACTTGACCGCTGTGGAACATGGCCTCCACGCCGGGTCTGTTGACGTCAAGCGTGCCGATGTATACGTGAACGACCAGGGTGATCCCGACGATTGCAAAGCTCCACACGTGAACCATGCGTGACAGCAGCACCAGCTGCTCCGGGAAGACATCGCGGAACATCAGCACGAGCCCTGTCAGCACAAGAGCGGTGGTCGTCAGGATGAACACATAGGCCGCGAGTTTCTGCCCGTTGTTGAAGCGCCCGATCGGATGATGCTTGCGCAGCAGGTACACGCCCAGCAGGGCCCAGGTGTTTCGAAACCATTCCGAAACGCTCTTTTCATCCGGCCAGATCGCCCAATGCCGGATCGTGGCGAGTTTCCGGATCACATACGGGATCGCCGTGATGATCAGCAGGATGCCGACGATGCGGTGCAGGCCCATGGACACGGTGATGCCGGACTGTAGCATCTCCTGGCTGCCCATTTCGGCGCCGAACCAGACGGCGGGGAGCCCGAACACATAGGCCAGAAACCTGAATGTGTCGGACATCAGGGGTAATCCGGTGATGGTCAGAAAGACGAAGTAGTGGATGAGATGCTTGTGAAACCACATATCCATTCTGTCGACGACCCGCACCATGGGTTCGTCACGGATTGCACTATTTCTCATGTCGATCTCCGACCTCGCCCCTCGGCAAGGTATCAGGTGAGTCCGGCCGGTCGTACCGCTTGTGCGCAACGCTTCTGGAGGATGTCAGCTGTTCCTGCGTCTTCTCGTGCTCCGGCTCATGCTCATGCCGGTAACGGACCTGACCCCTTGCCACCGGGTTCTTTCCGCGCCCGCCACCATCCGGTGCGATGTGTCTCCACCAGAAGCTGTGGGCCAGAATGGCCAGCGCGGTCCCTGCGATCCCGAAGACCGCGAGATCCTGCCCGAGCGAGCGACCAACCATTGCCGCCTTGTATGGATTGCGGTACAGCCCCGAAACCTCCTGGTCAAGCTCCGGCGTGACGGTGACCCACGCGGTTTTTCCCACCACGTTGTTCAGGCTGTCCTTGCCATAGACGATGTACTCTTCATCGTGGAGTTCGCTGTAATTTCGGGCGCGCCTTTCCGCCTCTCCCAGTACCTCATCGCGATCGCCCATGAACAGCGCGCCGGTGAGGCAGGCGTCGACGCAGGCCGTCTGGTGGCCTGCCTCGACCCGGTCGTAGCACAGCGTGCATTTGTACGCCTTGCCTGAACCGGGGTCGTACTGTGGAACGTTGTAGGGACAGGCGTCGTAGCAGGCGCGACAGCCGATGCACTGCCGTTCGCTGATCACTATGGCGCCATTCGGTCGTTTCACGATGGCGTTGGTTGGGCAAATTTCCAGGCACGGTGCGTGTTCGCAATGGTGGTGCGTATTCCGGACCATCGTGACCGCTCATTCCGTCTGAACGTGACCGGCCATTCCGGGGCAACGTGACCGGTGATTCTGTTTGAACGTGACCGATTTCGGGCCTTTTCCCGGAATCCGTGGTCACGTTGCCGGAACGCTGGTCACGATCCCCGGAATCCCATTCAACTCGCTGGATTTCTTTCACTTTTCCCGGCATAACCCCGCCCTTTCATAAACCAGGGGGGTGAGCGGTGCCGGCAGCGAGGATTCCAATGAAGAAAATCACCGAGGTATTGCGTCTGAAGTACGCGGGTGGGCTCAGCCACGCCCAGATCGGTCAGGCCTGCGCGATCTCCAAGGGGGCCGTCAGCAAGTACGTCAGCCTGGCGGCGGCCCACGGGCTCACCTGGCCCCTACCCGAGGACCTGGACGAGGCCCGGCTCGCGGGGCTGCTGTTCCCGCCTGCGGTCAAGCCCGCGGCGTTCGCCGAGCCCGACCACTTCAGCTGGCCTCCTGCAGCGGAAGCAAGCTTCCGCGGGTGAAAGCGGGAGCAAGCTCCCGCACTCCCTAGCGGACGGGCGCAGGAGGCGCCCGACCGTCCAGCCGCGGTGGCGGCATGGCCAACGATCCCCGAACGCCCTGAAAACCGTGATTTCGCGTGGACCAGCCCGTAAAAGGGTCTCTATGCTTGCTAGACTCGGGCTGGATAGCATGTTCGCGGTGCTGGGTGCCCTGACGGGTGCCGGCGGCGTGCCGCGGCCGCCACGTTACCAATGCCAGCACCCCAGGGTCATTGCGTCGCCATGGTTGCGTCGCGGATGGCCTGTTGCTCGGGGCGGCGGAGCATCCCGAATTTTTCTGCTTACCAATCGGAGGTTGTCTGTCATGGATCATGTACCGAAACACGCAGAGGAGCTGCGCGCCACTGTCGCGTCGATGGTGGAGCCAGGCAAGGGCGTGGTGGCCCTGGATGAGAGCAACGCCACCTGCACCAAGCGGTTCGAGGATGTCGGCGCCGCCTCCACCGAGGAGAACCGTCGTCAGTATCGCCAGCTGCTGATCACCGCGCCGGAGGCGCAAAAGTACATCAGCGGCGCCATCCTGTTCGACGAAACCATCCGCCAGTCCACCGACGATGGCACTGCGTTCGTGAAGGTGCTGAAGGATCGCGGCCAGATCCCCGGCATCAAGGTGGACGCCGGGGCCAAGGACTACCCCGGTGGTCGTGGCGAGAAAATGACGGAGGGCCTGGACGGCCTGCGCGAGCGCCTCGCCGAGTATTACGAGATCGGCGCCCGCTTCGCCAAGTGGCGCGCCGTGATCACCATCGGCAGTGGCATCCCTACCATCGGCTGCATGAAGGCCAATGCCCATGCCCTGGCCCGCTATGCGGCGCTGTGCCAGGAGGCCGGCATCGTGCCGATGATCGAGCCGGAAGTGCTGATCAACGGTGACCACAGCATCGAACGCTGTCAGGAAGTGACCGCGCACAACCTGCGTGTGGTGTTCCAGGAGCTGGCGGAGCAGGAGGTGATGCTGGAGGGCACCATCCTCAAGACCTCGATGGTCATCTCGGGTCTGAAGGCGCCGAACCGCGCCGGCGTCACCGAGGTCGCCGACCGCACCGTGCAGACCCTGATGCGGACCGTGCCCCCGGCCCTGGGCGGGGTGGTGTTCCTGTCCGGTGGCCAGGGTCATGTCGAGTCCAGCGCCCACCTGAGCGCCATGAATCAGCGCTGGGGCGACAGGACGCCTTGGAACATGACCTTCTCCTATGCCCGCGCGCTGCAGCAGCCGGCGCTGGACATCTGGGGCCCGGACAACAGCAAGGTCAAGGAAGCCCAGCAGGCGTTCCTGACCCGGGCCAGGATGAACTCGCTGGCCTCCACCGGTGATTACACGGAGGAGAGCGAGAAGGCCGCGTGAGGTAATCGTTCCGGTCGCGCTATGGAGGGCGGGGGCGGGAGCTTGCTCCCGTCGTCGCCCTGTCATCCTGTTGGACCGGGTTCCGCGTTGAGGGGGAAGATCGGGGCGCAATGACGCAACCTGATCACTTCGTGATTGGGAGGCTCGGGGTTCCATTGGTACAGGACGGGATATATACTTTCGCAGGTTTCCAGCCCGCGCTGGGGACGCATCCAATGCAACAGAGGCCATTCCTTAATGGACAGTGACAGTAGTCGACCTACACAGGTGAAGGCCGGTAGCGGCCTGAAACGGGTGTGTCGCCTGTCGCATCGGGAAGCACCGGGGATCCGGGTCATCTAGCCCTCCCTGAGTTGCCCCCGGCGCGCCGCGACATCACCAACGGCACGCAGGGGGAAATGCATCCTGCCATCGTCCGATCCCGGGTCCCGACCGGGTAGCGGAGGATTTCCCCCCATGCACAACGGCAGTGCCCGGCCTCGGGCGCCGCCTGGGCTGCCGCCCGTTTCATCCCTGCCACCGCTCTTCACATCCCGTTCCGCATCCGTGGTGCGGTCATAACGCTGCGCGTCGTTTCCGGCGGCAGCCCGTTGGCGAGGAGAAACGAAATGAATCAGATGCATGCAGGGGCAGGGCACCCCGCCCACGTTTCCGGACGCGAGGCCGTCACGGCGGCACCGATTCTCTGGCACGACGCGCGCCCGGACGCGGCGCTGGAGGTCGTGCACCGGGCGCTGCGTGGCGGCGAGCCCGGGACCGCGCGTCTGCGCCTGATGCAACTCGCCGAGAACGCCCAGGCCGATGTGATGCAGCGGCTGCCACAGGATGCCGCTGTCCGCCTGGCGCGTGGCCTGAGCAACTATTCGCTGGCGACGATCTGCGAGCGCCTGCCGGCTTCGAGTGCGCGCGCGATTCTTCGATCGATGCCCCCATTCAAGCGCCAGGGCGTGGATGTAATCCTCGCGCATCGGCGCAATCCTTGAATCCTGCGAAATCCGACGGAGGAGGTGACCCGAATGCCCGACGACCCTGGGCCTGAACAACCCCGATCTGCCAGCGCCCCCGCGCTGGGGCGTGAAGCCAGTGCCCGCCATCCAGTGCCCGGAAGGCGGCTGACGCCTCCACAACGCGTTTCCTCGTGAAGCGTAGGGGAGGCACAGCCTCCCTGTGCGCGATGAAGGCGGGTAGACAGCCTTGCCTTTACAGAAGAGGAAACCGACATGAACCCGGAAATCTACGCCCACCTGCACGCAGGTGATTACGACAGCGCCCACGCCTTGCTGGCCCGTGGAGTGCCCGCCGAGACGGCACGCAATCTCGCCGAACTCGACCTGGACGACCGCTGGGAGGTCTTCCAGCTGATCGAGGGCAAGGAGGCCCTGGCCGTGTTTCTGCACATGGACGACGAGGAGCAGGCCAACCTGCTCGAGACCATGGGGCTGGACGAGGCACGCAAGCTTGCAAGCCATCTCCCAACCTATACGCTGGCAAGAACGCACGAGCTTCTGCCCCGCGACTACGCCGCCGCGATCCTGGACAGCCTGTCGC
>RECA01000046.1 GCA_007692435.1 Thioalkalivibrio sp.
AGGGCAAAGCGGCGGCAAGCCGCCGCACTCCACAGGCCTGCGCCTTCATCCTTCTGGGGTGGCGCAGCGCCATGAGGGCTAGAATGGAGCCCTGATCCCGTCACCCGGAGTACAGCCATGGCCGTGATTCGCGAACAGGACCTCGTGGAGTCGATCGCGGACGCCTTCCAGTACATCAGCTACTTCCATCCCGTCGACTACGTGCGGGCCCTCGGCGCGGCCTGGGAGCGCGAGCAATCCCCGGCGGCCCGTGACGCGATCGCCCAGATCCTGACCAACTCCCGTCTATGCGCCGAAGGACACCGGCCGATCTGCCAGGACACGGGCATCGCGGTGGTCTTCCTGAAGGTCGGCATGGATGTCCGCTGGGACGCGACGATGAGCGTGCAGCAGATGGTGGACGAGGGCGTGCGCCGCGCCTACCTGCACCCCGACAACAAGCTGCGCGCCTCGGTGCTGCTGGACCCGGCCGGCGCGCGCCGCAACAGCCGGGACAACACCCCCGCTGTGGTGCACTACGAGATCGTCCCGGGCGACGGTGTGGAGGTGATCTGCGCCGCGAAGGGCGGCGGTTCCGAGAACAAGGCCCGCATGGCGATGCTGAACCCCTCCGACTCCATCGCGGACTGGGTGCTGCGCACCGTGCCGACGCTCGGTGCCGGCTGGTGTCCGCCCGGCATCCTCGGCATCGGGATCGGCGGCACGCCGGAGAAGGCCGCGCTGATGGCCAAGGAGGCGCTGATGGCGCCGGTGGACATCCAGGATCTGCGGGACAAGGCCGCCGGCGGTGCCGCGCTGAGCCGCGTCGAGGAACTGCGCCTGGAACTCCTGGACAAGGTGAACGCCCTCGGCATCGGCGCTCAGGGGCTCGGCGGCCTCACCACCGTGCTGGACGTGAAGATCCGCGACTACCCCACCCACGCGGCCAGCCTCCCGGTCGCGCTGATCCCGAACTGCGCCGCCACCCGGCACCTGCACTTCCACCTCGACGGCAGCGGGCCGGCCCACCTGGAGCCACCGCGGCTGGAGGACTGGCCCGCAGTGACCTGGCAGCCCGATGCCGAGGTCGCACGGCGCGTTGACCTCGACCACCTCACCCGCGAGGAGGTCGCGTCCTGGACTCCCGGTCAGGTCCTGCTGCTGAACGGGCGGATGCTCACCGGCCGCGACGCCGCGCACAAGCGCATCCAGGAGATGATCCATCGGGGTGATCCCCTGCCGGTCGACTTCGCCAACCGCGTGATCTACTACGTCGGGCCGGTGGACCCGGTACGCGAGGAGGCCGTCGGACCGGCCGGTCCGACAACGGCGACGCGCATGGACAGGTTCACACGGATGATGCTGGAACAGACCGGACTGATCGCGATGGTGGGCAAGGGTGAACGCGGTCCCGCCGCGATCGATGCGATCCGGGAAAACCGCTCCGCCTACCTGATGGCGGTCGGCGGCGCCGCCTACCTGGTCTCGAAGGCGATCCGCTCGGCGCGGGTGATCGCCTTCGAGGACCTCGGCATGGAGGCGATCTACGAATTCGAGGTCCGCGACATGCCGGTCACCGTCGCGGTGGACGCCGAGGGCACCAGCGTTCACGAGACCGGCCCGAAGGAGTGGCGCGCGCGCATCGGGCGCATCCCGGTCGCGGCCGCCTGAGGCGCGCGTCAGCGGCCCCGCGGCGGCGGCATCAACGGCGGCGGCCCATCCTTAGCAGCGGGTGGGTATCCAGCAGCCGCTCGACCTCCTCGCGCAGCCCGGCGCGAAGCTCGCCACCCTCCGCGATGTCCACGCGCCGGGTGAACAGGCCTTCGAAGTGCTCCTCGTCCTCGTCGAGGTCCCATTCCACCGCCCGCAGCAGGGCCTCGCCCTCCGCCGGGATCGCCTCCGGCAGGTCGCGCCCGGAGAGCAGCCCCCAGACCCCGGCCCAGCAGCGCGCAAGCACCAGCGGGTGGTAGCCACCGCCCCCGAGCACCAGGAGCCGGGGCGTTCCGTCGGGGTGAGTCGGAGCGTCCGCGAGGATGCGGGCGACCACCTCCAGGAAGAGCTGGGTGGAGATGCGGAACTTGCCCAGCGGATCCGGCGCCAGGATGTCGGTCCCCGCCTGCAGCACGATGGCATCGGGCCGCGACACCTCCAGCACCGCGGGCCAGACGCGCTCGAAGGCATAGCGGTACTCGTCGTCGTGGATCCCCCGCGGCAGTGGCAGGTTCACCGCGTTGCCGAGGGGGCCGGTGTCGCCGATGCCGCCGCCCTCGAAGGGGTAGGCGTAGGACGTGTCCATGTGCAGCGACAGGGTCGTCACCCGCGCATCGCGCACGAAGGCGGCCTCGACGCCGTCGCCGTGGTGGGCATCGATGTCCACGTACAGCACCCGCAGCCCTTCCCGACGCAGCCGGGTGATGGCCAGCACCGGATCGTTGATGTAGCAGAAGCCGCGTGCCCCGTCGGCCCGGGCATGGTGCATCCCGCCCGCCGGGCTGAAGGCGACGCGGCCCTCCAGCAGCATCTCCGCGCCCAGGATGCTCCCGTGGGCCGCCGTCGCGGGGGTGGTGAAGAAGCCGGGAAAGAAGGGGTTCTCGAAATTCCCGATGTTGTGCCGCTGGCGGTAGCGGTGCGCCACCTTGCCATCGACCTCGCACTGGCGCAGCGCCCCGATGTACTCGCGAGTGTGAAACCACTCGAGTTCGACCGACGTCGCCGGCCGCGACACGCTGAACTCCTTCGCGGTCAGCGCCCCGTAGGCGCGGATCAGGTCCAGCGTCAGCGAGACCCGCGGAATCCCCAGCGGGTGATTGCTGCCGTAGGAATGCCGGCGATAGCGCGCGGCCCCAATCAGCACCGCACGGTGTCCCGGCGGAACCGGCCCGATTTCGACTTCAGCGGCACTCATTGCCATCGCTATCCTGGAATCGCGGAAAGACACGAATGATCGCACGGCGGCGCCCGAGATGCTGCTCACGCCCCCGCCTCGGGGTCGGACCAACGCAAACCATTGATTTAACGAAACTCTGGCACCAAAACCGGACCCGTTTCACCCCTTAAAGCGGCATTTTTGACCCCGAAAACGGCCTTTAAGGAACGTTGCCGGCATTCACCCGTTCATACCCCCGGCCGGCGCCGATAGGGCGGCGTTTTTTGCCCCGAAATGGCCGGTCCAAGGCCCGAAAAACGGCCCTTTTTCACCGCTATTGATTTATTTATCAGATTGTTACGCTGGTCCGACCCCGTTCGGTCTTTGCCTTTGCGGGCGGATTGTGCAATAAAGGCAGGTCGGCCCGCCAGCGCGGGCCGCTTGCCTTTGCACGAGGCTGGAGGCCTCCCGACATGACCCAGCAGCGACCGCAACTGACCGTCTCCTCGCTTGACCTGCATCGACTCGAGCAGCTCCTCGATTCCCTGCCGGCCGAGGCGCGTGCCCCGCACGCCTCGCTGATCGCGGAGCTCGAGCGTGCGGAGGTCGTGGAGCCGGGCGAGGTGCCGGCGACCGTGGTCACGATGAATTCGACGGTGCGCTTCCGAACCGAGCCCGATGGCAAGGAGTTCGAACGCACACTGGTCTACCCTGCAAGCGCCGACGGCAGTACCGGGAAGATCTCGGTCCTCGCCCCGATCGGCAGCGCGATGCTGGGGCTCTCCGTGGGCGACAGCATCGACTGGCCTGCGCCCCGGGGCGGAACGATGACGGTGCGGATCATGGCGATCCTCTACCAGCCGGAGGCCTCCGGCGAGCTCCACCGCTGAATCGGGCGGCAACCGGGGTCAGATCCGGCCAAATGCCACGGCACTCCGCCACCGGTGGCGATGAAGACGGAGCGCCTCACCTGCCCGCTCCACGGGAAGGATCATTGGAGGCGCTGGATGGAGCCATCCTGGCCTTCCCGGCGCAGGCTGCGCCGCACAGACGAGTTGCAGCCGGGCTCAGGGAAACGCCGACAGATCAGCGTTTCCTCAGCCGGGGTTTCGGGAATGTTTTGAACACGGAAAGGTCCGCAGCCGGTGGATCTTTTGCGACGCGAGGGGCGAACGATGCAGAAATGGGTTTCGGTATTCTGGCCTTCCTTCATTATGTCCGCGGTGGCCACCGGGGTGGTGTTCGCGTTCCTCGATCCGGCCCAGTTGGCTCAGGGCGCTGGCCCGGGGCTGACGAACCTGGGCTACTACTCCGTCACCTTCCTCTTTCTCTGGGCCACGACGGCGGCGACCACCGCGATTTCGTATTTCTTCCAGCGCCCGCCGGACAGCTTCAACCCGGACTGAACCCTCCGGCCGCTGAAGACCCCCGGGGCTCGTCCGGCCCCGCATCGGCGCCGTCCGCGGTCCGCAGCAGCTGGCGCCGATGCGCTGGTGAACGCAGCCCCGGCCGCGTTACCCTGTCCCCGTGAATCCATGATGGTCACCAGCGAGGAGGGAAAACATGCGCGGATGGATTGCGGGCGCAATGATGATGGTGGTTCCCGCCGCGGGCCAGCCAGGCACCTCGACTGAGTCCGGAGAGCTGACGAGCCTGCCGGCGGCAGCGGAATCCGGGGACATGTCCGTCGAAGAGGCGCTGTGGCAGCGGCGCTCGGTACGCGGCTACAGTGATGAGCCGCTCACGCTGGAGGAGGTCGCGCAGCTGCTCTGGTCGGCACAGGGGATCTCCGATCCGGACCAGGACCTGAGGACCTCGCCTTCGGCGGGGGCGACGTACCCGCTGGAGGTGGATGTGCTGGTCACCGGGATTCCCGAACTGGATGACGGCGTCTATCGCTATCACCGCGAGGAGCATGGCCTGGAAATGCGCGTCTCCGGGGATCGTCGCGGAGAGCTCCAGGACGCGGCCTTCGGCCAGACCGCGGTCGGTGACGCGCCGGTGGTGATGGTGATGTCGGGTGTGACCGCGCGCACCGCGGAGCGCTACGGTCCAAGGGCCGAACGCTACGTGCACATGGAGGCCGGCCACGCGGCGCAGAACGTCTACCTGCAGGGCACCGCCCTCGGCATCGGCGGCGTCGTCATCGGCGCCTTCCGCGATGGGAGCGTCTCTGCCGCCCTGCAGCTCGACCGCTCCGAAGAGCCCCTGTACCTCATGCCCCTTGGTCGACCGCCGGGCCAGCCGAACTGACATTCCGCATCGCCCGCCCACCAGCCCATGACCACCCAGGCATCACCCGCGCCGGAGAATCCATGACGGAACCCAACGTACAACGCGGAACCCTCTGGTTCTGGCTGATCATCAGCATCGGCGCAGCCCTGGCGCTGGTCGGCCTGGGACTGGCGCTGGAGCCCCACGGTGCAACGGTGCTCCGAGCGCCGACCGAGTCGCCCGCCGCGGGCGCCTTCGGCTTCGGCCTGCTCTTGTTCTGGGCGGCCTATGCCTACGCGCTCTCGGCCGGACGTGCGGCCGGGGGCCGGGACTACCTGCTCGTCGTGCTGAACCTCGGACTGCCGCTGCTGGTGATGCTGCTCTGGCTGGAGGGCCTCTACGCGCTCGCGCTGCTGGCCGCACTTGCGTGGTCGGTGAGCCTGGTCACGATGGGCATTCGGCTGTTCCAGCGCGAGGCGATCGCGGGGCTGATGGTGCTGCCGATCTTCGGCAGCAGCCTGACCGCGATCATGCTGTCCCTGGCCTTCTGGATGCTTCCCGAGGCCGGCGCCGCCGCGCCCTGAGACCGGGGGCACGAGCGGCCGCGAGGCACCCGCCCGCATCGCGGGTCACACGAGGTCGCGGGGAATCCGCACGTCCCAGTTGCGCGAAAACACCCGTCGCTCACCCTCGAAGGCATCGAGTTCCGCATGCAGCAGGAAGTCGCTCGATGTGGACTTCAGCACGGTGCGGGTGACCGTGCGCACCTGCCACTCGCCGCGCCGGAAGCCGCGCTCCCACAGTGTCTCGCCGCGCGTCGAGTTGTACTCGTCGGTCAGGTAGCTGTACCACTCCAGCGCCTTGCGCTGGGTCTCCAGTTCCAGTTCCCGCAACAGCACCCGGCCCTGGTCGTTGACCACCTCCAGCGTGGAACGGTCCAGCGCGAGGTCGCGGATCACGCGCCACTCGTGGGCCTGCCCGGTAATCTGCTCGGCCTCGGTCGAGGCGGGTCCCCCCTCGGGTTCCGGAAATCCGATGCGGGCATCCTCGGCATCCCGCGGCGGCCGCACCGGCAACACCAAGCGGCTGGCACCCGTGTGAACGCGCAGTCGGGCCGGCTCGGGCGCCGGCCAGGCCAGCGGCCAGTAGGACGTCGACAGCGACAGGCGAATGCGGTGTCCGGCCGGGAAGTGCTGCGCAATATCGTTGAACTTCACGCGCACGCGGTAGCTGCGACCGGGTTCCAGCGGCTGCGGTGACTCCGAGCTGTCCCGGTGCGTAAGGTTGAGCAGGCCGTAGGTGATGCGCGTCGCCTTGTCATCCTCCGCGACGTCGGACAGCCGCACCGCGACCATCGCGACTGGCTTATCCACGCTGAGGTCGAGCTCGACCACGCCCGAACCCAGCATCTCCAGCGGCTCCTCCAGCGGCGCGGTGGTGAACACCATCGCGCCTCCGTCCTCCTCGCGCTGATCGTGCGGCAGATCCGGCGTGGCCGCGTAGGAACACCATTTGCCGGCGAACAGACCCACGCTCAACGGCGACAGCAGGGTCATGGTGCGCTGCGGGACCTCCACGTCCTCCGTCTCCAGTGTGCCCGGGTAGGCCAGGGTCCAGGCCTGCCGCGTCACCTCCGGGGACGGCCAGTCCCGCTCGCCCACCCAGCGTCCCGGGCGTTCGTCGTAGTAGGTGGTGGGCGGCACACTGTCCTGCATCCAGGCACGCAGCATCGGCTCGTCCATGATCCCGGTGTCCTTCCCCTTCAGCCAGTGGTCCCACCAGCGCAGGCACTCCTGGAGAAACCCGATCGCCGGGCCGGGCACCCCCTGGTGCGGGTACTTGTGGCTCCAGGGGCCGACCAGCCCCAGTCGCGGCACCTGAAGATTCGCCAGCAGCCGGAAGACTGCGTTCGAATAGCCGTCGGCCCAGCCGCTGACCGCCATCACCGGGCACTGGATCGCGGACCAGTCCTCGCAGACGGAGCCGTGTTTCCAGTAATCGTCCCGGCGCTGATGGCGCAGCCACTGCTCCAGCCACAGACCGCTCCCCTCCAGCCGCTCGAACCACATGCGGCGCCAGTCATCGCCGACCAGATCAGGGTCCGGCGGCAGGGAGTTGTAGGCGAACATCGTCGAGGCCCAGGAGAGGTTGTCACCGAGCAGGCAACCGCCCATGTGGTGCACGTCGTCGGCGTAGCGATCGTCCGTGGAACAGGTGCTGACCACGGCCTTCAGGGCCGCGGGACGCATCGCGGCGATCTGCAGCCCGTTGAAGCCGCCCCAGGAGATGCCGATCATCCCGACATCGCCGGTGCACCAGGGCTGCTCGCTGATCCACTCGATCACCTCCACGCCGTCGTCCAGCTCCTGCTGCAGGTATTCGTCCTTCAGCACCCCCTCGGAATCGCCGCTGCCGCGCAGATCGACGCGCAGGCAGGCATAGCCATGGCCCGCGAAGTAGTGATGCATCAGGTCGTCGCGGGGGCGTGTGGAATCACGCTTGCGGTAGGGAATGTACTCGAGGATCGCCGGCACCGGTTGGTCGAGCGCGTCCTCCGGCCGCCAGAGGCGCGCCGCCAGGCGGGTTCCGTCGGACAGATGGATCCACAGGTGCTCTTCGATCCGGACTTCCCTGGGAAATTCGTTCACGATCTTCATGCGGGTCTCCTTGAGGCACCGCGCGCATTTTCATCCACCGGTGCGAACTCCAGCGGAAACCGCGCCAGCACCTGCTGATATTTGTCTTCGAGATCGGCGTGATCGGCGGCACCGACGAACACCACGGCCACCTCGTAGCTGTAGCTGTCCTGGTAGCGCAACTCCGACAGGCGCATTCCGGGGCGGACCTCGAGCTGGATCACCACCCCCGGAATATCGGCCTCGATGGCCGCGATCTCCTCGTCGGTCGGCACACGGACCACGCGTGCATCCTCGTGCCGGCGCAGCATGAACTTCGCGGCACAGCCAAACCGGCCCTCGCGGTGCGGCATCGCGGGTTCCCTCCCCAGCGCAAGGTCGATCATCACCTGGTGGTGGTAACAGCCGTCCACCATCTGGAACAGCGGCGCATGGGACTTGGAGATCCTGCAGTTGATCTCCAGCAGCCAGATCCGGTCGGTCTCCTCCTCCCAGTAGAACTCGACGTTGAACGGGGCGTCGTCGTAGCCGACCTGGCGGATCACGCGCGCCGCGATGTCGCCCATCCGCTCCTGGACACCGGCGGGCAGCGTTGACGGATACACGTAGCTGGAGAAGGAGGACCCGGTCGAACCCTCGCGCATCGAGTCCACCGCGCCGTAGATCCGCACCTCGCCGTGGTGGGCATAGCCCTCGAGCGTGCACTGCCGGCCCGCGGAGATCAGCGACTCGGCGATGCAATGGTTCCCGTCCACCCGCGCGATCTCCTCCGGGAGGTCCGCCTGCGCGAGGATCTCGTTGAAGGGGTCACCGAACCGGCGGATGCCCTCGCGCGTCGCGGCAATGGCGGCGTGGAAGGAATCCGCGTCCGTGACCAGAAACCCCAGATACGACAGCACCGATCGCACCGGCTTCAGCCAGAACGGGAAGGCGAGGGTCACCCCCTCCAGCGGGTCGGAGGCAAAGGGGTCCACCGCACAGAACCGGGGAAGGTGGTCGGGAACGACACGGGCCTGCTCGACGCGGCTCCAGTACTTGTGCTCGCACCGGAGGACCGCCTCCAGTGACGGGCCGGGCAGGCCCAGGGGCCTGCGCAGCAGCGGCAGCGCGGTGCTCACCGGGAAGTCCCAGTAGCCCACCACCGCATCCACCCGGCCCGGGAAGGCACCGAGTTGCCGGGGCCCGTCCTCGAGCACCTCGCGCACCGGGAAGCGGTCGCCGGCCTTCAGCTCTTCCCGGGTGAACAGCGGGTGAAACGCGTACCGCGAGGCACCCGGCAGCTCCTTCAGCTGAGCGAGGTGAAAGTCGTCCAGGCCGACCACGAAGATATTGCGCGTCCCGTCCGATTCTGAAACCACCATGTCTCCGGCACCTCGAGGAGCCTATGCCGCGCAATCCGACGCGGCCCGGGATCTGATGTCCGCCCGGTTTGGCGAATGCGCGCGGATCTGCGGATGAATTCCGTCACTGCCGAGTCTAAAGGATATACGCAGCCGGCGGGCCGCTGCGCGGCCAATTCCCGCCGGCATTGACGCAATGCACAAGCTATTCAATACTCTACGCTTAACGTGAGTCATGCCGATCCAGACCGCCCCTCAGATCTCCGCGCGAAGGCCCGAAGCCCCCGCGCGCCACTGTCCGACCGCCGGTCCTCCGGCATGCTCCCCGAGGGCGCGACGCGCAACGCCCCACCCAGACACAATCCCCACGCGATGGACATCCGACCATGACCGAAATCCAGGGCGACATGCTGGCCCCACCCTCCATCGACCGCACGTCCGCAACCGACGACCAGCGCATCGAAAACATCCTCCCGCTGCCCCCCCCGGCGCACCTGATCCAGTTCTTTCCGATCAAGGACACGCCGGCGGAGCGCTTCATCGCCGATACCCGCAGGAACATCCGCGACATCCTGCACGGACAATCGGACCGCCTGCTGGTGGTGATCGGCCCCTGCTCCATCCACGATCCGGTGTCCGCCCTGGAATACGCTTCCCGGCTGAAGGCCCAGCGGGATCGCCTATCGGCCGATCTCGAGATCGTGATGCGGGTCTATTTCGAGAAACCGCGGACCACGGTCGGCTGGAAGGGGCTGATCAACGACCCCTACCTGAACGGCAGCTTCCGGATCAACGAGGGGCTGCGCATCGCCCGCGACCTGCTGGTGCGCATCAACCAGGCGGGCGTCCCGGCCGGCTGCGAGTTCCTGGACGTGATCTCTCCGCAGTACATCGGCGACCTGGTCTCCTGGGGCGCGATCGGTGCGCGCACCACCGAGTCCCAGGTGCACCGGGAACTGGCCTCGGGCCTCTCCTCCGCGGTCGGTTTCAAGAACGGCACCGACGGCAACGTGAAGATCGCCGCCGCGGCGATCCTCGCGGCGCGACAGCGGCACCACTTCCTCTCGGTGCACAAGTCCGGCCAGGTCGCGATCGTGGACACCCTCGGGAACACGGACTGCCACATCATCCTGCGCGGCGGCATGAAGCCCAATTACGACCCCGCCAGCGTGGATGAGGCCTGTGCGGACCTCGCGCGCTTCGATCTGCCCGGCCGTCTGATGGTCGATCTCTCGCACGGGAACACGCCCGGCGGCTTCCGGCAACAGCTGAACTCCGGGGCCGCGGTTTCCGAGCAGATCAGAGCCGGCGAGCGGCGGATCTTCGGCGTCTCCGCCGAGTCACACCTGGTCGAGGGTCGTCAGGACCTGCAGGCCGACCAGCCGCTGACCTACGGCCAGAGCCTCACCGACCCCTGCATCGGCTGGGACGACTCGGTGGCCCTGCTCGAAGAGCTGGCCGAGGCGGTGCGCGCGCGACGACGGACGGCCGCCGCGGCAGCCACCGGCCCGGAGGCGGCGGACAGCACCTGAGGTCGAAGGGGCCGCCCGGCCCACCGGACGGGGGCTTCAGCCGCCCTCCGCCCGGGGCAGCAGCAACTGGAAGCGGGTTCCCTCGGCACCGCTGGAACAGAGGATGATCCCGTCCATCTCGTCCACCAGGCGCTTGACGATGCTCAGACCGAGGCCGGAGTGCCCGTCGCCCTTGGTCGACTCGACTGGCGAAAAGAGCTTTCCCATCACCTCCTGCGGAAGCCCCGGGCCATTGTCCTGGACGGTGATCTCCGTGTACCGGCGCCCACCCAGGCTCACCGGGTCACGGGTCCGCACCTGGATTATGCCATTTTCATCAATGGCTTCAGTTGCATTTTTCAGAAGATTTGTCAGGATCTGCCGGAGATGGTCCGGCGACTGCGCAAGCGGCGGATCCCCGGGATCGAGATCCACCTGCAGCTCGATGCCGCGGGCGCTGCAGACCGAGGCCGCGAAGATGTCCGTGATCTGCCGCACCTCCCGGTTCAGCGAGACCGCTGCCGCCTCCGTCTCGCGGGGGGCCTCGCGCATGCGCATCAGGATGCGGCCGACACGCTCGATCTCGTCGCGTATCACGCCGATCTCGAGCTGGGCGTCGTGTTCCTCACCCAGCTTCACGCGCAGCATGGCCAGATAGTTCTGGATGATGCTCAGTGGATTGCCCGCCTCGTGCACCATCTCGCGGATGCGCCGTTCCAGCGCCTCGGAGTCCGGACGCCCCGGTCCCTCCTGCGCGGACCCGAGGGCACCCGCAATCTCGCGTCCCATTGCCGCAACCAGGCTGCGGCGCTCCGCCAGCTGGTCCAGCTGCTCGCCGTTGAGACCGAGCACCAGGGCCCCGGGGAGGCCGATGTCAGGCGGGAACGGCTGCACCCACATCGATCCGGCCGCGCAGGCGCCCAGGATCTGACGATCCACCACCGACAGCCCCTCCGTCTCGGCCGAAGTGATCTGGATCGGATGCCCGTCCAGTGCGGCGTCGACCACCACGCTGCGTCCGCGCTCCAGCGGCAGCAGAAAGGCCGGCTCGGGATCCTCGTCGATCCACGCCCGCAGGAACTTCGCCTCGCCGTCACCGAGAAAGACCAGGCTGCGCTGCACGCCGAAGGTCAGGAGCAGCGCGCGCTGGACCGCGACGTGGCGATGCAGTGTCGCGATCCGGGAGAGCTCGCCCTGGAGCCGTGCCAGCTGGTTCAGACCCTCGAGGCGCTCCCCGAGGGACTGCCGCGCCATCTGGTCCGACGCGTCATCCTCGGTCTCGATGTCGATCCCCAGGGAACGCGCGATCCCGGCGACGTCGTCCGAAACACGCCCGCGCAGTTCCGTGGTCAGCCCCTCGTTCAGACCAAAGAGGGTATCGCCGGCAACCAGCGTGTCGTGACCGATCGCACCGGGCCGGCCCATCGAATAGCCGAGGTTCACGATCTTCACCAGGTGGTGGGCGTCCCGGACCCGGATGGCGGGCTCCAGGTGATACCGCACCGCGTCGGCCATGAAGGGGCTCAGCCCCCACGCCTCCACCAGATCCGCGGCCACCTCGCAGTGCGTGCTGCCGAAGACCTCGCGCTCGGTCCGGATCAGGGCCTGGTCATCCCCGGCCTCCCGGATCATCGCCCGGTAGCGCTCCGGGTCCTCCCCCAGGCGCACCAGCCGGCCGATGTCCACCATCAGCCCGCTCAGGTAGGCCTCTTCCGGGCGGGGATAGCCGGTCAGCACCGCGAGCACCTGGCTCAGGCTCGCCGTGACCAGGGCGTTGCGCCACACCCGCTTCAGCAGGCGCGGACTCCCTCCGCCGAACCGCGAGAAGAGCTGCCGCATCGAGGCCGTCATCACCAGGGTCTTCACCGCGTCGGTCCCGAGGTGCAGCACCGCCCGGTCCAGGGACTCCTGGCGCCGCCCCCGGTAATAGAAGCTCGAGTTGGCCACTGCAATCACGCGGGCGGTCATCGCGGCGTCCTGCAGGATGATCGCGCTCAGCTTGTGCAGGTCCGCCCGGTCTTCGTAGATCGCATCGAGGATGCGCACGAGCACCTGGGGCAGACTGGGCAGCGAATCGCGCGCCTGGCGGGCCTCGGCCATGCCTAGCGCTCCGGACCCGTCGCAGCGCCCGGGTGCCCGGCAGCCGGCACCGGTCTCTCAGCCATGGACGTGTCCCCCGCTTGCGGTTCAAAAGGCCCGTTTTCGGAATGAAAACAGGCCGATGTGCCCAATTGCCCTGTTCAGGTCCCGACTATACTGTCCCGCCGGCACGCCCGCAAAGTCGTCGTCACGCGCGGGAGCGGGTTCATCACAACCGCCGGATCAGATCCAGCAGGGTGCCGTCATCGGGCCCCATCTGCCGCAGTCTGTCGGCCAGTTCGCGCTGCGCCCCGAAACGCCCCGGATCGTAGGCGTGCACCCGGGCGGGATCGACCTGTCGGGCCTCGGGCGCCGGCGCGGGCGCGGGCGGCGCAGCGGTGCCGCGGGCGTCGAGACCGAAATCCGGGTGCGGCTCCGCGCGCACTGGCGCGGTCTCCGGGTCAACACTGGCGGTCGCCGGATTGGGTTCCGGCGCTGGAACGGCCTCGTCAACGGTCCCGGTGCAGGGCTCCTCCGGGGTGCTGCCGCTCTCCGGCTCGGATGGGGCCTGCGGCTCCGGCGCGACGCCCGCGCCAACCGCTCCGAAGCGCTCGCGCAGCATCGCCAGCGCCTGCGCATGGGCCTCGGGATCGCTCTCGAGGCGCGCGAGGAACCGCTGCAGATCGATGCCCGGCCGCCCGAAGCGGTCCCAGTACCTCGCGTGCAACCCTTCGAGCCACTGCGCGAGCAGTCGGGCGTCGTCCATCTCTTCGAGGAGTTGCCAGCACTCGCTGCGCAGGGCCGCGAGACGATCCGGTGGCGATACCGGCTCCGCCCCGGTCGTTCCCGGGGCCGGAGACGGATCGGGCGATGCGGTTTCGCCGCCCTCCTTCGCCTGCGGCTGCGGTTCCGCCGGCGTTGCCGGAATGCCGGAAGGCTCCAGAAACCGCCGGAACCAGAACCGGCTGAAGCTCTCGGCGCCCTGATGCTGCGGCGCACCCTCCTCGAGGGCCTCGGCGAGACGCTGGAAGGGACGGCTCGACGGGTCCGTTTCCGGGAACAGCGAGACCGGGTGCTGCAGGGACACGGCCGTGCGCATGCTCTCGTCACGCTGCACGAAACCGAGGAAGTTCACGTCCGCCTCCAGATACTTGCCCACCGCGCCGTGGAAGCGCTGGAACACGCTGCGCGCCTCGTTGAAGCTGGCGGCCATGTTCACCACCACCTCGCAGGCGACCGGGTGCCTGCGCAACGCAAGCTTGAGCAGCGAGAAGGCATCCGTCAGGGAGGTCGGCTCGGGAGTGATCACCAGCAGCACCTGCTGCGCCGCGCTGACGAAGTCCAGCGTCGTCTCGCTGATCCCCGCCGCGGTATCCAGCAGCAGGTAGTCGAAATCGCCCTCGATGCGGCTCAGCTCGGTGACCAGGCGCTGCTGCCGCTCCGGGTCCAGGTTCACGCACTCGCTGATGCCGTTCGCGCCCGGAATGACCTTCAGACCGTGCGCGGCCTCGAGCAGGATGTCCTCGATCGGACACTCGCCGGCCAGCACGTGTTCCAGGCTCCTGCCCGGACGCAGGCCGAGCATGATGTTCACGTTGGCCAGGCCGGTGTCGGCATCGAGGATGCACACCCGCCGCCCGTAGCGCGCCAGCGTCAGGCCCAGGTTCACCGCAATACTGGACTTGCCGACACCACCCTTGCCGCTGGTGACCGCAATGATGCGTGGCCGACGCTGCGCCGGACCCGGCACCTCCGGGTTCGGTGCCGATATCGCGGCCGCGTGCCTGGGAAACTGTTCTGCCTGCATGAGGATCGCCTTTCGCCGGACGACGCATCGCTCCCGACGCCCATTCGGGAATCGGTCACCGTCCACTATACGCTTCGCTTAGTCCAGCATTTCGCAGAAGGCAAGGAAAATCGACCCGCCGCCCCCAAAGACCACGAAAGAAACCATGAAGGGAGGCCGCAGGGTGGGCAAAACGAAGTGTGCACACCACAGACCGCCGCGGCCAGGATCGTGGGCCCGCTGCGCTTGGCCCACCCTACGCCCAGGGGTGGCCCGCGAAGGAGGTAGAAAGGACTTTAATGCTCCATGACGGCCGCAGCAGACGGCAGGCTCCCGGACAATGCTCAGGAACCCGGCTTGGCGGACACTCCGGCTGCCTGGGGCAAGGTGCCAGAGGACCTGACCCGCTGTACCAGCTGCAGTGCGGCATCCGGATCAACGAAGTTCACGCCGACGAGGTACTCCTGTTGGGAGAGGCGGCGGATGTGCCGCACGCGGCCCTCGATCCGGACACCACCTGCGGAATCCTCACCCGGCACCTGGAGCTGCACGCCGATCGGCGGCGTGTGCGGCCCGGGAACGGTCCCACCGGGCGCCAGGCCGACCGCTGTCGGGTGATCGACCACCATGCCGATCCCGCGCCCGGAGATCTCCGCACTACGGGCAAAGAAGCGTTCGCCACGCGGGCCGCTGACCTCCACGGGCCAGCGGAAAGGGAATCGGGGCATGAGTCGGCGTTCAGTCATCTATTCAGGAGTTTAGCCCATCTTCACAGAAATGCGATGGGGGTTTTCGGCAGAAGGGGAAGGCGATCCCTCCCGGCCGGGTCCACGCATGGCCCACTAGCGGGGCCGCTGCGGGTTCTCGAGCGACGCGGCCGACCCCACGCGCACCATGTCGCCTTCGGACATCACGGTGATCGCCGCCTCCAGGTCCACCGCATCGGGATTGTCCTCGCTCTGCGCCAGCAGGGCCATCAGCAGCTCCGGCTGCTCGAGGATGCGCGCCCGGCCATCGCGATCCTGCAGGTAGGCAGCCCAGGGCACGAAGTGGGTCGTCGGGAAGTTCTCGCCCGGCTGCGGCGAGATGTCGATGTTCAGGCCCGACACATACAGCAGGCGCTTGCCCCGGAAGCTCGGGGCCTGGGCCGCGGTCCGAAAGGCACGATCGAACTCCACCTGGGTGTTGATCTGCGCAGCCGTAAGCAGCGGATGCGGCGAGGTCACGATCCAGGGCATCGCGCTGATCAGGCCGAGCTCCTGCTGGTCCCGTCCCTCCGGCGTCTCGTCGAGGTCCCGCTGGAAGAAGAACATCGTCGGCTGAAGATGGGCCCCGATCGGGATGCGCTCGCCCTCCCGCAGATGCAGGTCGGAGAGCTCACGCTGCAGCGCCGCGCTGGCAGGAAAGCTCTTGGAGGTGCTGTAGGCGCGGACCGGGATGAATTCGCCGTTCGCGTCCGGCTCCGCCAGGCGCGTCAGGTTCAGGAACAGTCCCTCGCTGCGGTTTCCGCGCAGCAGGCCATTGTCGATGCAGACGCAGAGCGAGCCACCACAGGACTCCAGCAGCACGCCGCCCTGAGCGAACGCGTACTCGCGCTGGTAGCGTGCGATCACGCCGGCGATCTTCCCGCAACTGGTCGAGTGCCCCGCGTGCTGCGCATGGATCCGGCGGTACTGGCCGAAGGCCGCGGTCTCCGGATCGTAGCCGACGTGACTGGCCTGGACGATGACCAGATCCTGCCCGTGCTCTGCGAACGGGGCGTGGCGCTGGGTCGCCACGATGGCTCCACCCCGCCCGTGGTTGAAGGGAAAGGTCCCGAAGTGCTTGGCGATCAGGATGGTCGGATAACCCTGGCTCTCGTCCGAGCAGAAGGCCCGCGACGGCAGGATCCGCCCGGGCTCGAAGCCGAGGCTGCGGCAGTAGTTGTAAAGGCGCGGGACGAAGCTGCTGTAGCGCAGCATCGAATCTTCGAGGTGGAAGCCGCGTATCAGTTCTTCGATGTTGCTGGGGGAGGTAAACATCGCGTGCAGGTCGCCTGAAGGAGGAATCACCACGACGATCGGTCGCGCAGCTGCCCGCACGGGTCGAGGGGGTGAATGAACATCCGCATCCTAGCAGCTTGTCGGACCTGGGTGCCCGCAGCGAGCCGGGTGGGAGAGCGGCGCGAACCGGAGGGCCAGCGGAGTCTCGCGATGATCCGCTAATGTCTCAAGCGGCGCGCATTGCCATGATCGTCAGGGCCGGGTGACGCGCGGGACCCGACCCGCGGTCCCTCCACTGCGCCCGAGGTACTGGTGCAGGAAGGCCAGGCCCAGAAGCGACAGGCCGAGCCCCATGAACGACACCGCCCGCAGCAGTCCGGTCAGTCCCGCCATGTCGATGAAGAAGATCTTCAGGATCACCAGGAGCAGCAGCGCAAGGCCGCCACGATAGAGGTTCGAGCGGCTGCGCAGGATCCCGAACACCATCGTGGCCACGGCCATCAGCAGCCAGACCACCGAGTAACTGTACAACTCGCCGTCGCGCACCGGGTCCGCCAGATCCAGATGCCCGTGCCACAGGTGCCGGATCTCGAGGCTGACGAAAAGCCACAGCCCGACGCCCGCCATCACCGCGAAGAACGGGCGCAGGTCCGGTTCGTAGGAGCGGCCGGCCAATGCCCAGAGCAGCACGGGCAGCCCGTAGGCGAGCAGCAGCAGGTTCAGGATCGGGGTCTGCGCGATCATCGCGGAGCTCGACGCGTCCCACAGCGGGTTCATCACCGTGGCCAGCATCAGGTAGTTGCCCACCGCGAGCAGCATCAGGATCTGGGCGAGTACCCGGTGCAGATCCCGCAGCTCGCTGCCAAAGCGGCTGCGCCAGAAGTACAGCAGTGCGAACGCTGTCCACAGCGGGGTATTCAGCGCCGCCTCGGTGAAGCCGTAGACCTGCGCAAAGACATTGCCATCGTAGAGATGGAAGCGGATCAGCACGTGCAGGAGCAAAAGCAGCAGGTGCACGGCGCCGACCTGCAGCCAAGACCTCAACCCCGCCTCCACCGGAACCAGCCGGCTCGCGACCCAGACCACGAGCAGGCTGCCGCCGTAGGTCGCGAGCGTCCAGGATGTGGCGGCGCCGTACTCCAGCAGCCACGGGTTCAGTGTCAGCCGCACCAGGACCACCATCAGCACGAGCTTCACCAGCCAGTCCAGGCGCGGCACGTCGAAGCGCTGGACCAGCCAGGTCAGCGAAAGCACCTGCACCGCCAGCGCGAGGGTCAGCGTCGCCTGTTCCAGGCCGATCACGACCGCCAGGGAATAGGCGAGGTGCGCCGACGCGATCTGCCAGAAGGCGATGGCATCTGTCTGCCCGCTGCGCAGTCGCCGGCCCGCGAGCCCCCCGAGCGCCAGACCCACTGCCAGGCTGGTGGCGCTCAGCATCCAGTCCTGCAGGGCATCGGGTGCCAGCAGATAGGCGAGCGCCAGCACCGCAGGCGGCGCCATGAAGGCCAGCGATGCGGCCAGAGCCGAGTCGCGCCGGGCATGCAGATGCCATGCGCCGCCGACACTGAACAGCAGCCCCAGCAGGCCCAGTGAGACCAGCGCAACCCGAAGATCATCGGTCTGGACCGGTTGCAGGGACCACATCCAGGGATCGAAGGGCTGCCAGGTGACCGCACTGGTGGCGAAACCCGCCGCCAGCGCGGCAAGGGCGATCCACGGCAGGGCCCGCAGCGCCTCATTGTACCGACTGGCAACCAGGATCAATGCCGGCAACGGCAGCCACACCAGCGGACCCAGCGACCACAGGGGATCCAGTGCGATCGCGTAGGCCTGGGCCAGGATCAGGATCAGGAGCGCGCTGCCAAGATGCCCCGTTTTCGGCCCAGAAAGGCGCGCCCAGCCCCGCCAGTCAACGGGTGCACGGTCCTCGACAGAGGGATGAGTGAGCCGGTAGTTGCCCGACCGAAGCGCCACCATGCCCCAGGCGAGAATCGCGAGGTACAGGCCGAGCCAGGGTTCGGTCTGCGCGCCCGCGTGCAGCGCGATCCACCACCAGAGCAGCGCGCCCGCCACGGTGCCCCACCACAGCCACGGACGGTAGACAAACCGCATCAGCAGCAAGCCGGCCAGGGCGACGGTCAGGCTGTAGGCAAGGACCGTGACCAGCTGATCCGCCTCTCCGCCGAGCAGCACGGGCACCGCGTAGGCACCCAGGATGCCGAGAATCGCGAGGACGGGTCCGTGCCGCAGCGCCAGCAGCATCGTACCCAGCGAGATCAGCGCGAGGAGCACAAAGATCACTGCCGGAGCCCACAACTGGTAGAGGTGCAGGGCCGCGAGGGCCGCCGCATACAGGGTCAGACTCGCGCCTCCGGCCAGCGCGGCAAGGGCATCGTAGTGCCGTCCCATGCGTCGGCGCAGCCACTCGGCCAGTCCGTGCAGGACCAGACCGGTGGTGATCCCCAGCAGCACACGAGCGGTTGGCCCGAGCCAGCCCTGCTCGATCGAATGGCGTACCAGGAAGATGCCCGCGAGGCCGATCGACAGCCCACCCAGCCACACCATCCAGTGGTCACGGATTCCGGCAAGGATCTCGCCGCCGGCCTGGCGCGCGCGGCCCGACCGGCCCACGCCCCATGTAGCCGTGGTGGATGCGGGGCGTTCCCGCGCGGGGGCGGCGGGTGACGCCACCGCAGCGTCTTCCGGAGCGGTGCCGGTACCCGATTTTCGGGGGGCCTCCCGCCCGGGCGCATTCGGGGCTGCCTCCGCAGGCCGAGCCCGGGACCGGGAGGTGGCCGCGTCCCCACCGTTCGGCGCTTGCAGCCGACCGAGTTCCGCCTCCAGCCGGGCCAGCCGCGCCGCGACATCCCGAAGGCGCAGGGCACTCACCCAGCCCAGCACGGCACCGAGCAGCACACCGAAGAGCAGCATTGCCACCAGCAGCCCGCCCAGGACACCCATGCATGCCGCTCCCGAAATCACTGCCGCCTGCAGCCTGCCGAGCCTAGCCCAGAACGCGTCCGCAGCCCAAATGCAGCCCGCGCAGCCCACTGGCCCGGGGTTTCACCCCGCTAATGGGCCCGCAGTACCGTCGCCGTCACGCTGCGCCCCTCGGTGCGTGCTCGCAACCACCGCCGCACCTCGGTCCAGTCCACGGGGTTGCCCGCGAGCGCGGGGACGGCAACGGAGAGATAATCCCCGCCTTCGGTCACCACGACGCGCTGACGTGCCTGGGCCGGCCCGGTGTCCAGGGCCAGGTGCCGCCACTCGATGCGTCCGCCGCGGCGCGCGGCCTCGCGCAGGGCCGCCGCCAGCGCGTAGAGGTCCGTCGCCAGCGCCCGGCAGGTGGCCTCCCGCTCGCCGCGGGAGGAGAGGTCCGGGAACTCGCAGCGCAGGCCGTCCACGGTCTCCCAGCCGGGCGGGCGCCCCTGCGACAGGACCCAGCCGCCCTGCACCGCCGCGGGCTGCGTGGCGTCTGCCGACTCCGCAGACGGGCACGCGTGGCGCCTGCAGAATTCCGCCACGACCTCTCGTTCCAGCCGATTCTGCCCAGCGACCCGCGGCCAGGCGACCCACAATGGCCGACCGTCGATCAGCAGCAGGACCTGCCCGTGACGGTCGGTGTGCAGATCCACCTCGCGCGCGGCATACAGTGCGGCACGTGCAACCCTGAGCTCGGAGAGCACCGGCGCGACGGACTGTTGCCAGCGACCCAGCCGGCGGCGATCGCCAGCGTTCCGCGTCAGCTCGCGCAGGGCCTCGTCGAGTTCGGACTCGTACGCGGAGACCAGGGCCTCCACGATCAGGATCGCGAGATCCAGGCGGGCCCGTTCCGATGCCCCGCCCATGCCGGTGATCACGCGAGCCAGCGGCGAGGGCTCCGCATAGAGCTGCCGCGGTGCAGGATCCCGCGCCACCTCGGCAGTGGCGAGCGAGGCCGCCAGCACGCCTGCAAGCATCAACCACCCCGCTCTGCCAGACCACTTCGTTGCCATCTAGATACTTCCTTAGGGTGAAAGAACACGGCGTGCACGACCCATCGTTGGCCCTGCCGCCATGGAGTGCGGGAGCTTGCTCCCGCTTTCACCCGCTTGAGCTCGCTTCCGCGGCAGGAGGCAAGCCTCCTGCAGGGCAAAGCGGCGGCAAGCCACCGCACTCCATGGGCTTGCGGCTGCATCCTTCGGGGCGGTGCGGTTCGCGATGATCCCTGGACCCGCATGCTTGAACGTTCCGTGGCCCTGCGCAAGGGGTTTCGAGAACCGGGACGCCCGGCGCCCTGGAGCCTTCCGGGGAAACTTTCGCGCTGATGACTGTCCCATGTTCGGGGTTCGAAGCAATGCGTCGCTCACCGCCACTCCGTCGGGCGACTCCTCACCAGCAACCGGAGACGGTGTACGGGCGCTTGAACATGGCCCCTCGAACCCGGTAATGTTCCCACCGATGTTCCGCGAAGAGGCAGAACCGATGCGCTTCATGCTCCGATCCAAGTCGACTACCCGGAATCCGCAGTTCGAGCTCGGTCTGCTGGTGCTCGCGACCGGTCTGGTGATCACCCTTCAGAACCCGGCCGCGATGGACTCCGCCTCGCAGCTGATCAGCGAGATGGATCTCCCGTCGCCGGCGCACATTCTCGAGTGGCGTCCGGACGGCCCCCCGCCGTGGATGGACGGTGACCAGATGATGACGGAAGAGATCGAAGAGGTTCCGGCCCTGACCACCCTGAGTCGCGACGGCGAGCCTGTGGTGGATCCGCGCGAGCGGCCACAGCGCTGACCGGGCCCAGATGGGCTCGGCGGTATCGGACGGGAGCGTCAAACGACGCTCCCGTTTTCGTTTGAAAGGTGCTTTGGCGCGTCGTCCGCCCGCCTTCCAGCGGATCCGATAATGACCCGGATCACCACCGCAGCGCTGCTGATACTCCTCGCAGTACTTCCCGCCCCTTCCGTGGCACAGGGTGCCGTCGCACCCGGCCATACCGAGGCGGGCACCGCCTCCTACTACCACGACCGCTTTCACGGGCGCACGACCGCCAGCGGCGAACCCTTCGACCAGGCAGCCCTGACTGCCGCGCACCGGACGCTGCCATTCGGGACCACGGTGCGCGTCACCCGGACCGATACGGGGAAGAGCGTCGTGGTGCGCATCAACGACCGCGGGCCGTTCCGCCCGGGGCGGATCATCGACCTTTCACGCACGGCGGCCAGCCGGCTGGACATGCTCGACAGCGGTCTCGCCCCCGTGCGGGTCGAGGTGCTTCGCCTCCCGTACGGCAGCGACTGAACGGACGTCCGGCTATCCTCCCCCGCCCTGAACGGCGGGACCTGCCGCGCACCGGGTCAGACACCGGTCCCGGCCAGTCAGGGCACGACGCGCGACATCTGCCCGACGTTGTGCCGGATATGCACCAGCTTGCCGTTCACCTCGCGGAACGAGTGGGTCATGTGCTCGACGTCCCCGTCCATCTCCGCCACGTGATCGCTCATGTGCTGCATCCGTCCGCGGACGCCGCCGAGGTCCCGCTCGATGTCCTGCATGCCGGCACTGATGGACACCATCTGGTCGACCACGACCGGCAGCCTGCCGGCATTGTCGCCGATCCGTTCGAAGTGCAGCTGCATCCCGCTCATGCGCGCCCCCATCTCCTCGAGATGCACCACGCTGCGGTCCATGTTGCGAACCAGGACTCCGATCTCGTGCGCCAGCTCGCCGACGAAATAGAGGTTCAGCAATGCCACGGCGGCCAGCGCCGCCACCATGGTCTGAGTGAAACGGTTGGTGCGGCGCACGTGCGCGGCATCCTCCAGCTGGTTCTGGCGAATGTCGTCCTCGACCTGCTCCAGGCGGCGGACGACCTTCTCGAGGCTCTTCGCGGATCCGGTCATCACGGCTACCAGAAGGGGTTGAACTGGTTGAACAGGCGCATCGGTTGCGACAGGTGCTGCATGTCATTCGCCAGCAGGCCCATGTTGCCGTCGACCGCGTTAAAGGACTGACGCATGTCCCCGACATGGGCTGACAATTGGTCGACATCGCGGTCCAGCGCCGCCATGTGCCGGTTGACCTCGACCATGTCCACCGCGATGGTCTCGACGCTGCCATTGATGTCATCCATCCGGAGCACGATCCCGGACATGCCCTCCATGTTCCGGTCCAGCCGGGACACGGTGGCCAGCATCCGGTTCATGTCCTGGTTGATCTCGCCCACGTGGTCGTTCAGGACCGCGATCACACGATTCATGTTGTGCATCTGGGCCGAGATCACGATCACCAGGAAGAAGAGCGCGCCCAGCACCAGCGCCAGACCGAGGAAGGTGACGCGGTAGAGGAAATTCAGCCGTTGTGCCAGCGCGGCCGAACCCTGGACGTGCAGGGCGTGGATGTGATCGAAGCGCTCGAGGGCCGTCTCGACCATCTTGTCCTGGTCGAAATAACTCATGCCTTTTCGTCCTCCACCGTCGCGCGGATGCGCTTGACCTGCCAGGCAACCGCGGTATCGCCCGGGTACTGTTCGTGCAGGGCGTAGAATTGATCCAGCGCCTCGTCCAGCTTCCCTTCGTGCACCCTGAGCGCGAGCGCGGCCTCGTAGCGTGCGATGTAGTCCCGGCGCTGGGCCAGGCCGGGGTCCGCCCCGTGACCGCACAGTTCGTAGACGTCGAAGCCGCCCTCCTGTTCCACCTGTTCGGCCCGGTCGATCCATCGCCACACGAAGTCGCCTGCGGTCTCCTCGCGGATGGCCTCACTGGCCAGTATCGTGGTGCCGTAGCGTCTGTTCAGGTTGCCCAGCCACTGGTTCACCGAGACCGCGCTGCCGACCACCGAGTAGAACATCCGGTCCTCGGAGCCGAAGTTGCCCACCATGCAGACATCGCGGTGCAGGCCGATGCGCACCGCCATCGCGGGGTGGTTCTCCCAGCGCAGGGCCTGGCTGAGCTGCTGGATCGCGGCCTGGCACTCCAGAGCCGCCGTGCAGGCGTGATAGGTGTCGTTCTCGGCCGCGTCCGGAGCCCCCCAGAACGCGATCACCCGGTCGTCGATGAACTTGTCGATGGAACCGCCGTTGCGATGAACCGCCTCGAAGACCTCACGCTGATAGCGCGTCAGGTACTCCGCCTGCTCTTCCGCTCCCATCTGCGCACCGAGCTTGTTGAACTGGTTGATCCCCGTGTTCAGCAGGACCAGTGGCCGGGATTCCGCCCCGAGCTCGGCCTCGTGCTTCTCTGAAAGCAGCCGCCCCAGCAGCGAGGTCGGTACATAGCGGTTGAAGGCCATCAGACTGGAGGCCATCTGGCGCAGCGAACGATCCAGGGCCCTGAACTCGTTGAACTCCGCATGAACCGGCTTGAGTTCGCCGAAACGCAGCTGCTCGAGAAGGCGGGCATTGTCGACCATCTGGCGCAGCGGGCGGGTCAGCTGGCCCGCGGTCACGAAGATCACGTAGCCGGCGACGATCATCATGATCAGTGCGAGCGTCACGGAGGTGTGGAGGCCGCGATTCACGCCCGCCAGCACCGCGTGATCCGAGACCATCAGGAACAGGTGCCAGTCATCATCGAGGTGTTCGGTGAGCCGCTTCGTCTGCACGAAGTAGTTTCCGGCATCCAGATCGAGCAGCGTGACCTCCGAATTGCCCTGAGCCTGTGTCCCCTCGCGCAGCCGCGTCCAGGCCTCGCCGATCCACTCCTGCCGCAGCTCGGTGACCTTCATCAGCTCGCCGGGATCCCGTCCGGCCTGTCCCGGTGCGGGCCCCAGGGGGTGTGCGATGACCTCGTCCGCGTCCGAGATGATCAGCAGCACCGACTCGTCGCCCAGCATACCGGCGCGCACCAGGGAATCCAGCTGCGCGAGCGGCACCTCGATGCCGACGATTCCGGTCAATGATCCGTCGGTGTCGTGAACCGGCCGGGAGACGGTGATCCCGGGCTCACCGGTGAGGCTGAGCGGATGCACATTGCTGAAACGCATGTCCTCCGGAGCCGCGCCGTCGGCGAGCCGCTGGGCCGCGAGGGGGTATTCGGCACGCGGCTTCTTCAGGCGCGTCATCACGCCGAAATTCGCATCCCGATAGGCCCATTCCTCGCGTGCCTCCGGATCTCCCGGGGGAACGAAACGGGTGGCGGGGTTGGGCAGACTGCGCGCCTCCAGCAGAAGTCCGTCCGCGCCGGCCATGAAGCTGGATTGATGCAGCGGTGACTGTCGCGTCAGTTCCCAGAGGCTCCGGAGCACGTCGTCACGCTGCTCGACCGGATCCAGCCCCGTGAGCGCCGAGGCCAGGAGCGCCAGGCGATCACCGGTCTCCGTGTACCGCTCGCTGAAACGCTCGCGGGTCTTCTCGAGGGCGCCGTCGATCACCTGCGTGCCGACCTCCACCACGCCGGAGCGCGCCTGGTTGTAACCGGTGGCCGCAACCAGGGTTACGGTGATGATCATCATCGTGATGAACAGCACCTGTACGACAGTGCTGAATCCCAGACGCATCCTCCAGACTCCCGATAATCAGCAGCGCATATCAGCAGCGCAAACCCGTGGACCCACACGGCAGAACGACCCCGTCACCGAAGGGGTCGAAGAACATGCACAGCTTGCATCAGAAGCCGGACCCGGGCAATGCTCCCCACGAATATCGCCATCTTCCGGACATGCGCGCGCCGGCGGGGACCGCCTGCGGCGGCGCCACGCAGGGTTGAAGGACGGCAGCTCGCCGGCTAACTTCATACGGTAGCGTGCACGAGTTGCTTGTTGAATCTCACGAGGAGACGACGCCATGGCCATCCCCGAGAACCCCTATCCGGACGTCACCGTCGACACCACCGCACAGCCGGTGGAGGGGGCAGACACCTGGTACATGATCGGACTGTCCGGAATCCCGAGCGCGGACAACCAGGGGCACACCTCGAATGCCGGGTTCGTCACCACCGGAGAGGGCGTGGTGGTGTACGACGCACTGGGCACCCCGGCCCTGGGCTTCGAACTGATCCGCCGCATCCGCGAGGTCACCGACGAGCCGATCCGCTACGTGATTGCCGGGCACTACCACGCGGACCACATCTACGGGCTGCAGGCCTTCAAGGACCATACGGACGCACACATCATCGGGCAGAGCCGGGCCCAGGCCTACATCGGCAGCGAGACGGCGCGCCAGCGCCTCGCGCAGAGACGTGACGTGCTGTTCCCGTGGATCGACACGGACACCCGGGTCATTCACCCGCACGAGTTCTTCGATGCCGAACACAGCATCCGGCTCGGCGACAAGACCTTCCGACTGCTCCATGCGGGACCCGCGCACTCCCTGGATGACGTGATCATGGTGGTCGAGGAGACCGGGGTCGTGTTCGCCGGCGACATCGTCTTCGACGGCCGCCTTCCGTTCGTCGGCGACGACGACGTGAACACCCGCAACTGGATCGACCGATTGGACATGGTTCAGGAACTGAACCCCTCCTTTCTGATCCCCGGCCACGGCGGGGCCACTCGCGAGGCCGCCCGCGCAGTCTCCTTCACGCGCGGCTACCTCCAGGATCTCCGCGAACACATGACCCGCGCCGTCGAGGACTTCCTGTCCTTCGACGAGGCCTACGCCGAGGCCGACTGGTCCAAGTACGAAGACGTCACCGCCTTCGAGGAGACCCACAGACGCAACGCCTACGCCGTCTTCCTGGAAGTGGAAGGCGAGATGTTCTGAGGGACAGGGTCAGGTCCTGCCTCCTGCGGCACCGGCTCAGCCGACATAGCGATCGCCAAGCTTGAGCAGCAGCGACCAGCGCGGGTCCCGCATGACCTCCTCGCGCTTCGGGCTTTGCACCCGCCGGATCGGCTGCGGCGCCCCGTCCTCACCGACCCGGCTCGCCAGCATCTCGAGCCGCTCGGGATTCGCCCCGTACCGATCCACGAGCTGCTGCCGCAGCGCCGCGTCGAGCGGCAGGTGGTACAGCGTGGCCAGCTGGGCCGCCAGCCGCTCCGCCATCCGTCCCAGGTCCTGGCGCACCTCCTTGACCACCGCCGCCCCCAGACCCGCGCGCGCCTCCGCGCTCAAGTCCGCCTGCAGCCCTCCCAGCCAGGCCGCCGGGGATGCCTGGATCGCGCGCTGTATGGCGAGGTCCGCGAGGTCCAGGGAATCCTGCAGCAGCGTCAGCAGGTGCAGCCCCAGGCGCCGTATCTCGTCCCGGTCGAGCCGCTGGCCGGCGAAGTAGAGCCCGCGCTCGTCCACCTGGAGTTCGAGATCGTCGACGAGGTTGCAGACGCCGCGCGCGAAGGCGAGCTTCGCCTCGTCCGTCAGCACGATCACGTCTTCCTGGATGTGCAGTCTTCGCGCCGACAGGCGCCGGCGCCACCAGCGGGGACGCGCGGGATAGATCTGCCGCTGGAGCGTTTCCCAGTGTTCCATTGCCGCGTCGAGGGCCCGGCTGGCCTCGAGCCACTGGTTGTGCTCCTCGCGCAAACGGCGCACGCCCGCCAGGATCCGGCCCAGACGCCGCGCCGCCCGTGTGCCGCGGGGCGGCCGGTGCGCAACCAGCCGCTCCAGTGCGTCGAGAACCTTGTGCGCAAGGGCCATCGGGTCGCCGCCGATGTCCGCGCGCTGAATCCGGCTTCCCGGCAGCCCGACCAGGCTCAGGCCAAGCGAGCGCAGTCGACCGTCCACGCGGGCCTGGGCGAGGCGGTAGCGGGCCCGGGCGGTCTCGACTGCATCCAGCGCCCGCGCCACGCCCCAGCGGCCCTTCCAGGTGAAATGCAGGTAACGGATCTCTCGCCCGCTGAGCAGCTCGAAGGCCAGCACGATCAGTTCCTGGACATCGGATACGGGCAGGTCCACGGGGTCATCCTGGCCCGCGGCAGCCAGCAGCCGCTGCAGAAAGCCCTCGCGCCGGGGTATGCCGGCGTCCTGACTCGGCGCGTTTCCTTGCAACCGCTCGCGCAGTGCGTCGGCCAGTTCCGGCGCCTCGGCGTGTACCCGCTCCAGGGCCGCCAGGCGCGCCTCGGCCGACGCGTCCACGAGGTCCCGGACCCGGGAGTGCAGGCCAAGCCTTCGGTACACCTCGATCTGCTGCGCCACCTGGGCAAGCCCCGTGTCGCCGGAGAGCTCCCGCACCGCCAGGGCGAGGGTCTCGGGTCCAATGTCGAGCTCCTGCAGCAGCACGCCCGCGGCAAAACGTCGCCGGCGTTCAACGGGTTCCGCGGCGAGATCGGTATCGCGGATCGCGAAGAGCAGATCCGGCAACAGGTCGATCGTGCGGCGCAGCTTCTGCGCAGCCTCCCGCTCGCGCCGCTCGGTCACCATGACCGAGGCGAGCTTGCTGCCCAGACCGATGACGCCCAGAAACAGCGTGAAGAAGACGAAATAGATGACGTTGCGCGCCGGCGCGAACTCGCCGAAGCCGAGCCAGTACCCGCCCTGCATCGCGATGAAGGTGGCGGGACCGGCCACCCAGAGAATCTGCAGGGCGTTCAGCAGCCACGGGACGCGGCGCGCACTCGCGCTGATCTCGGCGATCCGGCCGCGACCCTCGATCTCGACCCGAAGCCCGCTGGACTCCTCGTCGCTACGCCCCGCCGCCTCCCCCGACCCTCGCATGCTCATCCGCCCCCATGGCCGGGCTCAGGTCTCGTGTCTTGCCTCCGCATGGCCCGGAGCGATCCTGCCGACCCCGGAATACTGTATACCGAAAAGCCGGCTAACGGTCATGGCCCAGGGCCACCCCCGAAGGATGAGGGCGCAAGCCTGTGGAGTGCGGCGGCTTGCCGCCGCTTTGCCCTGCAGGAGGCTTGCCTCCTGCCGCGGAAGCGAGCTCAAGCGTGAAAGCGGGAGCAAGCTCCCGCACTCCATGGCGAACGGGCACAGGAGGCGCCCGACCGTCCAGCCGAGGTGGCGGCAGGGCCAACGATGGGTCATGCACGCCATATTCTTTCACGCTAACTGTCATGGCGCCTGGCAACCACCCCGAGCATGAAAGCAGCGTACGGAAGAGGACGAAGCGCGTCGATCCTATCCGTCGGATCCCTCCGCACGGTCCCGCTGCGCACGCCAGCGCTGGTACTGCGGCCAGTCGCGGTAGGCACCGCTGGCAACGTAGTCGAGCCGCGCCAGGAACGCGGCGAGCAGGTCCTCGCGGGTCGCGTCGGGGAGCTGTCCGGAGTGATCGATCAGCCAGGTGCTGTCCATGCGAAAGGCCTCTTCTCCGTCCTCGGCGAAGAAGACGAGGCCGGGTCGATGGGCCAGGTCCAGCTCGGCCGCCAGCGCCTCCGCAGTGCCGTGCCGACCATCCGGAAGCACGACGATGCCACCGTGGTCGGTGTTCAGCTGCAGCGCGTGAAACCCGGCCAGCTCCTCCTGCACGGAGGGATGTTCGAGGATCTGTTCGCGCAACCGCCGGCACTCCTCGCAACCGTCGCGTTCGAACAGCACCAGCGAGGGGCGCGGGTTGGCAGTCCGCTGCGCGACGAGATCCGCGGGCGGCTGCTGGAAGCCGCTCAGGTCGGCATCAGCCGGGGGTTCCGACGCCGCCACCGCCTCTTCCTCCTGCAGGCCGGCGGCGTAGTCGCGCAGGGACTCGCTCTCCCAGGCCCCCGACTCGAGATAATCGAGGATCACGTGCATCCGCTCGGGATCGGCAAACCCCACAAACCGCAGCATGCGCTCGCCCGACGCATCCACGAACAGCAGGGTGGGCGTGAAGGTTGCCCGCTCGTGCTCGGACAGTTCCCGGGCCCGGTGGGTCTCCCCGTCGAACCCGACCATCTCCGCGTCGCTGAAGACATCGACCGCGATCACGTCGAACTGCCCCGAGAGGCGCCGCACGATCTCCGGGTCCTGGAAGGTGCTGCGCCCCATGGCAACGCAGTGCAGGCAGGTCTCGGCGCTGAAGAACAGTGCGATACCCCGTTTTCCGCGCGCGACCGCATCATCCAGATCGCCCGGCAGGTCGTAGAAGGTCTGCGCGAACCAGTCCGGATACTCCAGACGCTCGCGCGCATCGGCAGAACTGAACAGGAGTGCGGCCAGCACCAGCACCGCAAGTCCGAATACCGGGAAGACGCGGCGATTGCGGATCGCGGCCGGCGAACGGCGGAAGGACACGGCGGCATGCATGGCGGAACTCCGGGTGGAAGCATTGGAAGTACGACGTCCCCAAGGGCCAGGGCATTCCGGCACAACGGCGGTACCAGCCGAATGGCCGACGGAACGCGACCCCTGTAGGAGGCGAGCCCTCTCGGCGACCCGGCGCCGGGGAATGTCGCCCAGGGGCTGGCCTCCTACGGTGCTCGCCCCGGCCCCCCTGTAGGAGGCGAGCCCTCTCGGCGATCCGGCGCCGGGGAATGTCGCCCAGGGGGCTGGCCTCCTACGGTGCTCGCCCCGGCCACCTGTAGGAGGCGAGCCCTCTCGGCGACCCGGCGCCGGGGCATGTCGCCCAGGGG
>RECA01000171.1 GCA_007692435.1 Thioalkalivibrio sp.
CGCCCTCTTCCGCCCTACGCTTCTTTCATGGTCGGGGGTGGCGCAGGGCCATGACAGTTAAGGAGGGTTGGAAGTGACGCGGATCGCGATTGCGGGAGCAGGGGGACGCATGGGGCAGGCGCTCGTGGGGGCGGTGGCGGAGCATCCGCAGGCCCGTCTCGGGGCGGCGAGCGAGCGGGAGGGCAGTGCGCTGGTCGGCCAGATGCTGGGCACCGGCGATGAGCAGGTTCGGGTGGTGGCCGATCTCGCGGAGGCGCTGGGCGATTTCGATGTGCTGATCGACTTCACGCGCCCGGAGGCCACCGTGGCCCACGCGGCGCTGTGCCGGGCTCACGGCAAGCGGCTGGTGGTGGGGACGACCGGGCTTGGAGCCGAGCAGGAGGCGGACCTGCGGGCCGCGTCGGGGGATGTTCCGGTGGTCTTCGCGCCCAACATGAGCGTCGGGGTGAACCTTACCTTCAAGCTGGTGGAGCTGGCGGCCCGGGTGCTCGGGGACAGCGTCGACATCGAGATACTGGAGGCGCACCACCGCCACAAGGTGGACGCCCCGTCCGGCACCGCGCTGCGGCTGGGCCGCATCGTGGCGGACACGCTCGGCCGGGACCTGGAGACGGACGCGATCTACGGGCGCGAGGGCCGGACCGGCGCCCGGGAACGTCGCACGATCGGCTTCGCGACCGTCCGGGCCGGCGACATCGTTGGCGAGCACACCACACTGTTCGCCGGCGACGGCGAGCGGGTGGAGATCACCCACCGTGCCAGCAGCCGCACCACCTTCGCCTCCGGGGCGGTCCGGGCCGCGGTGTGGCTGCACGACCAGCCGCCCGGCCTCTACGACATGCAGGACGTCCTGGGCCTGCGCTGAGCGCTGTGGAGTGCGGGAGCTGGCCGCCGCTTTCATGCCGGGGCTGGCCGCCGGGCGGCGGAAGCGAGCTTCCGCAAAGCAAAGCGGGAGCAAGCTCCCGCACTCCCAGAACCCAGACAGTGAGGGGCCGGAATGCGGTGCCGCGGTTCCGGACCGTCGGCGGCCATGGATGGCCGCCGTCGAGCGCCCATGGATGGCTTGAGCGTGTCCGGAACCGCGGCACCGCATTCCGGCCCAGGCACGGCCCATCCGCACGCACCCCGGCACGGCCCAACTGCGTGCACTCCGGCACGGCCCCGAGCCGGTGAACCCCGGGCAAGGGGCAATCCCAGGCATCCGGGGCGCGGCCCCGTTGGACCCGCTATCGGTGCTCGCGTACACTGACGCCATCCCGAGTACCCATCCGCTCGCCTCTAGCATGCAGCGGCGAGCCGCGCGCAAGCCAATACACCGGAGGTCGCCGTGTCTGTGCCCGCTGTACTCGTTCTCGAAGACGGAACGGTGTTTCATGGAAAGTCGGTCGGAGCTCGGGGCGAAACGGTCGGCGAGGTCGTGTTCAACACGGCGATGACCGGCTACCAGGAGATCCTGACCGACCCCTCCTACGCCCGGCAGATCGTGACCCTGACCTACCCGCACATCGGCAACGTCGGGGCGACCCCCGAGGACGACGAGTCGGCGCGGGTGCATGCGGCGGGGCTGATCGTGCGCGATGTCCCGCCGCTGGTCAGCAACTGGCGCAGCCGCGAGTCGCTCCCGGACTTCCTGATGCGGCACGGGGTCACGGCGATCGCCGGGATCGACACCCGCAAGCTCACCCGCCTGCTGCGCGAGAAGGGCGCACAGAGCGGTTGCGTGATGGCCGGCGAGGTGGACGTGGACCGCGCGCTCGCGCTTGCGCGCGACTTCCCCGGAATCAAGGGGATGGATCTGGCCCGGGAGGTCAGCACCAAGACCCGCTACGAGTGGGTGGAGGGCACCTGGAAGATCGACGGCCCGCCCGCGCGGCTGAACCCGGCCGACGCCGAGTTCCACGTGGTCGCCTACGACTTCGGCATGAAGCAGAACATCCTGCGCATGCTGGTGGACCGGGGGTGCCGGGTCACGGTGGTGCCGGCCGAGACCACCGCGGAAGACGCGCTGGAACTGGATCCCGACGGGATCTTCCTGTCCAACGGGCCGGGCGATCCGGAGCCCGTCGACTACGCGATCGCCACGGTCCGCAAGTTCTGCGAACAGAAGCGGCCGGTGTTCGGCATCTGTCTCGGCCACCAGCTGCTCGGGCTCGCCAGCGGCGCGAGCACGGTGAAGATGAAGTTCGGCCACCACGGGGCGAACCATCCCATTCAGGACCTGCGCAGCGGGCGGGTGATGATCTCCAGCCAGAACCACGGTTTCGCGGTGGATGAACTGAACCTGCCGGAGTGGCTCGAACCGACCCACCGTTCGCTGTTCGACGGCACCCTGCAGGGGATCGCACGCAACGACTGCCCGGCCTTCAGTTTCCAGGGGCACCCCGAGGCCAGCCCGGGTCCCCACGATGTCGCCCCGGCCTTTGACGAATTCATCGCCTCGATGCGCGCCGCGCGCCGCTGAGCCGCCCCTTAACGTCGCACACGAATCCGACTCCGGAGCCGCCCCCACATGCCCAAGCGTACCGACATCCAGAGCGTACTGATCCTCGGCGCCGGGCCGATCGTGATCGGCCAGGCCTGCGAGTTCGACTACTCCGGCGCCCAGGCCTGCAAGGCCCTGCGCGAGGAGGGCTTCCGGGTGATCCTGGTGAACTCGAACCCCGCCACCATCATGACCGACCCCGAGACCGCCGACCGGGTCTACATCGAGCCGGTCGAGTGGAACGTGGTGGCCCGGATCATCGAGAAGGAGCGTCCCGACGTCCTGCTGCCCACCATGGGCGGGCAGACTGCGCTGAACTGCGCACTGGACCTGGTCCACAACGGGGTCCTCGAGAAGTTCGGCGTCGAGATGATCGGCGCCAACGAGGACGCGATCGACATGGCCGAGGATCGCGAGCGCTTCCGCGAGGCGATGACCGAGATCGGCCTGGCGACGCCGAGCGCCTTCATCGCGCACAGCTGGGAGGACGCGCAGCGGGTGCAGCCCGACATCGGCTTTCCGGTGATCATCCGGCCCTCCTTCACCCTCGGGGGCTCCGGCGGGGGCATCGCCTACAACCGCGAGGAGTTCGAGGAGATCGTGAAGGGCGGCCTCGACCTGTCGCCGACCAACGAGGTGCTGCTGGAGGAGTCGGCGCTGGGCTGGAAGGAGTTCGAGATGGAGGTGGTCCGCGACAAGGCGGACAACTGCATCATCATCTGCTCGATCGAGAACTTCGACCCGATGGGCGTGCACACCGGCGACTCCATCACCGTCGCCCCCGCACAGACGCTCACCGACAAGGAATACCAGATCATGCGCGACGCGTCCCTCGCGGTGCTGCGCAAGATCGGCGTGGAGACCGGCGGTTCCAACGTGCAGTTCGCGGTGAATCCGGACGATGGCCGCCTGATCGTGATCGAGATGAATCCCCGCGTGTCCCGCTCCTCGGCACTGGCCTCCAAGGCCACCGGTTTCCCGATCGCGAAGGTTGCGGCCAAGCTGGCGGTGGGTTACACGCTGGACGAACTGCGCAACGATATCACCGGCGGGCTGACCCCGGCCTCGTTCGAGCCGTCGATCGACTACGTGGTGACCAAGATCCCGCGCTTCACCTTCGAGAAGTTCCCGCAGGCCGAGCCGCGCCTGACCACGCAGATGAAGTCGGTCGGCGAGGTGATGGCCATCGGCCGCACCTTCCAGGAGTCCCTGCAGAAGGCGCTGCGCGGTCTGGAGATCGGGGTCGACGGCCTCGACGCGATGGTGGACCTGAAGGCCGACGACGTGACGGACCGGCTGCGCGTGCTGCTCGCGAATCCGGGTCCGGAGCGGGTGTTCAACGTCGCCGACGGCTTCCGTGCCGGTTTCAGCATCGAGGAGATCTTCGGGCTGACCGCGATCGACCGCTGGTTCCTGGCGCAGGTGCACGAGCTGATCCAGATCGAGGGCACCCTGGCCGACCGTCTGCTGAATGACCTGAACGCGGAGGAGCTCTTCGAGCTGAAGCGCCGCGGCTTCTCGGACCGGCGGCTGGCCCGCCTGCTGCACGAGACCGAGAAGGCGGTGCGCAAGCATCGTCATGCCCTCGGCGTCCGCCCGGTCTACAAGCGGGTGGACACCTGCGCGGCCGAGTTCGCAACGACGACCGCCTACCTGTACTCGACCTACGAGGAAGAGAACGAGGCGGATCCCACCGGCCGCGAGAAGATCATGGTGCTCGGCGGCGGGCCGAACCGCATCGGGCAGGGCATCGAGTTCGACTACTGCTGCGTGCACGCGGCACTGGCGATGCGCGAGGACGGTTACGAGACCATCATGGTCAACTGCAACCCGGAGACCGTGTCCACCGACTACGACACCTCGGACCGTCTGTACTTCGAGCCGCTGACCCTGGAGGACGTGCTCGAGGTGGTGGCGCTGGAGAAGCCGAAGGGCGTGATCGTGCAGTACGGCGGGCAGACGCCGCTGAAGCTCGCGCGCGACCTCGAGGCCGCGGGCGTGCCGATCATCGGGACCTCGCCGGATTCGATCGACCTCGCTGAGGACCGCGAGCGCTTCCAGCAGGTGCTGAACAAGCTGGGGCTCCGACAGCCGCCGAACCGCACCGCGCGCAGCGAGGACGAGGCGGAGCGGCTCGCGGCCGAGATCGGCTATCCGCTGGTGGTGCGCCCCTCCTACGTGCTCGGGGGGCGGGCGATGGAGATCGTGCGCGACGCGGAGGACCTGCGGCGCTACATGCGCGACGCGGTCTCCGTGTCCAACGACGCCCCGGTGCTGCTGGACCGCTTCCTCGACGACGCGATCGAGGTGGACGTGGACGCGGTCTGCGACGGCCGAGATGTCTTCCTTGGCGGCATCATGGAGCACATCGAACAGGCGGGCGTGCACTCCGGCGACTCCGCGTGCTCGCTGCCGCCGTTCTCGCTGTCCGATCACCTGCAGGACGAACTCGCGGAGCAGGTGCGCCGCATGGCGCTGGGGCTGAAGGTCGTCGGGCTGATGAATACGCAGTTCGCGATCAAGGGCGAGGACATCTACGTGCTGGAGGTCAATCCGCGCGCCTCGCGCACGGTGCCCTTCGTATCCAAGGTGGTCGGGCTGCCGCTGGCGAAGATCGGGGCCCGGTGCATGGCGGGTGTCAGCCTGGAGTCGATGCAGCTGCGCAAGCCGGTCCGGCCCGATTACTACGGCGTGAAGGAGGCGGTCTTCCCCTTCGCCAAGTTCCAGGGCGTGGATCCGATCCTCGGGCCGGAGATGAAGTCCACCGGCGAGGTGATGGGCGTCGGGCGCAGCTTCGCGGAGGCCTTCGCGAAGAGCCAGCTGGGTGCCGGCGTGCGCCTGCCGGCGCGCGGGAAGGCCTTCGTCTCGGTGCGCGAGATCGACAAGCGTCCCGATCTCGTGACGGTGGCCGCCCGTCTGGTCGAACTGGGCTTCGAGGTCCTGGCCACCCGCGGCACCGCGGCCTTCCTGAAGGAACAGGGGGTCGGGGATCTGACCGTGGTGAACAAGGTGACCGAGGGCAGGCCGCACATCGTCGACATGATCAAGAACGACGAGATCAACTTCATCGTGAACACCGTCGAGGGCAAGCAGGCCACCTCCGACTCCTTCACGATCCGGCGCGAGGCCCTGATGCACAAGGTCGGCTACACCACGACCATTGCCGGGGCGCTGGCGACGGTGCAGGCCCTGGATCACCTCGGATTCGAGAAGGTCTACAGCCTCCAGGACCTCCACGCGGAGAGTCTGGCACGGGGTAATCCCTGATGACCAAGACCCCGCTGACGGTCTCGGGCGCCGAAAAACTCAAGGAGGAGCTGCGCCGCCTGAAGACCGAGGACCGCCCGCGCGTGGTCACCGCGATCGCCGAGGCACGGGCGCACGGCGATCTGAAGGAGAACGCCGAGTATCACGCGGCGCGGGAGCAGCAGAGCTTCATCGAGGGACGGATCCGGGAGATCGAGGGCAAGCTGGCCAACGCGCAGGTCATCGATGTCACCGCGCTGCCGCAGACGGGCAGGGTGGTGTTCGGGGCGACGGTGAGCCTGGAGGAGACAGAGAGCGGGAAGCCGCTGACCTACCGGATCGTCGGGGATGACGAGGCCGACATCAAGCTCGGCATGATCTCGGTCAGCTCGCCGATCGCCCGGGCGCTGATCGGAAAGGAAGAGGGCGACGTCGTCACGGTGCAGGCCCCGGGCGGCAATCTCGAATACGAGATCGTCGAGGTCCGTTACATCAACTGACCCGCGGACCGCCGGTCAGGGCGATCACCGGCCTCTCCCGGTTGCGCCGGAACAGGGTGGCGATGAAACCGACCCGCTGGATCAGCAGCGCGCCCGTGCGTTCGCACAGGGTGTCGATGATCTCGGCCCGGCTGGCACGGTCGGCGACGCCGATCTTGACCTTTACCAGCTCGTGGTGGTCAAGTGCGCGTTCGAGTTCGGACAGGACCGGCTCGGTCAGGCCGTGGCGGCCGATGCTCACGATGGGTTTGCGCGGGTGCGCGAGGCTGCGGAGCAGCCGCCGCTGCGGCTCGTTCAGGTCCACCTAAGGTCTACCGTCATTCAAAGTCTGAAGTCTAGCACGGCCACGGCACGGCACCGCAAAGCCGTGCGGAGGGGACGCGGGGTGCCCAAACGCAGCAAATCGAGCCAGCGCTGGCTGAAGGAGCACTTCGACGATGCCTTCGTCACGCGGGCCCAGCAGGAGGGCTACCGCTCGCGCGCGGTCTACAAGCTGGTCGAGATCGACCGGCGCGACCGGTTGTTCCGGCCGGGGATGCGGGTCGTGGATCTCGGGGCCGCGCCCGGGGGCTGGAGTCAGTATGCGGCCGACCGGGTGGGGCCGTCCGGCCGGGTGGTGAGTTCCGACCTCCTGCCCATGGACCCGATTCCCGGGGTCGGGATCGTGACCGGGGATTTTCACGAGGAGGCGGTGCTGCAGCGGATCCTGGAGGCCCTGGGCGACGAGCGCGCGGACCTTGTGTTGTCGGATATTGCCCCCAACCTCTCCGGGGTGGATGCAGTGGACCAGCCCCGGGCGATGCATCTCGCGGAGCTCGCACTGGATCTGGCTGCAGGGATTTTGAAACCGAATGGTGCTTTTCTCGTCAAAGTGTTCCAGGGACAGGGTTCCGACGATTTCCTGCGCGAACTGAGGCGTCGGTTCCTGCGGGTCTCGATCCGCAAGCCGGAGGCATCGCGGCCGCGGTCACGGGAAGTGTACGTATTGGCGCGGGGACTCCCGGATGTGTAACGTTCGTTTCAACGAACCGAAGAATTTCGAGGTGGCGTTTTGAACAGCCTGGTTAAAAATCTTGTGGTCTGGGCCGTGATCGCGGTCGTGCTGATGTCCGTGTTCAACAACTTCAGCCCTGAACCGCAGCAGGAAGCGCGCAGCATGACCTACTCGTCGTTCATCAGCGACGTGAAGGCCGGCCGCATCCAGAGCGTGACGATCGAGGGCAACACGATCCGCGGCACGACGCTCGAGGGCCGGTCCTTCCGGACCGAGAGCCCGAATGATCCGGGGCTGATCGGCGATCTGCTCGGGAACAATGTCGAGATCCGTGCGCAGGAGCCGGAGCGGCGCTCGCTGGTGATGGATGTGCTGATCAGCTGGTTCCCGATGCTGCTGCTGATCGCGGTCTGGATCTACTTCATGCGCCAGATGCAGGGCGGCGGGGCCGGTGGCCGCGGCGCGATGTCCTTCGGCAAGAGCAAGGCCAAGATGATGTCCGAGGACCAGGTCAAGGTGACCTTCTCGGACGTGGCCGGCTGTGACGAGGCCAAGGAAGAGGTCTCGGAGCTCGTCGACTTCCTGCGTGACCCGGCGAAGTTCCAGAAGCTGGGCGGGAAGATCCCGCGCGGCGTGCTGATGGTCGGCTCGCCGGGTACCGGCAAGACCCTGCTGGCGAAGGCGATTGCCGGCGAGGCGCGCGTGCCCTTCTTCACGATCTCGGGTTCCGACTTCGTCGAGATGTTCGTCGGCGTCGGCGCCTCGCGTGTCCGCGACATGTTCGAGAACGCGAAGAAGCACGCGCCGTGCATCATCTTCATCGACGAGATCGACGCGGTGGGCCGGCATCGCGGCGCGGGCCTCGGTGGTGGCCACGACGAGCGCGAGCAGACCCTGAACCAGCTGCTGGTCGAGATGGACGGCTTCGAGG
>RECA01000226.1 GCA_007692435.1 Thioalkalivibrio sp.
CGGGGAGGATGCGGATGACGCACTCAGCGAAGCGCTCGAATCCATCGCGCTCTGAAACCCATGGACAGCAATCCCCATATCCCGGTGCTGCTGGAAGCGGCGCTGAAGGGCCTCGCGGTGCGCCCCGACGGCCGCTACGTGGACGGCACCTTCGGACGCGGCGGGCACAGCCGGGCGATCCTCTCGCAGCTGGGGCCCCGGGGCGCGTTGCTGGCGATGGACCGCGATCCCGCTTCCGGCGAGGCCGCCCGGCAGCTGTCGGGGGATCCCCGCTTCACCTTTACAAGGGAGCGCTTTTCGCGCATGGCTGAGACGGTTCAGCAACACTGGCCTGAAGACGGGGTCGACGGGGTGCTGCTGGACCTGGGAGTCTCCTCGCCACAGCTGGACGAGTCGTCGCGCGGCTTCAGTTTCCAGAAGGACGGTCCGCTGGACATGCGCATGGACCCGGGTGCCGGTGTCCCGGTCAGCGAGTGGCTCGACCGGGCCGACGAAAAGTCGATTGCCGACACCATCTTCACGCTGGGCGAGGAGCGCTACTCCCGCCGCATCGCCCGCGCGATCGTCGCCGCCCGGCGCAGCGCCCCGATCACCCGCACCGCCCAGCTGGCGGAACTGGTGCGCCGCGCGGTGCCGCGCAGCGAGCCCGGCCGGCACCCGGCGACCCGAACCTTCCAGGCCCTGCGCATCCTGGCCAATGACGAACTCGGGGAACTGCGGGTCTGGCTGCAGACCGTTCCCGAGGTCCTCAGGCCCGGCGCGCGGCTGGTGGTGATCAGTTTCCACTCGCTCGAGGATCGCATGGTCAAGCGCGCCTTCCAGGGACGCGCGGACGTCCCCGGGCCGCGCCTGCCGCGCGGCCTGCCGGTCGAGCCAGTGGCCACGACGCCCCCGCTCCGGGTGGTGGGCAAGCCGGTGCGGCCCGATCGGCGGGAATGCGAGCGGAACCCGCGCGCACGCTCCGCGGTGATGCGGATCGCGGAGCGGAACCCGTGAGCCGGATGCTGATCCTGCAGGCCCTGCTCGCGGCGCTCGTCTTTGCGTCGGCGATTGGCGTGGTCGTTGCGCGCCACGAGGCGCGGCAGGCCTTCATCGAACATCAGTCGGAACTGCAGCAGCGCGACGCCCTGAATCTGGAGTGGACACAGCTGCAGCTCGAGCAGGCCACCTGGGCGACACAGGCCAGGATCGAGACCGCCGCCCGGGAACGCCTGGAAATGGTCCGCCCCGGACCGGACCGGATCATCTACGTCGGGGGCGGCTCATGGGTGCGCTGAGACGCGAGGTCAGCCACTGGCGCCTGAAGGTGCTCGCGGCGGCGCTGCTGGTGTTCACCGCGATGCTGGTGCTCCGGGCGATGGACCTGCAGGTGCTCAAGCAGGAGTTCCTGCAGGGCCAGGGGGAGGCGCGCCAGGTCCGCACCATCGTGGAGCCGGCGCATCGGGGGATGATCACCGACCGCAACGGCGAGCCCCTTGCGATCTCGGGTCCGGTGGACACCGTCTGGGCCCACCCCGGCGAGCTGCTGGGCGCGGCGGAACGGCTGCCCGATCTGGCGCGCGTGCTGGAGCTCGAGCCGGCGGTGCTCCGGGCCCGTGTCGAGACGCGGGCCGACCGCGAGTTCGTCTACCTCAGGCGCCACCTGCCCCCGGAACAGGCCCGGCAGGTCACCGCGCTGGGCGTGCCCGGCGTCGCGCTGATGCGGGAATTCCGCCGCTACTATCCGCAAGGCGAGGCCGCAGCGCACATCGTCGGGTTCACCGACATCGACGAGCATGGCCAGGAGGGCATGGAACTGGCCTTCGATGGCTGGCTCTCCGGGACGCCTGGCGCAAAGCGGGTGCTCCGGGACCGTCACGGGCAGAACATCCGGGACGTGGGCGCGATCCGCGCGGCCCGCGATGGTCACGACCTGCGCCTCACCATCGACCAGCGCCTGCAGTATCTCGCCTACCGCGAACTCAAGGCCGCGGTGCAGACGCACGAGGCCCGCGGGGGCTCCGCGGTGCTGATCGATGCGCTCAGCGGCGACATCCTCGCGCTGGTGAACCAGCCCGGTTTCAATCCGAACAACCGGGTGCGGCTGGATCTGTCACTGACCCGGAACCGCGCGGTGACCGACACGCTGGAGCCGGGTTCGGTGATCAAGCCGTTCACGGTCGCGGCGGCGCTGGAGACCGGCACCGTGAGCCCGGACGCGGAACTCGACACGGCCCCGGGCACGATGCGGGTCGGCCGGCACACGGTGCGCGACATCCGGGACTTCGGCCGCATCAACCTGACCACGCTGATCTCCCGGTCCTCGAACGTCGGCTCCACCCAGCTCGCGCTGGAGACGCCGCCCGGCGACTTCTGGGGCATGCTGCACCGGGCCGGGTTCGGGCGCCACATGGAGACCGGACTGCCGGGCGAGGCCGGTGGGCTGCTCCGGGACTTCCCGACCTGGCGCCGCGTCGAGCAGGCCACCCTGGGCTACGGCTACGGGCTCTCGGTGACGCCACTGCATCTGGCTGCCGCCTACACCGTCTTTGCCAACGACGGGCGGCGCATACCGCTGCGGCTGGTGGAGGCGGCCGGGGACGAACGTGTCCCCAAACCGGTGATGAGCGGCGACACCGCACGGCAGGTCCTGGCAATGATGGAGCACGTGACCGGCTCGGAGGGGACCGCCCGCCAGGCGGCGATCGCGGGCTACCGGGTCGCGGGCAAGACCGGGACCAGCCGCAAGGCCATTGCCGGCGGCTACGCCTCCGATCGCTACTACTCCTCGTTCGTCGGGGTCGCTCCGGTGTCCAGTCCGCGCTTCGTGATGGTGGTGGTGATCGACGAACCGGACGCCGGCGTGTACTACGGCGGTGCGGTCGCGGCCCCGGTCTTCTCGACCGTGGTGGAGAGCGCCCTGCGGCTGTTCAACGTGCCGCCGGACCGGCTCGGGGTGCAGCAACTGCGCATGGCACAGGAACAGGGAGGACCACGGCTGTGACCGGCGCAGTGCTGCCGCTCTCGCGCCTGCTGCCCGAATGCCGCGGCCTGCCGGAGATCCGGGTGCGGGGCCTCTCCATGAGCAGCCGCGACCTGTCGCCCGGTGCGGCCTTCGTCGCGCTGCGCGGGACGCGGGCCCACGGCCTGGAGTTTGCCGCCGACGCACTGCGCCAGGGCGCGGTGGCGGTGCTGTGGGACGAGGGCCCGGGCGTCGGGGGCCCGCGGTCCGGGGACCCGCGATTCGTGCACGTGTCCGGGCTGCGTGAGCGGCTGCCCGAGCTGGCGCGCCGGCTCTTCGGCGCCTGGCCCGAGCAGAGGCCCCTGATCGCGATCACGGGTACGGACGGAAAGACCTCCGTCAGCCACCAGATCAGCGGCGCGCTCGCCGGACTGGGCCTTCGCTGTGCGGTGATCGGAACGCTGGGCGCCGGTGCTCCGGATACGCTCGCCCCCACGGGGCACACGACGCCCGACGTGCTGCAGTTGCACAGGCTTCTCGCGGAACTGGCCCGCGACGGGTATGACGCGGTGGCACTGGAGGCCTCGTCCCACGCGCTGGTCCAGGGGCGGCTGGAGGGCCTGCGCCCCACGGTCGCGGTGCTGACCCACCTGGGACGCGATCACCTCGACTATCACGGGTCGATGGCGGCCTACGGCGAGGCCAAGTCCCGGCTGTTCCGGATGCCCGGGCTCCGGGCGGCGGTGCTCAATGCCGACGATGCCCTCGGCCGCCGTCTGCTGGAGGAGATCGGGCGGGATCCGGCGCGGGTTGCAGGCTGCTGGACCTATGGCACCGGCCCCGCCCCCGGAGCGGCGGAGCGTCACCTCCGTGCAGGGCAGGTCACCGCCAGCGGCGACGGGCTCGCCTTCGACGTGGCGGTCGGGTCCGTGCGCGGACGGGTGCAGGCACCGTTGCTCGGGACCTTCCAGGTGGCGAATCTGCTGGCCGCGCTGGGCACCCTGCTGGCGCTCGGTCACCCGCCGGAGCCGGCCATCCGCGCGCTGGGCGGTGTGCGGGGCGTGCCGGGTCGGATGGAGCGGTTCACGATCCCCGACGGGGCCGTCCTGGTCGTGGACTACGCGCACACCGCACTCGCGCTGCAGTCCGCGCTGCTGGCCCTGCGGCCCCACACCGAGGGGCGTCTGCGGGTGGTCTTCGGGTGTGGTGGCAACCGCGATCCGGGCAAGCGCCCGATGATGGGCGAGGTCGCCAGCCGGCTCGCCGACGAGGTGATCGTCACGGATGACAACCCGCGCGACGAGGACCCGGCCGCCATTCGCCGGGAGGTCCTCGCGGGCTGCGTCGGTCCGGCGGCGGTGCGCGAAATCGGTTCCCGGGCCGAGGCCATCGAGACGGCGGTGGCCGCGTCCGGTGCCGGTGACATCGTGCTGATCGCGGGAAAGGGGCACGAGGCGACGCAGACCGTGGCCGGGGTGGAACTGCCGTTCAGCGACCGCGACGCGGCACGGCGGCTCGCGGCAGGGGGTGGCGGCGCATGATCGAGCTCCGCACCGGCGAGCTGGCCCGGGTGGTCGGCGGCGAGCTGCACGGGCCGGACGACGTCCGCATTCTCGGTGTCAGCCGGGACTCCCGCGAACATCGGCCGGAGGCCCTGTACGTCGCACTGCGCGGCGAGCGTTTCGACGGCCATGACTTCATTGGTCCGGAACTCGCGGCGGCAGCCCTTCTGGTCGAGCGGGCGCTGGACGATCCGCGGCCACGCATCGTGGTGGACGACACCCTCAGCGCGCTTGCCCGCCTTGCCGGCTTCTGGCGCGCCCGCTGCCGGGCGCGGGTGCTGGCGCTGACTGGCTCCAACGGCAAGACCACCACGAAGGAGATGCTCCGCGGGATCCTGTCCCGGATGGGCCGCGTGCACGCGACGGAAGGCAACCTGAACAATCACATCGGGGTGCCCCTGACCCTGCTCGCGCTGCCTGTGGACGCCGATTTTGCGGTCATCGAGATGGGGGCCAATCACGCCGGCGAGATCGCCCTGCTGACACAGTGGACGCGACCGGACGTGGCCCTGATCACCAACGCCGGCCGCGCCCATCTCGAAGGCTTCGGCAGCCTCGAGGGCGTCGCGCGGGCGAAGGGCGAGATCTACCAGGGACTGTCCGCGGGCAGTGGCACGGCCGTGATCAATCTGGACGACCGCTTCGCGGATTACTGGCTGTCGCTGAACCGGCACCGCCGTTGCATCGGCTTTTCGCTCGATGGGCTCGGCGAGGTCCAGGGGCGCTGGCAGCACCCGGATCGGCTCGAGCTGTCCGTGCAGGGCACGCGGCGCGGGCTGACCCTCGCCGCGCCCGGCCGCCACAGCGCCCAGAACGCGCTGGCCGCGGCCGCCGCCGCCAGTGCGGTGGGCTGCGCCATCGAGGACATCGCCCGCGGACTGGAGGGCTGGCGTCCCGTCGCGGGGCGCATGCGCGTGTTCGGGGAGACCTCCGGGGCGCGGATCTGGGACGACACCTACAACGCGAACCCCGAGAGCCTCGTCGCCGCACTGCAGGTGCTCGCCGCGGAGCCGGGGGAGACGGTGCTGGTCCTCGGCGACATGAGCGAACTGGGTCCGGGGGCGCGGGAGATGCACGCGGAGATGGGGCGCAAGGCCCGGGAGCTGGGCGTGCGCCGGCTGCTGACGCTGGGAGGCCTGACCCCGGCGGCGGTGGAGGCCTTCGGCACGGAAGGGGAGTGGTTCGCGAGTCACGCGGCCCTCGCGACCGCACTGCGCGCGCGCCTCCGGCCCGGGGTGACCGTGCTGGTCAAGGGCTCGCGCAGTCAGCGCATGGAGGACGTGCTCGCGGCGCTCGGACCGGAGGTTGCGGGAGCAGACGGGGGGGTGGCCGATGCTGCTGGCACTCGCTGACTGGCTCGCCCAGTACCACCGCGGATTCACCGTGTTCCAGTACCTGACCCTGCGCGCGATCCTCGGCGTGGTGACGGCACTGATCATCGCGCTGCTGGTCGGGCCGGCGATGATCCGGCGCCTGACGATCCAGAAGATCGGGCAGCAGATCCGCAGTGACGGCCCGGAGTCCCACCTGTCCAAGGCGGGCACGCCGACGATGGGCGGGGCGCTGATCCTGGTGGCCGTGGCTGTCGCCACGATCCTCTGGAGCGACCTGAGCAACCGTTTCGTGTGGATCCTGCTGCTGACCACCCTCGCCTTCGGCGGGCTCGGCGCCTGGGACGACTTCCTGAAGCTGCGCTACGGCAACAGCCAGGGGCTGAGCGCGCGCGTGAAGTTCGCCTGGCAGACGGTGTTCGCGCTCGTGGCCGCGCTGGTGATCGTCCTCACCGCGCAGTCGCCGGTCGAGACCACCTTCTTCGTGCCGGTGTTCAAGGACGTGCAGATCCACCTCGCCTGGTGGCTCTTCATTCCGCTGGTGTGGCTGGTGGTCGTGGGGTCCTCGAACGCGGTGAACCTGACCGACGGGCTCGATGGACTGGCGATCATGCCCGCGGTCCTGGTGGCCGGCGCGCTCGGCGTCTTTGCCTACGCGGCCGGGCACGCGGTCTTCGCCGAGTACCTCGGCATCCCCGCGGTGCCCGGTGTTGGGGAACTGGTGGTCTTCACGGGCGCGCTGGTCGGTGCGGGTCTCGGGTTTCTCTGGTTCAACGCCTATCCCGCGCAGGTGTTCATGGGGGACGTCGGGGCGCTCGCCCTCGGGGCCGCGCTGGGCATGCTCGCGATCCTGAGCCGCCAGGAAGTGGTGCTGCTGATCATGGGCGGTGTCTTCGTGATCGAGACCGTCTCGGTGATGCTGCAGGTGGCCTCCTACAAGCTCACCGGGCGTCGCATGTTCCGCATGGCGCCCATTCACCATCACTTCGAACTCAAGGGCTGGCCGGAACCACGGGTGATCGTGCGCTTCTGGATCCTGACCGTGGTGTTCGTGCTGATCGGGCTGGCAACCCTGAAGATCCGATGAGCGACGCAGCCGCCAACACGCAAGGGGAAACCCTGGTCGTCGGGCTGGGTGCGACGGGCCTGTCGGTTGCCCGCCACCTGGCCGGGCGGGGCGAGACCTTCGCGATCACCGACACGCGCGACGCGCCGGCGGGACTGGCGCGGCTCGCGGAGATCCCGGGTGCGGAGGCCTGCTGGGCCGGCCCGCTCGCGGCTCTGGATCCCGGTCTGTGGCGGCGCGTGATCGTCTCGCCCGGGGTTCCGGTGGCGCTGCCGGCGCTGCAGCGCGCCGCGTCAGGCGGCACCGAGATCGTGGGTGACATCGAACTCTTCGCCCGCGCGGCCCGGCGGCCGGTGCTCGGCATCACCGGCTCCAACGGCAAGAGCACCGTCACTGCGCTGTCGGGTGCACTGCTCGAGGCACCGGGCCGGCGGGTCGCCGTGGGCGGCAACTTCGGCACCCCCGCGCTGGATCTCCTCGATCGGGATGCGGACCTCTACGTGCTGGAACTCTCGAGCTTCCAGCTCGAGACCACGCACAGCCTGGCCCCTGCCAGCGCGGCGATCCTGAACATCTCCGCCGACCACCTCGACCGCTATGAAGATCCGGAGGCCTATGCGGCCGCGAAGGCGCGGATCCTCAAGGGCGCGCAGCGCATCGTGCTGAACCGGCAGGACCCGGTCGTCGCCGGTCTTGCGGCCGGGCGCGACGCGGTGACCTTCGGTCTGGACGAGCCGGCGGGGCCGGAGGACTTCGGCCTGCTGCAGGTCGGGGGGCAGACGTGGCTCGCGCGCGGCACCACACCCCTGTTCCGGACCGCCGACCTGTCCGTGCACGGTCGTCACAACTGGCTCAACGCCCTCGCGGCACTGGCGTTGTGCTGGCCCTGGCTGGAGGATCCGGCGCGCTGGCAGGGTGCCCTGGGGAGGTTCGCCGGGCTGGCGCACCGCTCCCGGCCGGTTGCCCGGCACCGGGGAGTGGACTACGTCGACGACTCCAAGGGCACCAACGTCGGTGCGACGCTCGCGGCCATCCGCGGCGTCGCCGGCCCGCTGATCCTGATCGCGGGCGGCCAGGGCAAGGGACAGGACTTCGCGCCACTGGCGGACGCACTGGTCGGCAAGGCGCGCGGGGTGGTGCTGCTCGGCGCCGACGCCCCGGTGATCGCGCAGGCCCTGAACGGCTCGGTGCCGGTGCGGATCGTCGACGGCATGGAAGAGGCGGTGGCGGGAGCCGCGGCGTGGGCGGAGCCCGGCGACACCGTGCTGCTGTCCCCCGCCTGCGCGAGCCTGGACATGTTCGCGAGCTACGCGGAGCGCGGTGAGCGTTTCGCTGCCGCGGTGCAGGGGCTGGGCGCATGATCCGCGATCTGCCGATCCCGCGCTTCACCACGGCGCGCCTGGCTGCGGGCCTGGATGCGCCGCTGCTGCTCGCGGTGTCTGCATTGCTGGCCCTGGGGCTGGTGATGGTGGCGTCCTCGTCGATGGAACTCGCCGGGCGCAACTACGGCAATCCCTATCACTTCTTCCATCGCCAGCTGCTGTTCGCGGCGCTTGGCCTCGGCGCCGCGCTGTTCTTCCTGGCCGTGCCGCTGCGCCGCTGGGAGAGCGCCGGTCCGCTCCTTCTGCTGCTGATCATGCTGCTGCTGATCGCGGTCCTGCTGCCCGGGGTCGGGCGCACGGTGAACGGGGCCACGCGCTGGATCCCGCTGGGCGTCTTCAATCTCCAGGTCTCCGAGCCGGTGAAGCTGATGGTGGTGCTCTACCTCTCCGGCTACATCGTGCGCCACTATTCCAACCTGCGGCTGCATTTCGTCGGCTTCGTGCGTCCCCTGATCGTGCTCGGGCTCGGCACGGTGCTGCTGCTGCTGCAGCCCGACTTCGGCGGTGCCGTGATCATGCTGGCGATCGGCATGGGGATGCTGTTCCTTGCCGGCGCAAAGCTCTGGCAGTTCCTCGCCCTGGGCGCGACCATCTTCAGCGCGATGGCGGTGATCGCGGTCGCGACGCCGTACCGGGTCGCGCGCCTGACCGCCTTCCTCGATCCCTGGCAGGATCCCTTCGCGTCGGGCTTCCAGCTGACCCAGTCGCTGATCGCGATCGGGTCCGGATCCTGGCTGGGCGCCGGCCTGGGCGGCAGCGTCCAGAAGCTCTTCTACCTGCCGGAGGCCCACAACGACTTCCTGTTCGCGGTCTTTGCCGAGGAATTCGGCTTCGTGGGCGTGGTGGCCCTGATCGCGCTGTTCATGCTGCTGGTCTGGCGCGCCTTCCGGATCGGCATGCTCGCGGAACGCGGAGGGCACGCATTCGGTTCCCACGTCGCCTTCGGCATCGGTATCTGGATCGGGCTGCAGGCGGCCGTGAATCTTGGCGTGAACATGGGGCTGCTGCCGACCAAGGGCCTGACGCTCCCGTTGCTCAGTTACGGGGGCAGTTCACTGATCGTGACGCTCGCGGCCATCGGTCTGTTGTTGCGGGTGAACTGGGAGGCACAGGTGCCTGTGCCCCGTATCCGGAGGGGCGGGCGATGACCGCGGCAGCGCACCACGTGCTGGTGATGGCGGGCGGCACCGGCGGCCACGTGTTTCCGGGGCTCGCCGTGGCCTCGGCACTGCGCGGGCACGGCTGCCGGGTCTCCTGGCTGGGGAGTGATCGGGGGCTGGAGACGACCCTGGTGCCCGAGGCGGGCCTCGAGCTCTTCACCCTGCCGGTCACCGGGCTGCGCGGCAAGGGTCTGGTGAGCCGGCTGCTCGCCCCCTGGCGCCTGGGCATCTCGCTGTGGTGGGCGCTGGGGCTGATGCTGCGCCTGCGTCCCGACGTGGTCGTCGGCTTTGGCGGTTTTGCCTCCGGTCCGGGCGGGCTGATGGCTTCGGCCCTGGGGAGACCGCTGCTGGTGCACGAGCAGAACGCGGTGGCAGGGCTCACCAACCGGTGGCTCGCCCGGATCGCGGACCAGGTCTTCGCCGCGTTTCCGGACAGCTTCCCCGAATCGGTGGGCTGCCGGACCATCGGCAATCCGATCCGGCGCGAGATCGCGGAGATCCCTCCGCCCGCTGCGCGCTGGGACGGGCGCGCGGGGCCACTGCGCCTGCTGGTGCTCGGTGGCAGCCTGGGCGCACTGAAACTGAACGAGACGGTCCCGGCGGCACTGGGCACCCTGGCGCCGGATGCGCGACCGGTGGTCCGGCACCAGGCGGGAGAACGCACCCTGGACGCGGCGAGGGAGGCCTACCGGGCCGCCGGTGTGGATGCCGGGATCACCGCGTTCATCGCGGACATGGCGGCGGCCTACGCCTGGGCCGACCTGGTGATCTGCCGGGCCGGTGCGCTCACCGTGTCCGAGGTCGCGGCCGCCGGCCTCGCGGCCGTGTTCGTTCCCTACCCGCACGCGGTCGACGATCACCAGACCGCCAATGCGCGCTTGCTGGTCAACGCCGGCGCGGCCTGGTCCATCCCGGATCCCGATCTCAGCGCCGGTCGTCTGGGCGAGCTGCTGGCCACGCTCGACCGCGAAATGCTGCTGGAGAAGGCGGAGCGGGCCCGTGCCAGGGCAATGACCGACGCCGCGGAGCAGCTTGCCGAGGCCTGCATCGAGGCGGTGCCGGCACGATCGCGGAGGAAGGCAGGATGACCGGCCCGAACGCATCCCGCCAGGCCATGCGCCGGATCCGCCGCATCCACTGTGTGGGCATCGGAGGCTCCGGGATGGGCGGCATCGCCGAGGTGCTGCACCAGTTGGGCTACCAGGTCTCCGGCTCGGACCTGCAGGACTCCGCCGTGACCCGCCGTCTCGGGGGGCTGGGGATCCCGATCAGCCAGACCCACGCCGCCGACCAGGTGGCAGACGCGGACGTGCTGGTCGTGTCCAGCGCGATCGACCCGGCCAACCCCGAGGTGGCGGCCGCGCGGAAACGCGGGATCCCGATCGTGCGCCGCGCCGAGATGCTGGCCGAGCTGATGCGCTTCCGCTTCGGCATCGCGGTGGCCGGCACGCACGGCAAGACGACCACCACCAGCCTGATCGCCAGCATCCTGGGCGAGGGCGGTCTCGATCCCACCTTCGTGATCGGGGGCCGCCTGAACAGCACGGCCAGCCACTCCAGCCTCGGCCAGAGCGAGTATCTGGTCGCGGAGGCGGACGAGAGCGACGCATCGTTCCTGCACCTGCAACCGATGGTCAGCGTGGTCACCAACATCGACGCCGACCATCTGGGCACCTACGAGGGCGATTTCGCGCGCCTGCGCGACACCTTCCTGGAATTCCTGCATCACCTGCCGTTCTACGGGCTGGCGGTGCTCTGCATCGACGATCCGGAGGTGCGCCGCCTGCTGGAGCGCCTCGAGCGGCCGCGCATCACCTACGGCTTCGACCCGGCCGCCGACGTGCGTGCCGTGAACCTCAGCCAGGTGGGCGTGCGCACCCACTTCGATCTCCACCTGCCGGACCGGGACCCGGTTCCGGTGACCCTGAACCTCCCGGGGCGGCACAACGTGCTGAACGCACTGGCCGCCGCGGCAGTGGCGCACGAACTGGAGGTCACGCCCGACGCCCTGCAGCGCGCGCTGGAGGGTTTCCAGGGCATCGGCCGGCGGTTCCAGGTGCAGGAATGCCGGATCGCGGGCGGGTCGGTGACGCTGGTGGACGACTACGGACATCACCCGCGGGAGATCGCGGCGACCCTCGAGGCCGTGCGCGCCGCCTGGCCCGGGCGCCGGGTCCAGCTGGTCTTTCAGCCGCACCGCTTCACCCGGACGCGGGACCTCTTCGAGGACTTCGCCGAGGTGCTGTCGGGCCCGGACGGCCTCGTGCTCCTCGACGTCTACCGGGCCGGGGAGACCCCGATACCCAGTGCCGACGGGCGCAGCCTGGCCCGGGCCATCCGCCTGCGCGGCCGGGTCGAGCCGGTCTTCGTCGAGTCGGTGAATGCGGTTCCCGGGGTGCTGGCGGGTCTGCTGGCCCCCGGCGACGTGGTGATCACCCAGGGCGCCGGGGACATCGGGCAACTCGCGGCACGGCTCCCGGCCCTGCTGGCGGAGGGGCGGGCATGATCGGCCATGCCGCCAGTCTCCGGGTGCGCGGAAGGCTTGAGCGCGACGTGCCACTGGCCGGGATGACCTCCTGGCGGGTCGGCGGCCGCGCGGAGTGGCTGTTCGAGCCCGAGGACGTGGACGATCTCGTCCATTTTCTCGCGTCCGTGCCGGAGACCTTTCCGCGCACCCTCCTGGGCCTGGGCAGCAACGTGCTGATCCGCGACGGGGGCATCGAAGGCGTGGTGATCCACCTCGCCGGGTCACTGAACCAGCGCCTGCGCGTGGATCCGGAACGGGTGGAGCTCGGTGCAGGCCTCGCCTGTGCCCAGGCGGCGCGGTTCTGCGCCGCGGAGGGCCTGACGGGGGCCGAGTTCCTCGCGGGCATACCGGGCACGATCGGCGGCGCACTGGCGATGAATGCCGGCGCGTGGGGCGGCGAGATCTGGCCGCTGGTCGAGTGGGTGGAGACCATGGACCGCCGGGGCCTGCGCCTGGTCCGCACCCCCGCGGACTTCCGGATCGCCTACCGCAGCGTTTCCGGGTCCGGTGAGGCGTTCTTCCTCCGCACCGTGCTGCGCCTGCAGCCGGGCGATCCGTCAGCCGCGCGCGCGCGCATTCAGGACCTGTTGCGCGAACGCTCGGAGAAGCAGCCGCTGGGTCTGCCCTCCGGCGGTTCGGTCTTCAGGAACCCCGAGGGCGGCCACGCGGCCGTGCTGATCGAGCAGGCGGGCCTGAAGGGTCTGCAGCGTGGCGGCGCCGAGGTCTCGCGCAAGCATGCCAACTTCATCACTCATGACGGTACGGCCTGCGCGGCCGACATCGAATGGCTGATCGAGGAGGTCCAGCGGCGGGTCGAGGCCCGTTCCGGCATCCGCCTGATCCCGGAGGTCCGGGTGATCGGCCGCAAGGAGACGCAGCAATGAACAAGAGAGCGGAACGGGCCCGTCGCTACGGGCGGGTGGCCGTGTTGATGGGGGGCTGGTCCGGTGAGCGGGAGATCTCGCTGGCGAGCGGGCAGGCGGTGCTGCAGTCGCTGTTGCGCAGCGGCGTGGACGCGGTGCCGATCGACCTCACGACCGAGCGGGCGCGCAGTCTGGACCTGCTGGGCTTCGACCGGGCCTTCATCGCGCTGCATGGCGAGGGAGGAGAGGACGGCACGCTGCAGGGCTGTCTGGACATCGCGGGCGTGCCGTACACCGGCTCGGGCGTCCTGGGTTCGGCGCTGGGCATGGACAAGCTGGCCTGCAAGCGGCTGTGGGCCGGTACCAACCTGCCGAGTGCGCCGTACCGGCTGCTGTCCCGGGACTTCGATCCCGAGGCGGTCGCCGATGCGCTCGGACTGCCCCTGATCGTGAAGCCCTCCCGCGGTGGATCCAGTCAGGGTCTGACCCGTGTCGAGGCTGCCGCCGAACTGCAGGCCGCGTACGGGGAGGCCTGCCGGCAGCCGGGTACGGTGTTTGCCGAGCAATGGATCGTCGGCCGGGAGTTCACGGTGACGATACTGGACAACCAGCCGCTGCCCGTGATCCAGATCGAGACACCGGGCCATTTCTACGACTACCACGCGAAATACGAGGCGGACACCACGCGCTACCTGTGCCCGCCGCCGCTGGATTCGGCCGCGTTGATCGAGCTGCAGACCCTGGCGCTGAGCGCCTTTGCCGCGGTGGACGGCTACGGCTGGGGACGGGTGGACCTGCTCCAGGACGCCCATGGCGAGAACTACCTGATCGAGGTCAATACCGTGCCGGGCATGACCGCCCACAGCCTGGTGCCGAAGGCCGCGGCGCAGGCGGGCATCGACTTCGACGAACTGTGCCTGCGTATCCTCGAGACCAGCTTCCGGTCGCCGGAGAGAGGGGCCGATGGGGGCGCGTAACCGCAGGCTGCAGCAGCGGGAACCCCTGCTGCACCGAGCGCGTCCCGCGCTGGGAGCGGGCGTGCGCGTGGTGGCCGGGATGGCACTGGCCGGCGCGGTGGTGCTGGCCGCGGGCCTGGTCGCGCGGCTGGATCTCGACACCCTGTTGCGACTGGAGCGTGTGGCGTTGCCCGAAGACCTGCGGCAGGTGCAGCCGGAAGACGTCGAGTCGGTGCTGGCCGGCCACCGGCGCGGGTTCTTCGTGATGGATCTCGACCGGGCGCGCGAGGAACTGGAGGCGATGCCCTGGGTGGACTCGGTCCGGCTGCGCAAGCGCTGGCCGGATACCGTCGAGGTCGCGATCACCGAGCCGGTGCCGGTCGCGCGCTGGGGCGGGGACCATCTGCTGGACCGCCGGGGCAGGGTCTTCGGCCCCGTGGACCTCGCGGCCTGGGACTTCCTGCCCGCGCTGGAGGGCGGGGCGGGCCGCCAGCTCGAACTGATGCAGCGCTACCTGGAGGTGTCGGCGCGGCTGGCCGATGTCGGTCTCGCCGTTTCCGGCATCAGGGAGAGTGCCCGCAGGGCCTGGACCATACGGCTCGAGGACGGCGGCGAGATCCTGATGGGTCGCGACAGCGACCTGTCCCGGCTGGAGCAGCTGGTGCCGCTGATGCCGGTGCTGCGCGAGCGTTCCCCGGAGCCCCTGGCCCGCGTCGACCTGCGCTACGCGCGGGGCGCGGCGGTGGCCTGGCAGACGGCCTCCGCCGGCGAAGACACGGAGGCAAACACGCAATGAGACGGAACACGGGACGCAACGTAATGGCGAAGAAGGCGGTGGAGCAGGGCCTGATCGTGGGCCTGGACATCGGCACATCGAAGATCGAGGCCATCGTCGGCGAGGTCAACGAGGACGGCGTGATCGAAATCATCGGAATCGGGTCATCGCCGTCAAACGGGCTGAAGAAGGGGGTCGTGGTCAACATCGAGTCCACCGTCCAGTCCATCCAGCGCGCGGTCGAGGAGGCCGAGCTGATGGCGGGCTGCGAGATCCACTCGGTGTACACCGGCATCGCCGGCAGCCACATCAAGAGCTACAACTCCACCGGCGTGGTCGCGATTCGCGTGCAGGAGGTCAGCATGGGCGACGTGGAGCGCGTGATCGACGCCGCCCGCGCGATCGCGATCCCGGCGGACCAGAAGATCCTGCACGTGCTGCCGCAGGAATACATCATCGATGGCCAGGAGGGCATCCGCGACCCGATCGGCATGTCGGGCGTGCGTCTCGAGGCGCGCGTGCACCTGGTCACCGGAGCGGTCTCGGCCGCCCAGAACATCGTGAAGTGCGTCGAGCGCTGCGGTCTGCGCGTCGACGACATCATCCTCGAACAGCTCGCCTCCAGCTACTCGGTGCTCACCGAGGACGAAAAGGACCTCGGCATCTGCCTGGTCGACATCGGCGGCGGGACCACCGACATCGCGGTCTTCGCGAACGGCGCGATCGCGCACAGCGCGGTGATTCCGATCGCCGGCGACCAGGTGACCAACGACATCGCCGTCGCGCTGCGCACGCCGACGCAGTACGCCGAGGAGATCAAGATCAAGTACGCCTGCGCGCTGCGGCAGCTGGCCGATCCCGGGGAGACCATCGAGGTCCCGGGGGTGGGCGACCGGCCCGCGCGGCGGCTGTCCCGGCAGACCCTCGCGTCGGTCGTCGAACCGCGCTACGAGGAGCTGCTGCAGCTGGTGCAGGCGGAACTGCGGCGTTCTGGATCGGAGGAGCTGATGGCCGCCGGCGTGGTGCTGACCGGCGGTTCCTCGCGCATGGAGGGCGTCGTGGACCTCGCCGAGGAGGTCTTCCACATGCCGGTGCGGCTCGGCATGCCGCACAGCGTCAGCGGACTGATCGACGTGGTGCGCAACCCCATCCACTCCACCGGCGTCGGGCTGCTGCTGTACGCACAGCAGGCGCGGGCGGAACAGGAGGCGCGTCCGGTGGACACCGGTTTCCAGGGTGTCTGGCGGCGCATGAAGAACTGGTTTTCGGGGCATTTCTGACCCCCTGAGTGGGTGCCGGCGGCCCGCTCGCCGCCGGCACCCGAGTGACATCGACATCGACCCGACACAGGAGGCACAACCATGACATTCGAACTGATGGATACCTTTACCCAGAGTGCAACAATCAAGGTGATCGGCGTGGGCGGCGGCGGCGGCAACGCCGTGCAGCACATGGTCTATTCCCAGCTGGAGGGCGTGGACTTCATCTGCGCCAACACCGACGCCCAGGCCCTGAAGAGCCTCGGCGCGAAGACGCTGCTGCAGCTCGGCGGCGACATCACCAAGGGGCTGGGCGCCGGTGCCGATCCCGCGGTGGGCCGCGAGGCCGCGCTGGAGGATCGCGAACGCATCCAGGAGCTGCTGCAGGGTGCGGACATGGTCTTCATCACCGCCGGCATGGGCGGCGGTACCGGTACCGGGGCCGCCCCGGTGGTCGCGCAGCTCGCCAAGGAGATGGGCATCCTCACCGTGGCCGTCGTCACCAAGCCGTTCCCCTTCGAGGGCAAGAAGCGCATGCAGGTGGCGATGTCCGGCATCAAGGCGCTGACCGAGCAGGTCGATTCGCTGATCACCATCCCCAACGAGAAGCTCCTGACGGTGCTGGGCAAGAACACCAGCCTGCTGGATGCCTTCAAGGCCGCCAATGACGTGCTCTTCGGTGCCGTTCAGGGCATCGCGGAGCTGATCACCCGCCCGGGCCTGATCAACGTCGACTTTGCCGACGTGCGCAACGTGATGCGCGAGATGGGGATGGCGATGATGGGCACCGGTTCGGGGGCCGGCGAGGACCGGGCGCGGCAGGCGGCCGAGGCGGCGATCGCGAGCCCGCTGCTGGAGGACATCGACATCTCCGGCGCGCGCGGCATCCTGGTGAACGTCACCGGTGGCCTGGATGTCGGGATCGGCGAATTCGAGGAGGTCGGCGAGGCCGTGAAGGCCCTGGCCTCCGAGGACGCGACGGTCGTGGTCGGCACGGTGATCGATCCGGAAATGACGGACGAACTGCGGGTGACCCTGGTCGCGACCGGACTCGGCAGTCCCGCCAAGCCGGCCGCTCCCGAGCGACCGAGTGTCCGGGTCGTGGATGCCGCGCCTCCGCGCCGCGTTGCCGGTTCCGATCTCGAAGGGCTGGAGCGGCCGACCGCGCTGCGCCGTGGCGAGGGCAGCGCCGCGCCGGATTACGCGGGTCAGACCGGGATCGACGTGCTCGATATCCCGGCCTTCCTGCGCAAGCAGGCGGACTGAAGGTCATCTATGCAGGATGAGCGGAATCCTGCAATAATGCTGTCATTGTTGTGCGCAAGTCCGGGCCCGTGTTGACTTTAGGGCCCGGACGACGGCCCCCACCCCTGGAGTGAACGTGCGTTGATTCGGCAGAGAACGCTCAAGAACAGTATCCGCGCCACGGGTGTCGGCCTGCACACCGGCGAGAAGGTCACACTGACCCTTCGGCCGGCTGCACCCAACACCGGTGTGGTCTTCCATCGCTCGGATCTCGATCCGCCGGTGTCGATCGCCGCGGCGGCGGAGAATGTCGGTGATACCCGGTTGTCCACCTCGCTGGTCCGTAACGGGGTGCGCGTCTCCACCGTCGAGCACCTGCTGTCGGCCGTGGCCGGCCTCGGTATCGACAACCTGCACGTGGATGTCAGTGCGTCCGAGGTCCCGATCATGGACGGCAGCGCGGGGCCCTTCGTGTTCCTGCTGCAGTCGGCGGGGCTCGAGGAGCAGAATGCGGCGAAGAAGTTCATTCGCATCAAGCGTTCGGTGGAGATCCACGACGACGACAAGTGGGTGCGCTTCGATCCCTACGAGGGCTTCAAGGTCGGGTTCTGCATCGACTTCGAGCACCCGATGTTCACCAGTGGCAGTCAGCGTGCGGAGCTCGACTTCTCATCCACCTCCTTCGTGCGGGAGGTCTCCCGTGCCCGGACCTTCGGCTTCATGCGGGATATCGAGGCCCTGCGTGCCAACCAGCTTGCGCTCGGGGGCAGCCTCGACAACGCGATCGTGCTGGACGATTTCAAGATCCTTAACGAGGACGGGCTGCGTTACGAGAACGAACTCGTGAAGCACAAGATCCTCGACGTGGTCGGGGACCTGTACCTGCTCGGGCACAGCCTCATCGGCGCCTTTACCGGCCACAAGTCGGGTCACGCGCTGAACAATCAGTTGATCCGGCAGCTGAAACAGGACCAGGAGGCCTGGGAACTGGTCACCTTCGAGGACGAGTCCCAGCCCCTGCCGATCTCCTTCGGCCAGCTGACCCAGACCCTGAGCGGCGCCTCCTGATCGCGAGGGCCCGGGGTAGACCGGGGCCGCCCGGGGTCGGAAATGAAGCGCGGAATGACCCGGCGTCTCAACTCAGCCGTCTCCTGAGCCGGCATGTGCCAGGCGCCTGAGCGCGTCCGCGAGCCGTGGATCGGCAATGCCGGAAGCGGCGGCACGCAGGGCCTGTCGCGCCCCCGGGGGTATCGTGCGTTCCGCTGGCGGCGCGACGCTCACGGTGGCCGCGGTGCCGGGTGCCGAGATGGCCACGCGAATCTGCTCGATGGACGGATACCCGGCGGCCTTCAGCGTCTTCCGTATGTCGCGCTGCAGAAAGCGCAACTCGGTGGCGCAGGCCGGTTCCCGACAGGCGATGAGCAGCGTGCTGCCGTCGGTGGTGACGTCGATGCGGCGCTGCTCGAGGAGCGGCCCGAGGAGGCCGTGGAGGGCCCGCTGGATGCCGGCATCGCCGCGCGAGCGCATGCGCCACGCCGGGTCGATGTAGGACGCCAGCGCCCGCGGCCCCGGCCGCTTCCCCTCACCGTTCCGCTTCATCCTGCCTCCGCCGGGATCACCACGGGGCCAGTATAACCGGCGTTCTTCGCCGGGAGTGCCCGGCCCGCCGCGAAGTTCAGGCCGGTATGCGGTATCCTACCGGGCTTTCATCGATTTTTTCGCAGGGTCTCATGGTCACCAATTTCGTACGCAAGTTGTTTGGCAGCCGCAATGATCGCGCGATCAAGCGCTACCAGCGGGTCGTGCGCGTGGTCAATGCCGTGGGCGAAGAGATCGACCGCCTCTCGGAGTCGGAACTCGCGGGCAAGACGGCCGAGCTGCGCAGCCGGCTGCAGCGCGGCGAGGGCCTGGACAAACTGCTGCCGGAGGCCTTCGCGGTGTGCCGGGCGATGAGCGAGAGGACGCTGGGAATGCGGCACTTCGACGTGCAGCTGATCGGCGGCATGGTGCTCAATGACGGGCGCATCTCGGAGATGCGGACCGGCGAGGGCAAGACGCTGGTCGCGACCCTGACCGGCTACCTGAACGCGCTCTCCGGCGACGGGGTGCACGTGGTCACCGTCAACGACTACCTGGCGCGCCGCGACGCCGTCTGGATGGGTCGCCTGTACCACGCCCTCGGCCTCTCGGTGGGCGTGATCAACAGCTCCGGGGGCCTGGGTGCGGACTCGTCCTCCTACCTCTACGACCCGGATTACCACCCGGAGGGGGAGGGCCACCCGCGTCTGCGCCCGGCCACGCGTCGCGAGGTCTACGCCGCCGACATCACCTACGGCACCAACAACGAGTTCGGCTTCGACTACCTGCGCGACAACATGGCCTTCCGGGCCGAGGACCGGGTGCAGCGCAAGCTCAACTACGCGATCGTGGACGAGGTGGACTCGATCCTGATCGACGAGGCGCGCACGCCGCTGATCATTTCCGGCCCGAGCGGTGACAGCTCGGAGATGTACATGCGGATGAACAAGATCGTGCCGCAGCTGAAGCCGCAGGAGGACGAGGAATCCGAGGGTGACTACTACATCGACGAGAAGGCCAAGCAGGTCTTCCTGAGCGAGGAGGGACAGGAGCGCGTCGAGCAGCTGCTGCACGAGCACGAACTCCTGGAGGAGCACCAGACGCTCTACGATGCGGCCAGCATTCCGGTGCTGCATCACCTGAACGCGGCGCTGCGGGCCCACGCGCTGTTCAAGCGCGACGTCGCCTACCTGGTGCGGGACGGCAAGGTCAACATCATTGACGAATTCACCGGCCGCATCATGCCCGGCCGGCGCTGGTCGGAGGGTCTGCACCAGGCGATCGAGGCCAAGGAGGGCGTGCCGATCCAGCAGGAGAACCAGACCCTTGCCTCGATCACCTTCCAGAACTACTTCCGGCTCTACGACAAGCTCGCGGGGATGACCGGTACCGCTGACACCGAGGCCTACGAGTTCCAGACCATCTACGCGCTGGAGGTCGTGGTGGTTCCGGGCAACAGGCCCCTGAACCGCAACGACATGCAGGACCTCGTCTACCTCACTCAGGACGAGAAGTTCGAGGCGATCAGCAAGGAGATCAACTGGTGCGTGGAACGCCAGCAGCCCGTGCTGGTGGGCACGGCCTCGGTGGAGGCCTCGGAGCGCCTGGCCGCGGCACTGAAGAAGAGCGGCATCCGCTTCGAGGTGCTGAACGCGAAGCAGCACGAGCGCGAGGCCCACATCATCGCCCAGGCCGGCCAGCCCGGCGCGGTGACCATCGCGACGAACATGGCCGGCCGCGGGACCGACATCGTGCTGGGCGGCAGCCTGGCCGCGGAACTGGAGGCCCTGGGCGACAACCCGGACGCAGCCGAGGTCGAGCGCGTGAAGACCGGGTGGCAGAAGCGCCACGACGCGGTGCTCGGGGCCGGCGGACTGCACATCATCGGCTCCGAACGCCACGAATCCCGCCGCATCGACAACCAGCTGCGCGGGCGCTCGGGGCGCCAGGGCGATCCCGGCTCCAGCCGCTTCTTCCTGTCGCTGGAAGACAGCCTGATGCGCATCTTCGCGTCGGAGCGGGTCCGCGGGCTGATGCAGCGCCTGGGCATGGAGCAGGGCGAGGCCATCGAGAACGCGTGGGTGAGCCGCGCGATCGAGAACGCCCAGCGCAAGGTCGAGGCCCACAACTTCGACATCCGCAAGCAGCTGCTCGAATACGACGACGTCGCCAACGACCAGCGCCGGGTGATCTACGAACAGCGCGCGGAACTGCTGACGGCCGAGGACATCTCCGACACCATCGACGCGCTGCTGCTGGACGTGGTCAACGGGGCGATCAGCCAGTACATCCCGCCGGGCAGCGTCGAGGACGAATGGGACGTCCCGGGTCTCACCAGCTACCTGGCCTCCGAGTTCGGGCTCGAGCTGCCGGTGCAGGAATGGCTGGACAACGAGAAGGACCTCCACGAGGAACCGCTGCGCGAGCGGATCGTCGACAAGGCGCGTGCGGTGATCGAGGAGAAGCGCACCGCGATGGGCGACGACCTGATGAAGCGGCTGCAGCGCGACGTGATGCTGCAGGTCCTGGACAGCCAGTGGAAGGAGCACCTCGCGGCGATGGACTACCTGCGCCAGGGTATCGGGCTGCGCGGCTACGCGCAGCGCAACCCGAAGCAGGAGTACAAGCGCGAGGCCTTCGCGATGTTCGAGGCCCTGCTCGAGCGCATCAAGCACGACGTGATCAAGATGCTGCTGCGGCTGCAACTGCGCTCCGAGAGCGCGGCGGAGGAGTTCGGCCGCCGCTTCGCGCGCGCGCCGGAGGGCATCCAGTTCAAGCACGAGGATCCGGGCAGCCCGCTGCGGGGCCGGGAGGAACGGGCGGATGCCCCCGACTCGGCCCAGCCCTTCCGGCGCGAGGGTCCGAAGCTGGGCCGGAACGATCCCTGCTGGTGCGGCTCCGGCAAGAAGTTCAAGCACTGCCACGGCCGTCTCAACTGACTGTCATGGCTCCGGGCCACCCCGAACGATGAAAGGCTTAGCCACGGAAAGCACGGAAACGACTCGGGTTTTAAACCTTCCGTGTCTTCCGTGTCTGTATTTTCACGCCAAGGCCTGTCCGTGGCCGTTGCGCTGAAGGCTCCGACGCACCTGGTTCCGGTGCCCGGGATCCGGCTGAGTACCGTCGCCGCCGGGATCCGCTACCGGGACCGGGACGATCTGCTGCTGATCGATGCGGGCCCCGGCGCGGCCCTCGCCGCACTGTTCACCCGCAACGCCTTCTGCGCAGCCCCGGTGCAGGTCGCCCGGGAACATCTCACACGCGAAGATCCCGCACGGGAACCGCTCGGCGCCGGTAGCCCACGCTGGCTGCTGATCAACGCCGGCAACGCCAATGCCGGCACCGGGACGGCGGGGCTTGCCGCGGCCCGTGCGACCTGCGCGGCCCTGGGGCGGACGCTGGAAGAGCCGGCACAGGCCGTGCTGCCCTTTTCCACGGGCGTGATCGGCGAGCCGCTGCCGGTCGAGCGCATCGAGGCCGCGCTGCCGGCGCTGGTTGCCGGGCTCGACGCCGATGGCTGGATGGCCGCGGCCCGTGCGATCATGACCACCGACACGGTGGCCAAGGGCGCCAGTCGCACGGTCGCCCTCAGCGGCGGCAGCGTGACCCTGACCGGGATCGCCAAGGGCTCGGGCATGATCCACCCGGACATGGCGACCATGCTCGCCTTCATCGGCACCGATGCGGTGCTGGACGCGGATCCGTTGCGGCAACTGCTCGCCGAAGCGGTGGAGCACAGCTTCAACGCGATCACCGTGGACGGGGATACCTCCACCAACGACGCGGTGGTCTGCATCGCAAGCGGTGCCAGCGGCGTGACGGTGCCGCCGGGTCCGGACCGCGAGCGGCTCGCCGCGGCGCTGAACGCACTGTGCCTCGAACTGGCCCAGGCCATCGTGCGCGACGGCGAGGGCGCGACGAAGTTCGTGCAGGTCACTGTGCAGGCGGCCCGGGACCGGGACGAGGCGCGCCGGGTGGCGGAGGCCGTCGCGCTGTCGCCGCTGGTGAAGACGGCACTGTTCGCCTGCGATCCCAACTGGGGACGGATCCTGGCCGCCGTCGGGCGCGCCGGCGTCGAGGATCTGCGGATCGAGGACGTCGGCATCGCGGTGAACGGCGTGGACATCGTCTCCGGCGGCGGCCGTGCGCCGGGTTATACCGAGGAGGCCGGCCAGCAGGCCTTCGGCATGGCCGAGCTCGATATCGTGATCGACCTGGGACGCGGCGCCGCCGGGTACCGCAAGTACACCTGTGACTTCTCCTACGACTACGTCCGGATCAACGCCGACTACCGGTCCTGAGGGCCGGATGCGGGTCGCCATCGGCCTGCTGCGCGACGCGGCCGGCCGCGTGCTGATCAGCCGCCGCGCGGGCCACGTCCACCTGTCCGGCCTGTGGGAGTTTCCCGGCGGCAAGTGCGCCCCGGGAGAGCGCGCGCGCGGCGCCCTCGAGCGGGAGCTGCGCGAGGAGCTGGGCGTCGAGGTGATGGCGGCCACCCGTATCCTGACGATTCCGCACGACTATCCCGAACGGCGTGTCGAACTCGCGGTGTTCCGCGTCGATGCCTGGCGGGGGCAGCCGAGGCCCCGCGAGGCGCAGCCGCTGCACTGGGCGGAGCCGGGTGAGCTCGCGGAGTTGCCGTTCCCCGAGGCCAGCCGTGCCATCGTCAATGCCGCCCGACTGCCCGCGTTCTACCTGATCTCGCCGGATCCGGACTCCGCGGCCGCCGTGGAGCACGAGGCCCGCCGTGTCGCCCGGCGGCTCGCCCGCGGCGGCATCGGGCTGCTGCAGATCCGGGCCCCGGGGCTCGGGCAGGCCGCCTTTCTCGATTACGCGCGCAGGCTGATGGACGCGGCCGCCGGCCACGGGGTGGAGGTGCTGGTCAACGCGCCGCAGGCCTGGCGCGCGGCGCTGCCGCCCGCGGGCTGTCACCTGCCCGAGCGGCGGCTGCGGGTACTCGCCGCGCGCCCGCACAGCGACGGCTGGGTCGCGGCATCGGTGCACGACCTCGATGGTCTCGAACGCGCGATGGCGCTGCCGGTGGACTTCGTGGTCGCGGGGCCGGTCGAGCGCACGCGCACGCACCCCGGTGCGCAGCCGATCGGGCTCGCGGGGCTCGCGGCCCTCTGCGAACGGGCATCCTGCCCGGTGTTCGCACTGGGCGGGCTGGAAGCCGGGGATCTCCGGCGGTTGCAGGCGGTCGGCGCACAGGGAATCGCCGGCATCCGCGGCCTGCTGGACTGATCCGCCTGGCAGAAGGAAGCGCCGAACCGGCTCCCGCCCGTCCCGGCCGATCTCAGATCGCGCAGCAGCTCAGCTGGAAGGGCACGTCGCGAGAGACGATCCGGGGCCGGTCGTGGAAGTCGCCGGGATCCATGAAGCGCACCGTGAAGCGCTGCCGCCCGGCACTGATCTCCGGATAGCACTGCTGGTCGCTGCTGATGCTGACCCGCAGCATCTGCCAGGCGTAGCTGGTGTCGAGTCCCTGCTCATGGTAGCCCTCGTGGGCGACCACGTTGCGTGGCTGGCCCGCCGCGCGGATGAAGGTCAGCACCTGGGTAATGGCCTCCGCCACCGATTCCAGCGGCCGGAACCACTCGAGAAGCAGTTCCTCCCGTGCCGCCGCGGGCTGCGAGAGCCAGTAGTGGTAGATCGGCAGGTCGAAGTCACTGGCGCCGCCCGGCAGCGCGGTGCGCTGGCGCACGCTGGTGTAGAACTCGTTGCCCTTCACCGCGTGGTCGAGGCTGCCCACCTGATCTTCCAGCCGCGCGAGCAGCCGGCGCTGCCCCTCCATCGTCAGTGCCAGGCGCTCCTGGTCAACCCCGGGCTGGGAGGCGAAGCGGTTCAGGTTCGCGATCTGGCGCTCGATCTCGCCCATCAGCTCGCGCTTCACGTCCACCCGGCCCGCCAGCGCATAGATGTCCACGAGCACGGTCAATGCGTGGTGGTGGTCGAAGTCCCGGGCTGCGAGGCTGCTGCTGCGGAAGCGTTCCAGCAGGGCCTCGAGCCGAAGCAGCAGACGTACGCGCTCGTGCAGGGGCTGTTCGAATGTCAGCGTCGACTGGGTCAAGGGATACCATCCGGCGAATTGGCGCCCAGTATCAGGCATGTCCCCGGTGCATTTCCACCCGGGTCACGGGCCGGCGGACGACGACCGCCGCCCGGCGCGGTGCATGCCTCGCGGGCCGGGCGCCTCAGTCCGCGGCGCCCCGGTAGCGCCTGTCCAGCCTTTGCACCCGCGCGGTCAGTTCCGCCCGTTCCAGGCTGCCATCGTTATCGATCACGTCATCGGCCGCCTGCCGGCGCGCGTCGCGTGACGCCTGGCTGCGGACCATGCGCCAGGCCTCCTCCGGCTCGATGCCGTCACGGCTCACCACGCGCTGCACCTGCACCGTCTCCGGACAGTCGACCAGCAGGATCCGGTCGACCCGGTCCTGCCAGCCGGCCTCCAGCAGCAGCGGGATCACCAGCAGCACATACGCCGTGTGTTCCGGAAGCGTGGCCAACCGCTGCCGCATCCGTGCGTCGATGGCCGGATGGGTGATCGCCTCCAGGCGGCGGCGCCGCGCGTCATCGCGAAAGACCCGGCGGCGCAGTGCGGCGCGGTCGAGGCTGCCGTCGGGCCGGAGCAGGTCGTGCCCGAGGCTTCGGCAGATCTCCGCCAGTGCCGGCTCGCCGGGCGCGACGACCTCCCGCGCGATTGCGTCGGTGTCGATCACGGGTGCGCCGAGTTCCTCGAAGATCGCCGAGATCGTGCTCTTGCCGCTGCCGATTCCGCCGGTCAGTCCGATCCTGAGCATGATCAGGGCAGGTAGAGTTCCAGCAGCGCATCGCCCCAGATCAGCGCGATCCAGCCGGCGGCCGCCAGGTAGGGGCCGAAGGGAATCGGGATGTTCCGGTCCCGGCCGCGCAGCAGGATCAGGGCAATGCCGACGATCGCCCCGACCAGCGATGCGAGCAGGAGGACCAGGGGCAGGGCCTGCCAGCCCAGCCAGGCCCCGAGGGCCGCGAGCAGCTTGAAGTCGCCGTAGCCCATGCCTTCCTTGCCGGTGAGCAGGCGGAAGGCGTGGTAGACGAGCCAGAGCACGAGGTAGCCGGCGATCGCGCCAATGACCGCCGATTCGAGATCGGTGAAGACCCCGAAGTAGTTGATCGCGAGCCCGAACCACAGCAGCGGCAGTGTCAGCTGATCGGGCAGCAGCGTGGTCCGCGCATCGATCCCTGCGGCGGCGATCAGCATTCCCGTGAACAGCACCGCGGCCAGGCCCGCAGGTGTCGGGCCGAAGTGCAGGACACTGATGGCGAACAGCATCGCCGTGAGCAATTCCACCAGGGGGTACTGCCAGGAGATCCGGGTCGCGCAGCCGGGACAGCGCCCGCGCAGCAGCAGGTAGCTCAGCACCGGGATGTTTTCGTGGGCGCGTATCTCGCGGCTGCATTGCGGGCAGCGGGAGCGGGGCCACCAGAGATCGAGGCGGTCCGGCGCCGGCTCCGGATCCGGTTGCTCGAGGATCGCACGCGCCTCCTCCTCCCATGCCCGCTGCATCATCAGCGGCACGCGGTGGATCACCACGTTCAGGAAGCTGCCAATCAACAGGCCGAAGAGCACGGCAATCGGCACGGCCCACGGCGCGAGGGCCTCCAGCAGGGCGGCCATCACCGTGCCGCCGGAGCCCGCGCCCCCGGCACGCGTTCGGATGCGGTCACTAGATGACCTGGCCGAGCATGAAGATGGGCAGGTACATGGCGATGACCAGGCCGCCGATCAGCACGCCGAGGACCACCATGATCAGGGGTTCGAGCAGGCTGGACAGGCTGTCCACCGCGTTGTCGACCTCTTCCTCGTAGAAGTCGGCGACCTTGGCGAGCATCGCGTCCAGCGATCCCGACTCCTCGCCGATCGCGACCATCTGCACCACCATGTTGGGGAAGATGCCGACGTTGCGCATCGACCACTGCAGCTGCGCGCCGGCCGCGGTCTCCTCCCGCATGCGCTCGGTCGCCTCGCCGTAGAGGGCGTTGCCGGTCGCGCCGGCGACCGACCGCAGTGCATCCACCAGCGGCACGCCGGCCGCGAACATCGTGGACAGGGTCCGCGCGAAGCGGGCAATCGCCGCCTTGCGCAGGATGGGGCCGATTGCCGGGATCTTCAGGATCAGCAGGTCCATGGTGCGCCGGAATCGCGGCGAGCGCAGGTGCGCCTGCCGGAACAGGAACACCGTCAGCACCACCAGGCCGAGCAGCACCCACCACCAGCTCTGTGCAAGGTTCGACAGGTTCACGACCATGCGGGTGAAGGCGGGGAGATCGGCGCCAAAGCCCACGAACAGCGCCTCGAACTGCGGGACCACGAAGATCAGCAGGATCGCGGTGACCACGATCGCCACGACGATCACCGCGGCCGGGTAGAACATCGCCTTCTTGATCTTGCCCTTCAGGCTCTCGGTCTTTTCCTTGTAGGTCGCGATCTTGTCGAGCAGGGTCTCCAGCGTGCCCGACTGCTCGCCCGCCTCGACCAGGTTGATCACGAGGTCGTCGAAGTACTTCGGATGCTTGGCCAGGGCCGCCGCGAAGGTCTCGCCGCCCTCGACCTGGCCCTTCAGGTCCATGATCAGATCCGACATGGCCGGGTTTTCGTGACCCCGGCCCACGATGTCGAAGGCCTGCACCAGCGGCACGCCGGAGCTGAGCATGGTGGTCATCTGGCGCAGGAAGTAGGCGACGTCGACCGGCTTGATCTTCTTCTTGGTCGAGAACAGCGGCTTGGGCTTCTTGCGGATCTTCAGCACGTTGATGCCGTTGCGCCGAAGTTCGGCGCGCGCGGTGATCTCGCTGTCCGCAGGCGTCTCGCCCTTGACCCGGGCGCCCCGCTTGTTGAGGCCTTCCCAGAGGAACATGATCTCGGTGTTTGCCATGACTTCCGCTAATCCGTGGTCACGCGGTTGACTTCCTCGAGGCTGGTGAAGCCCGCCTTGGCCTTGAGCAGTCCGGCACGACGCAGGTCGTTGATTCCCTCGCGTTCCGCCTGCTCCGCCAGCTGCATGCTGTTGCAGCCCTCCAGGATCAACCGCTGCATTGCTTCAGAGATCGGCAACACCTGGTAGATGCCGACCCGGCCCTTGTAGCCGCCGGTGCACTGATCGCAGCCGACCGGCTTGTATAGAGTCATACCTGAAGCTATATCGTCCGCGGTGAAGCCTTCCTTTAGCAGAACTTCTTCCGGAAGCGGTTCCGGCGCCTTGCACGCCGGGCACAGCCGCCGCGCCAGGCGCTGCGCGATGATCAGCAGAATGGAAGAGGCGATGTTGTAGACCGGCACCCCCATGTTCGCGAGACGCGTCAGCGTCTGCGGCGCGTCGTTGGTATGCAGCGTCGACAGGACCAGGTGGCCGGTCTGCGCGGCCTTGATCGCGATTTCGGCGGTCTCGAGATCGCGGATCTCACCCACCATGATCACGTCCGGGTCCTGGCGCAGGAAGGCGCGCAGGGCGTTGGCGAAGGTCAGCCCGATCTTCGGATGGACGTTGACCTGGTTGATGCCCGGCATGTTGATCTCGGCCGGGTCCTCCGCGGTGGAGATGTTGCGGTCGTTGGTGTTGAGGATGCCGAGGCCGGTGTACAGCGAGACCGTCTTGCCCGATCCGGTGGGGCCGGTGACCAGGATCATCCCGTAGGGCCGGTTGAGCGCGTTCTGGTAGAGCTTCTTCTGCTCGTCCTCGAAGCCCAGCACGTCGATGCTCAGCATGCTCGCGTCCGAGTCGAGTATGCGCATCACGATCTTCTCGCCGTACAGCGTCGGCAGGCTGTTCACGCGAAAGTCCACCGCGCGGGTCCGGGAGAGCTTGAGCTTGATGCGCCCGTCCTGGGGGACCCGGCGTTCCGCGATGTCCATCTGCGACATCACCTTCACGCGCGCGACGATCCGCATCGCCATCGTCATCGGCGGGTGTCCGACGTCGTAGAGCATGCCGTCGATGCGGAAGCGCACCCGGAAGTCGCGCTCGTAGGGCTCGAGGTGGATGTCCGAGGCCTTGCGGCGGATCGCGTCCAGCATCAGCTTGTTGACGAAACGCACCACCGGCGCGTCGTCCACGCCCTCGTTGGCGCTCTCCTCGCGTTCCTCGGTCTCGTCGCTCGCGACCGCCAGGTCGGCGAAGCCGTCGTCGTCGAGTTCCTCCATCATCGCCATTGCGGCGTTCAGCGAGTCCTCGATCAGACGGTCGAGCTTGTGGTGCTCCACCAGCACCGTCTCGATGGTCAGGCCGGTGGCGAACTTGAACTCGTCCGACGCGGTGAGGTTGGTGGGATCCGAGATCGCGACGAAGAGCCGGTTGCCGCGCTGCAGCAGCGGCAGCGCGTGATGTTTCCGGATCAGGGTCTCGTTCAGGTGCTCCTTCGGCAGCAGGTCCCGGTCGAATGCCGCGAGATCGAAGATCGGGAGGCCGAATTCCTCGCCCGCCGCCTCGGCGAGGCGCGCCTCGGAGATCTTCGTGCGCGTCGCCAGCAATGCGACCAGCGGGGTGTGCTGCTCGCGGGCCTCGTCGGCCAGCGCCGCGATCAGACCGGGTTCCGCGAGACCGGCGTCCACGAGACGGCGCGCCAGGCCCGGCAGTCGCGCCGCCGCCGCCATGGAGGGTGAAGTCGTTGCCATGGGCCCAGAGTGTCTCCCCCGATCACTTGGGTCAACACTTTAATGATTTGCAACACAAAAAAGAAGGACCCCGTGCCGCCTGTGGGGACAGATTCCAGATCCGTCCCCAGATCTGCCCCCCTCCCCAAACCCCCTCCCGCCCCACTTCCCGCTCC
>RECA01000157.1 GCA_007692435.1 Thioalkalivibrio sp.
CCCCCCCCCCCCCCCCCCCCCCCCCCCCCCCCCCCCCCCCCCCCCCCCCGCACTCCATAGGGCCGGAGACCGCGGAGCGCACCCGCGCCGCGCGCGATCTCCACGTCAAGGGCTCATGCGCAGGCCCCAACGCCGCCCTGCATGTTCGATCAGCAGGTGCGTGATCCACCACACGACACCACAGATGACCAGCACCACTGCCAGCCACGCCTCGGGGGGCATCCATTGCTGCGGCTCGCCGCCCGGTCCCCATACCCAGTTCACGTTCCGTTCCGGGCTGGAAAGCAGGAAGCTCAGCACCAGCACACCCATGCCGATGGGAATCCAGGACTTCCACGCGGCGCGGTCATAACCCAGCCGCCACACCAGCCACAGCAGCACGAAGGGCAGCAGCAGGTGATACAGAGACAGCAGCCGGACGGACAGGGCAAGTTCGGGATTGTACATGTAGTCCACCGCGCCAAAGGGCGTGGTCCCCAGCAGCAGGAGGCTGCCGAGGAAATCGACGATCCAGCCCATTTCCAGCAACAGCACGGCGACCAGCATCATGCTGGCCAGGCGGCGAGTCTCCAGCCATGCGGCCACGAGCCCGCCGAACAGGGCCACGTTGGACAACCACAGGAAGTTCATCCAGCCGTGTTCCAGCAGATAGACCGGAACCAGGACCGCGACAAAGGCGAGATAGGCGAGTTTGAACCAAAGGGGGATCATCGGGAAAAGACTACGCCGGAATTCGGCCCACAGGGCCAACCGTCCCGACCCGCTTGCGGGACAAAGCCACCGGGAGCGACTCGAACCGCCGCAGGTGACCCGAAGGGCGTTGGGAAGGAGGCCTCGGTGCGCTACCCGGACGTTCTTTGCGTTGATCCCCACCTGCCTGATGCACGCGCGGGATCACGCGCTCCGTCCTCTTCCGCGCTGCGACGGCGCACTGCCTGCGGCGGAAGGGACAGAGACCCCGGCCTTCCCCGGTTCGGTCGTTCAGTCGAGTATGAAGGTGACCTTCAGGTCGACGCGGTAGCCGACGATCTTTCCGTCCGCTACCGTCACCTTCTGTTCCTTCACCCAGGCGCCCTTGATGCCGTGCAGGCTCTTGGTTGCGCGCTGGATTCCCTGTTCAATCGCATCCTCGAAGCTCTTGTTCGATTCGGCGGTGATTTCAGTCACTTTGGCGACTGCCATGAGGGTCCTCCTTGTTTATTGTGTTGGTGCATGGCGGAGCGGTAATCTCACCGGATCGGCGGTTTCCCCCTCCGTCTCCCATGACGATAGTAGGCTCCCGGGATCCCGTCCAGCGGTGTCTTTCCCTAGGTAGTCAAACCCGTTGACAGGTGTCGATCCGTGCTTGATGCGCCCGCTACCTTCCATCGGATCGCGATCGTCCCGATGACGCCCCTCCCACCCGGAGAATCATGAGACTCTTCACCTGCCAGTCCTGCGGCCAGCATGTCTATTTCGAGAACGTCCGTTGTACCCGCTGTGGGCATACCCTCGGCTTTCTGCCGGACCGCATGGAGGTCTCGGCGCTGGAAGACGCGGGTCAGGGATCCTGGCGTGCACTGGCTGCCCCTGGAGAGGCCGACTATCGCGCCTGCGCCAATTCCGCGCAGCATGAGGTCTGCAACTGGATGGTCCCGGCAGAGGACCCGGAGCCGCTCTGCCGATCCTGCCGGCTCAACCACACCATTCCGGATCTGAATGTCGCCGGCAACCGGATCCTCTGGCAGCGACTGGAGACCCAGAAGCGGCGCCTGGTCTACAGCCTGCTCCGGCTGGAACTTCCGGTGCACCCCAAACACCAGGATCCCGCGGGACTCGCCTTCGATTTCCTGGCCGATCCCGACCCCAGCTTCAACGAGAAGGGCCGCGTACTGACCGGGCACGCCGACGGCCTGATCACCCTGAACGTTGCCGAGGCCGATCCCGCGACCCGGGAGCGCATGCGCGAGGACATGGCGGAGCCCTACCGGACGATCCTCGGACATTTCCGCCACGAATCCGGGCATTACTACTGGGACCGGCTGGTACGGGACAGCCAGTGGCTGGACGAATTCCGGTCGCTGTTCGGCGACGAGACCCTGGATTACGGACAGGCACTGCAACGCCATCATGCCGAGGGGCCGCCACCGGACTGGCAGCAACACTTCGTCAGCGCCTATGCGAGCAGTCACCCCTGGGAGGACTGGGCGGAGACCTGGGCGCACTATTTGCACATCGTCGACACCCTGGAGACCGCCCGTTCCTTTGGTGTCGGCGTGCGCCCCGAGGAGGGTGATCCGCAGTCGATGGCCAGGGATGCACGATTCGATCCCTACGGCCAGGCGGATTTCGCGCCGATCCTCAAGCACTGGCTGCCACTCGCCTTCGCGCTGAACAGCCTGAACCGCAGCATGGGCCACGAAGACGCCTATCCCTTCGTTCTCGCGCCCCCGGCGGTGGAGAAACTCCAGCTGGTGCACCGGATCGTCCACCAGCAGCCAGCCCCTAGGAACGACCCGTAGGGGCGACCCGCTAGCTCGAGAGACCGCTCCCACGAGGGCCGCGCCCCGCAGGTCACTGCATGAAGACGTGGCCCTCCTCCTGCTGCAGGCGGATGATCTCGGCATCCGCCATCGGCACCATGCGCACGAAACCGTGGATCTCGTCGGCCTCGAAGCCGCGCTCCTGCGCGGCCGCGCGGCACATGCGGAACTCGATCGGACCGGCCACCGTCAGGCTCTGTGCGCGGCGCATCAGTTCGCCGAACTCGTCATGGTTCTCGATCCCGAAGAACCGGATCTCGTCCCCGTGGAGGACCAGCACGATGGAGGCCTCGAAGGGATCGGCCTCGTACAGGTTGTTCAGGAAACTCACGCGGTCGAGAATCCGCTCGAACCTCTCCGGATCGCCCTCCGCGACGTCGTAGACCACCTTCTGCGGTGCGTAGTCGATCGGATCCACGGCCGCCGTGCCCCAGGGTGCGGCATCCCCGGCCTGAGCCGGAACGGACAAAAGGAACAGCAGAATCAGACTTCCGAAAATACTCGAAGATACTTGAGCCATGTCATTCTCCTTGCAGACTTTCGGTTGACGGCAGCGATTTCAGACAGGAACGTTGCGATGCCAGGTGCGACAGGGCCCGGGCCCCATAGATTCCCCGGATCGCCTTCGGTTACACCTGCTATAAGGAAACCCTCATTTGTCGGCGTTTCCCTGTGACACACGGAAGTACCGCCAGAATCGACCACCATAAGCGGTTGATTCTGAAGCAAGCTGCAAATCGTCTGCGCTGAGAAAGCCAGGATGGCTTCATTCGGCGCTTCTATAATTCGGACGATCCATCCGTGAAACCCAAAGCGATTCGAAGAGCATGAATTCAAACCCTCTGGAAAGCCTGTTGCAAAGGCTCGAGGACGATCCCGAGCAAGACCTGGCCCGCACCCTCCGGCAGATCGTCGACTGGCTGCGACCGGAAGAGGACCGCGGCAACATCGCACAGGTGATCGCCAGAATCGAGCGACTGGTGCTCGCGCTTGCCGATCACCCGGAACTGCGCGCCCGGCTGCGAAGCCACCTGGAGCAGGGACTGGAAGAGGCCCGTCACCTGACCCTGTATGCTAGTGGGCCATGCGGGAGGCCCGGCCGAAGGGGATGGGCCACGCAGTTAGCGTGAAAGCATATGGAGTGCGGGAGCTTGCTCCCGCTTTCAATCGCTTGAGCTCGCTTCCGCGGCAGGAGGCAAGCCTCCTGCGGGGCAAAGCGGCGGCAAGCCACCGCACTCCACAGGCCTGCGCTTTCATCCCTCGGGGGTGGCCCTGGGCCATGAAAGTTAGCGTGAAAGAACACGGCGTGCGCCTCGGGAACCGGTACCGGCGCGCACTACGACAACGCAAGACGGGGGAATCATGAATCTGGAAAAGGTGGTCTTCGGGTTTTTCATCATCCTCGCACTGACACTGAACTTCGGATTCGTGCTCGGGGAGATCGACAACCCCGCCCATCACAACGTCTGGGAGCTGTTCGCGGCGATCGTGGTGAACCTCGTCGCGACCGTGCTCAAGTTTGGCGACCGCACCCAGACCGGCGCGCTGCTGCTCGCGACCTCGCTGGTGGCGGTCCTCCAGCTGCTGGCGGCCGCGCTGGTGTGGGGCTACGCGATCAACATCAGCGAAGCCGGCCTGAACCCGATGATGATGTCGAGCATCGTGTCCCTGGCGGCTGGGGCCGTCGTGGCCAACGTGATCTCCGTGGTGCTGCTGATCGCGGACACCGTGAACCTGCGTCGCTGACAGCGCCATGGACCGGGTGCTCTTCCTGTTCCTGCGGCGCATGCGGGCGCCGCTGCTGGTGCTGATCGCGGCCTACGCAATCTCCGTCACGGGGCTGGTCCTGATCCCGGGTGTGGACGAGCAGGGCGAAGCCTGGCGCATGGACTTCTTCCATGCCTTCTATTTCGTCAGCTACATGTCGACGACCATCGGCTTCGGCGAGATTCCGTACGCCTTCAGCGAGGCGCAGCGGATGTGGACGAGCTTCACCGTCTTCCTGTCCGTGGTGGCCTGGCTCTACGCAATCGGGAAGATCCTGAGCCTGCTGCAAGACCCGACCTTCAAGCTGGCGGTCAGCCGGCAGGCCTTCGACCGCAGCATCCGCCGCCTCAACGCGCCGTTCCTGATCGTCTGCGGCTACGGGGATACCGGCAGCCAGCTCGTTCGCGCGCTGCAGCAGCGACAGACGCGTGTGGTCGTGATCGAACGCGATCAGGACCGCATCAACGACCTGGCGCTGTCGGCGATGGATTTCCATGTGCCCGGCCTGAACGCGGACGCGAGCAGTTCCGGCCGACTCCAGGAGGCCGGTGTCTCGAGCCCCTACTGCGAGGGCGTGGTTGCACTGACGGACAGCGACGAGGTGAACCTCAAGATCGCGATCACCGTGAAGCTGCTGAACCCGGGACTGCCGGTGATCTGCCGGGCGCAGAGCCGCGATACGGAGCGCAACATGCGGTCCTTCGGGACCGAACACGTGATCAATCCCTTCGAGGTCTTCGGGGACCGCCTCGCGCTGGCCGTCCACTCGCCGGCACATCACCTGCTGCACCAGTGGCTCAGCAGCGTGCCCGGCAACGAGTTGCCGATGCCGGTCTACCCGCCGCACGGACGCTGGATCCTCTGCGGCTACGGCCGCTTCGGCAAGGCGGCAAAGGCAGGCCTGGCCCGCGAAGGGGTGACGGTGACGATCGTCGAGGCGGATCCCGAGGGCACCGGCTGCGGCGAGGACTGCGTGCGCGGCCGGGGTACCGAGGCGGACACGCTCCAGGAGGCGGGAGTCGAGTCGGCCGCGGGCATCGTGGCCGGCACCAACGTGGACAGCAACAACCTTTCGATCCTGATGACCGCCCACGAACTGAATCCCGGGCTGTTCATGGTTGGGCGACAGAACCGCGACGACAACGCCATCCTGTTCGAGGCGGGCCGGGCGGACATGGTGGTGCGCCACAGCGAGATCCTGGCCGAGTCCGTCCTCTCCCACCTGGTCTCGCCCCTGCTCCCCCGGTTCCTGCTCCAGTCCCGCGAGCGGGATGCGGACTGGGCCAACGAACTGCTCAGCCGGATCGGCGCCGCGACCGACGAGCGGGTACCGGCCGTGTGGGCCGTTGAGCTTTCCGAGAAGGCCGCGCCCGCACTGACGGCGCGCCTGAAACGGCAGGCGGTGTCTCTCGGCCAGCTGCTGACCTTCCCGGGTCAACCGGAAAAACGCGTGCCCTGCGTGCCGCTGTTGCTGCACCACAGCTCCGGTTCGGAGACCTTGCTGGCGCCATCCGATGACACGCCGCTGCATACCGGGGATCGCATCCTGTTTGCGGGGCAGTCGTGCGCGGTATCCCGTCTCGCCCGTGTCCTGTGGCACCCGTCCACGCTGGATCTGCTGATCACCGGGGTGGAACGCCCCCAGGGCTGGGTCTGGCGCCACCTGCGCCGAGCGGGCACCTGAACCTCCCCGACGCGGATGTACCGATAACCGATCCTCAGATGGTACCTTAACGCCCTGATCCACCCCTTCCGGAGACCAAGATGTCGACGACCCTGATCAGCCTGATGGTCGCCCTGCACGCCCTGTCCTCTGCAATCTGGGTGGGGGGCATGTTCTTCGCGTACGTGGCCCTGCGCCCCGCGGCTGCCGCGCTGCTCCCGGTCCCGGAACGGACCACCCTCTGGCGGGACAGCTTCGCCCGGTTCTTCCCGTGGGTGTGGGGCATCATCGTGGTGCTGCTGGCCACGGGATTCTGGCTGATCTTCGGTCTCTACGGCGGCATGGGCAACGTCGGTGCGCATGTGCACTGGATGCTGCTGATCGGGCTGATCATGATGGCGATCTACGCGCACATCTTCTTCTCGCCCTACCGGCGCATGCGCCAGGCGATCGAGGCCGAGGACTGGCCGCAGGCTGGCCGCCGTCTCGGGCAGATCCGCATATTCATCGGCATCAACCTCGTGCTCGGCCTGATCACGATCGCGCTGGGTACCGGCGGCCGCTACTGGTAACGGAACCGGACATCGGCCGGGATTGTTTGACATCCCCGCCCCCCGGCCGAATACTTTCGCGCATCGGGGCCCGTCGGGCGCCGAGCGCACCCTCCGAGACGGCAACACCTCGCACTCGGGCACTTGCGGCTGACAGGAATGCCGCAGCGGCGCGCCCCCCCGGGGCCGCACGCCATGATCGATACCCGTACAGCACGACACCCGCAAAAACCGTAGTCCGGCAGTACTCGAAGACGAACAGGCACGACTTGACGCCTTCCGGTGATTTGGTCCGGGTCCGGGCGGCCCGCATCACAGGGCTGATCGTCCGCCGTCTACACGTCGTGCCCTCCGGCCTCGACAGGGTATTGCCTCCGCGGACCACCGCGCCGGACCGCAGAACCGGTCAGCGGCACGGTCCCGACAACAGGGGAGCCATGCATGAGCCAAGAAAGCAAAGACATAGAGAAGGAAATAGAGAAACTAGAGGAAGTCTACGACACCGGCCACGAGATCGGGGAACAGAACATCAATCCCCTCGGTCTCGACCTGCACAACCCGGTCTTCGTGGTCAGCGCGCTGCTGATCCTCCTCTTCGTGATCGGGGCGCTGGTGTTCCCGGACGCAGCCAGCAACGGCATGACCGCCGCGCGCGAGTGGATCGGCGAGTCCTTCCACTGGCTGTTCCTGTCCGCCGGCAACATCTTCGTGCTGTTCTGCCTGCTGCTGATCCTGCTTCCGGTCGGAAAGATCCGCATCGGCGGCGAAGACGCCAAACCCGATTTCTCCGTGATCTCCTGGTTCTCGATGCTCTTCGCCGCAGGCATGGGCATCGGCCTGATGTTCTGGAGCGTGGCCGAGCCGGTGGGCTACTTCACCGAGTGGTTCGGCACGCCGCTGGACATCGCCGGGGGCACGGAAGAATCCAGGCAGGCGGCACTGGGCGCGACCATGTATCACTGGGGTCTGCATCCCTGGGCCATCTACGCGGTGGTGGGTCTGTCGCTGGCCTTCTTCACCTACAACAAGGGATTGCCGCTGACCATCCGCTCGGCCTTCTACCCGCTCCTGGGCGACCGCATCTGGGGCCCGTTCGGCCACGTGATCGATACCCTGGCGGTGCTGGCCACGATGTTCGGGCTCGCGACCTCCCTCGGTTTCGGGGCCCAGCAGGCCGCGTCCGGACTGGAGTTCCTGTTCGGCATCGACGGCGGGTTGCAGACACAGGTGGCGATCATCATCGTCGTCACGATCGTTGCGCTCTTGTCGGTGATGCGCGGGATCCATGGCGGCGTGCGGGTCCTCAGCAACATCAACCTGGCATTTGCTGCGCTGCTGCTGCTGTTCGTGCTGATTGCCGGCGGCATCGTCGCCTTCCTGAACAATGCGGCAACCACGATCACCGGCTACGTGCAGTACATGCTGCCGTTGAGCAATCCGGTGGGCCGCGAGGACGAGACCTTCTATCACGGCTGGACGATCTTCTTCTGGGCCTGGTGGATCTCCTGGTCACCGTTCGTCGGCA
>RECA01000177.1 GCA_007692435.1 Thioalkalivibrio sp.
TGGGTCGAATCCCTGCGCGAGCAGGGTGTCGAGGCCGAAGTGATCCTGCTCGCCGAACGGGGCGACGTGGGTACCGCGATCGCCGCCGTGCGCGCGCGTGTCTCTGACCTGTTGCTAAGGCCGCTGAACCTCGCGCAGATCGAGGCGTCTGTGGCTCGCTGCTTTGCGCAGCGCCTGGCCGTGAAGGCCGCGAATGAGCCGGCGCAGCCAGTGTTAAGGGACCGGCCCCAGGAACTGGTCGAGGCGCGCTGCGAGATGCTCAAGTCCATCTGCACGGCAATCAAGCGCGTTGCCCCGACGCCTGCTACGGTGCTGGTTCTCGGGGAATCCGGTACCGGCAAGGAGGTCGCCGCCCGTTCGCTGCACGCCTTCAGCGGGCGCAAAGGCAGCTTCGTCCCGATCAACTGCGGGGCCATGTCTCCAGAGCTGCTGGAAAGCGAGCTCTTCGGTCACGCCAAGGGCGCCTTCACCGGTGCACACCAGGCGCGCGACGGCCTGTTCACCTATGCCGATGCGGGAACCCTGTTCCTGGACGAGATCGCCGACATGCCGATGGGCATGCAGAGCAAGCTGCTGCGTGTCCTCGACGACCAGAAGATTCGCCCGGTGGGCGGTAACCGGGAGGTTCCGGTGGACGTGCGGGTGATCGCGGCCACCAATCGGGATCTCTCGGATGCCGTTCGGGCGGGTGATTTTCGCGAGGACCTCTACTATCGGATCAATGTCCTGACCATTCGGATGCCTGCACTCAGGGAGCGGAGGGAGGACATCCCCGTGCTGGCAGAGTATTTTGTCGGCATGTTCGCGGATGAGCTCTCGATGCCACGCGTGCCGGTCACCGAGGACGATATCCGTGCCCTGAGCGCTCAACATTGGCCGGGGAACGTGCGCGAGTTCCGCAATGTGATCGAACGTTCGGTGCTGCTGGGACAATCGCCGGCGGATTCGCTCCGCGAGCTCGCTGTGGAAACCCGCCTCGAGGGCGATGTCACGGCGCGCCCGGGCAGGGGTTCCGACCTGCCACTGACCCTCGCTGACGTCGAGAAGCAGCACATCCTCTCTGTGCTGGACGGCTGCCGCGGCAACAAGTCGGAGGCGGCCCGCAAACTGGGGGTCTCGCGCAAGACGCTGGACCGAAAGCTTCAGCTATGGGGGCATTCGGCCCACTAGCCGCCCGCCGCCAGCGCCGGTTGTCAGGGCTGTGTATCGTCGGTCCCAAAGATCCGAAGTCGTGTGTGGTCGACCTCCGAGGGTGGATTCCAGCGCCGGAAGTCTTCGCTGAATTCCTGGCCGTCGAAGCTCCGGCTCACCGCGATCACGCTGCCGACCGGGTGGCTGCACAGGCTCTGTGAAAACGCCATTTCCTCGCGGGCCACCGGCAGGGCGGCCGCCGTGTCCGGTGCCCCGAAGCGTGCCACGAGGTGCTCGGCCAGCAGGCGTGTCGCCCGCGCGTACTCCACGGGGTCGATCTCCGCCACGGTAACTAGGGTCGTCCTTCCAAAGCTCCCGATCCCGAGAAAACCGTTAGCGAAGGCCTGCCGTTCGGCGCCGGTCAGCTGCTCAAGATCGGCATCCCAGAAATGAAAGCTGCCCGGGACCGCCCACTCGCCGGGAAGTGCGACCGGGTCGAAGATCCGGGCATCGGAGGCGTCGAGCTGCAGTACGCGCAGGAGTTTCTGTTCAGTCATGGGATTCCTCCAGCATCTAACCCGTCAACCCCCGGTCGAACTCATGTGGCGAAATGCCACGCCTTGGCGTGCCTGGTTGAAATCATGCCCTTTCGGCTTGATCTTCATCGCCTGGACGATCGTCTGTTTCAGGCGGTTCAGGTCGCCTGGATACGCGCGCAGCACCTGTTTCAGGTCTACCGCATGGTCCTGTCCGAGGCACAGCAGCAACTGGCCTTCGGTCGTCACCCGCACGCGGTTGCAGCCCTCACAGAAGCTGTGGCTGCGCGGGGAGATGAAGCCGACACGGCTGGCCTGGCCCGGAATGCGGTAATAGCGGGCGGGCCCGCCGGTCGTCTCGTCGGTTGCGACCACCGCGTAACGGGTACGGAGCAGTTCGAGAATCTCGTCACTGGGTAGGAAGGATTGGGGTGACGGTGCGTCGGCATCAGTCCCCGTTGGCATCTGTTCGATGAAGGTGATGTCCATACCGCGAGCGAGGACGAAGTCCAGCAGGCCCAGCACCTCCTCGTCACCCCGGTCACGGATCGCCACGGTGTTCAGTTTGATGCGATCGAAGCCGGCGGTCAGCGCCGCCTCGATGCCCCGAAGCACCTTGTTGAGGTCGCCGATGCGCGTGATGCGCCGGAAGCGCCGCGGGTCCAGTGAATCCAGGCTAATGTTGATCCGTCTGACGCCTGCATCGCGGAGCGGCCCCGCCAGGCGTTCCAGCTGCGACCCGTTGGTGGTCAGGGTGAGTTCCTCGAGCCCCGGCAACGGGCCCAGTTGCTGAAAGAGGGAGAGCACGTTCCTGCGGACTAGCGGCTCGCCACCCGTGATGCGCAGTTTCCGCACCCCCAGTTCGGTGAAGGCCTGTCCCAGCGTGGCCATTTCTTCCAGTGTCAGCAGCTGGGCTCGCGGAATGAAGGTCATCCGTTCGCTCATGCAGTACACGCAGCGGAAATCGCAGCGGTCCGTCACGGACATGCGCACGTATGTGACCTGCCTTCCGAACGGGTCGATCAGCCGGTTCGGCAATTCATGAACGTCTGTTGCCATTAGCGTCCTTCCAGAAACCACTGCAGGGTACCCCTCGGGGTGTCTATTCCGAAACTCTCCAGATACCGTGAGCCCTGCAAATGCCGTGCCGCATCGCGGATACCGCACTCCCCGCATCGCCCACTACCGTTCCATGGATGGGAAGAACAGTGTTGCACCCTCGATGGCATGGCTGCCGATCAGCTCCTGACCTTCGGTGGAGGTAATCCACTCGTGCCATTGCCAGGCGAGATCCGCCTTGATCCAGGGGAAACGTTCCGGATTGAGCGGGATGCTTCCGTATGGATTGAACAGCAGCGGGTCGCCCTCGAACAGCACCTCCAGTTCCTGACGATTCCGGAAGCTCAACCAGGTGCCACGGTCGGCCAGCACATAGGCGTTCATCGCGCCGGCCGTATTAAGCGTGGAGCCCATGCCGCTTCCCAGTTCGCGATACCACCGGCCGTCGGGGTTCAGCCCCGCCTGTTCCCATAACTCGAGCTCCCTGCGGTGGGTGCCGCTGTCGTCGCCACGCGAAGTGAACGGGGCCTGCGACTCGAGGATTCGTGTCAGGGCCTCGGTGATGGTCGCCGCTTCGGAGACATCGGCAGGATCCGATCCCGGCCCGATCAGGAGGAAATCGTTATACATCACCTCGCGTCGCTCCGTCCCGAATCCATTTGCCACCAGCGCCTCTTCGCCCTTCCGGTGATGTACGAGCAGCACGTCCGCGTCACCCCGGCGACCGATCGTGAAGGCCTGCCCGGTGCCGACCGCGACAACCCGCACCTGAATTCCCGTGCGCTCCGTGAAGGAGGGTATCAGGTGTCGGAACAACCCCGACTGCTCTGTGGAGGTGGTCGAGGCGAGCGTTATGAACGGTGTATCCGCGGCCACCTGTGCAGTGGATCCCATGCCCACGACGACAAACAGCGGCAAGGCGCGAAGCAGCCATCGAGGGAACCTCAAAAGGAGGCTCCGCCATCGCCTCGTCCCGAAGCCGGCGGGCCCGTATCCAGGATCAGTTCTCCGCGCAGGAATCCGGCTGCGGCGGCCGTCACTGGCGTAGAGAAGAATCGGGATGCCGGAGTGCGTTCGATGATCTGTCCGCAACACATGAACACCACGTCATCGGCCAGCCGACGAGCCTGACCAAGGTCGTGAGTGACCATTACGATCTTGGTGCCCCTTGCGTGAAAGGTGTTGACCCCATCCTCCACCGCCTTGGTCGCGGCGGGGTCCAATGCCGAACTGGGTTCATCGAGAAAGAGAATCTCGGGCTCGAGGGCCCAGGCACGCGCCAGCGCCAGCCGTTGTTGTTCGCCGCCGGAGAGGATCCGCGCCGGACGGTGCGCTACCCGGGAAAGCCCGAAGGATGCCAGGGCGTGGTCCGCGTGCTCACGCCGGCTGCGTCGCGGGATGCCCGCCAGCGCCAGCGCGTGGATGACGTTGGCCTGGGCCGAACGCCGGAGCAGCACGGGCCGTTGAAAGACCATCGCCTGCCGAAGCGGAGAACCATCGGGCCGCCCGGTGTCGACGCGTCCGTGAGTGGGCTTGAGCAGGCCATGGGCGATCCGCATCAGCAGGCTTTTGCCCGACCCGTTGGGGCCGACGATGATCGTGCGCCCGTCCGGACGCAGTGCGAGGCTGGCTCCATCCAGGTACGCGGTACCGGAGCGGATGAAGGAGACCTCGTTCAATTCCACCAGCACTCCATTGACGGGATTGGCGGACCGACTGGTCATTGGCATTACGCTGTGCTCCCGAAGGTCATTGCATGTGTCTGCTGCTGGCCTGGCCCAGCAGGTAGGCGGTGCCATTGATCACTGCGACCAGGGTCAGGAGGATCAGGCCCAGGGCGAGTGCGAGCGGCAGGTCGCCCCTGCTGGTTTCCAGGGCAATGGCGGTGGTCATCACCCGCGTCACGCCCTCGATGTTGCCGCCCACGATCAGCACCGCCCCCACTTCGGCACTGGCACGACCGAACCCTGCGAGAACCACGGTCGTCAGGGTGATTCGGGCGTCCCACAACAGGGTCGGGATCGCGCGAATCCTTCCGGAACCGAGCGAACGCAACTGTTCCCGATATTCCTCCCAGAGGTCCTCGATGGCCTGGCGGGTCAGGGCGGCGACGATCGGCAGCACGAGCAGTGTCTGCGCGATGACCATCGCGGTCGGGGTGAACAACAGGCCGAACTGGCCGAGGGGACCCGCGCGCGAGAGACTGAGATAGACGATGAGACCCGCGACCACCGGAGGCAGGCCCATCAGCGCATTCAGAAGGGTGATCACGACCCCGCGGCCCGGAAAGCGGAACAGTGCGATCAACGCGCCGAGCGGCAGGGCAATGAGGCTGGCCAGCAGCACCGCCGTCAGGCTGACCTGTAGCGAGAGTTGAACGATGGACCACAGCGTCGGGTCCCGGGTGGCGATCAAAGACAGTGCGAGGCTGAAAGGGTCGGGGCTGTTCAAATGATATTGCCGACGGTGTGTTAGCCTGCATCTTACCGCTTCGGTTGCGGACGATAGTGCAATGCGGAACTTCAAGCACCCTGGATCATGAATATGCAATCAAGCCAGGAGATGATGACGACGGCCGAGGTTGCGGCGTACCTGCGGCTCGGTGAGAGGAAGATCTACGATCTGGTGCGGGATGGCGTGATCCCCTATGTCCGGATCACCGGGAAACTGGTGTTCCCGCGCAAGGCCATCGACCTCTGGTTGATGAATCATCTGGAGAGCGATGAGCCACTGGGCGCTGATACCCCAGCAGTACTCGCAGGGAGCCACGACCCACTCCTCGAGTGGGCGGTCCGGGAATCCGGTTCAGGTCTCGCATTGCTCCTGAATGGCAGCGGCGATGGCGTGGGTCGGCTGATTGCAAACGAAGCCCAGGCGATCGGATTCCACCTTGTCCACGAGGACGGGCGCTGGAACGACCCTGCGGATTGCGGGCTGGGCGGGCTGCGGGATCTGGTTTCGATCGAGTGGGCGCGGCGCAGCCAGGGGCTGATCGTGGCGCCCGGCAATCCGCTGGGGATTCGGGGCATGCATGCCCTGACGCGCCCGGACGTCCGGGTGGTCCGGCGGCCGGAGGGCGCCGGTGCCGATGTTTTGCTGCGTCACCTGTTGAGACTTGCGGGCCTTGCGGTCCCCGACCTGAGGGTGCTTGAACACCGCGCGCTGACGCACGACGACATGGCGCTGGAGGTGAGCGCCGGTGCCGCGGACTGCGGTCTCGGTGTCGAGGCCGCGGCACGCCGGCACGGACTGGGGTTCGTCCCACTGTGCGAGGAGCGCTTCGACCTGGGCATGCGCAGACGCGCTTACTTCCAGCCCCATCTTCAGACCCTGTTCCGGTTCGCGCGCACCGAGCGTTTCCTGCAAAAGGCCGCTGCCCTTGGCGGCTATGACCTCTCCGGTCACGGTGACGTCCGCTACAACGCCTGACGGAAGCGCCGCGTTTGGGGCCGGAAAGAGACAAATCCTCCCCCGCAAGCAGGGGAGGATTTGGGGCGGGCGTCCTTGCCCCGCTTGCCTCAGGTCGCGGCGCGGCCCTCCTCACCGCCCATCAGGAACTGTTCTCCGAGCTTGATCAGCGCGGCTGCCACGGCAATGCCGAGAACCAGGATCAGCGCCTCGGCGATGTTCGGCTGGTAGGACTGAACGGCACCGTACCAGTGCGCGGTCTGCCCCAGCGAGGTCAGTTGCCCGGTGATGATGAAGCTGTACTGCACCCACAGCGCACCGACGATGCCCAGCAACGCCAGCAGGCGGGGCGCGAGCGGCAGCAGCGCCGCGGCGATCAGGAACGGAGCCAGCATGGCGATACTCGCCCAGCCCAGCATTCCGGCGACCGTGCTGTGGGCCTCGTAGGCGACCCGGACCAGGATCAGTGCCGCGAACAGCAGAGCCGCCTGCCGGAAGATCCGCCCGGCGATCTCGGTCAGCGCGCTGTGCGGACGCAGCAGCACGATGGCGGCCGACCCGCTGACCAGTGCGGAGACGAGGGTGACCACCGACAGGAAGGCCCCGTGGTAGTCCGGACGGCCGATCACGGTGCCGAACACGGCGCCGATGGTGATGGCCGCAGCCGCCGCGATCACCAGCGTGCCCCAGGCCAGGGGCAGGTCGAATACCCCGTGGCGTCCCTTCAGGTCCATCACCAGCTTCACGAACAGCAGCACCAGTTCAACCGAATACAGCGCACCCATCCACCAGATGGGCGAGCTGAGGTTTGGCGACAGCAGAATCCAGACCATGTTCAGCAGCGAGCCGAGCTCCGTGGCCAGGGCGGTGAAGCCCCCGAGAAGGATCCCGATGGCCATGATCAGCAGGGGCCGGGTGTGCCGCGTGATGGCCTCCTCTTTCATGATCAGGCCGTAGGCCAGCACGAGGGAGATCCCGGTGCTCATCAGGGCCAGAAAGATGTACGCCACCAGCGGCAGTGTCCAGACCAGCGCATTGTTGGTAGCGAAGAGGTGGCCGAAGAACATCTCGTACAGACCCACGGCACCGCCCGCCACCAGACCGACGGCGATCAGGATCCAGGTGGGTGTCGCAAAGTCTCTCAGACTGACATTGGCGTTCATGGTTTACGCTCCTTGGCCTTCGCCGGCCGGGCGGAAGGGTTCGAACCGGCGCTGCGGCTTGTAGTCCCGGATGTAGATCACCCGCGGCCGGGTGCCCAGCTCTTCGCGCAGACCCTGGCCACCGTGTTTCGCAACCAGCTTGCTGACCTCGCTGTCGGGATCGTCGATGTCGCCGAATTGCCGCGCACCCGAGGGGCAGGCATCGACGCAGGCCGGTGCCAGGCCTTCAAGGAGGCGGTGATCGCAGAAGGTGCATTTTTCCACGGAGCCGGCAGGGCGAACGACGGGGTAGGTCGTGCCGCGCTCGGGGTTGCCGGTTGGTGAGCCTTCCCCCCCGGCCTCTTCGAGCATCTCCCGGGGCGAGAAACATCCCTCCGCGAGCTTGTCCCTCTGGGCCCAGTGCCGGTGCGGGCGTTGCCAGTTGATACTGATCACGCCGTAGGGGCAGGCAACGATACAGGCCTTGCAGCCGATGCACTTGTTCGTGTCGTGCAGCGTCAGGCCCGTGCCCGCGTCCTTGTACATCGCCTGCGTCGGGCAGGCGGCCACACAGGGCGCGTTGTCACAGTGGTTGCACATCGTCGAGATGTACTCGTAGCGCACGTTCGGAAACTTCCCGCTGGTGCGGGTGATCTTGTCGCACCAGTTGAAGCCGACCGGCGTGTTGTTTTCGATCTTGCACG
>RECA01000051.1 GCA_007692435.1 Thioalkalivibrio sp.
GCACCGTAGGAGGCCAGCCCCCTGGCCGATCTTCCCCGGCGCCTGAATCGGCGAGAGGGCTCGCCTCCTACAGGGGGCCGGGGCGAGCACCGTAGGAGGCCAGCCCCCTGGGCGACATTCCCCGACGCCGGAATCGCCGAGAGGGCTCGCCTCCTACAGGGCCTTCTCCAGGCGTTCGCAGAGGATCCTGAGTGCCTGAACCCGGGCCCAGCGCTTGTCGTTGCCCTCGATCAGGTTCCAGGGCGCGAACTCGGTGCTGGTGCGCTCGACCATGTCGTTCACCGCGTGGGCGTAGTCGTCCCACTTCTCGCGGTTGCGCCAGTCTTCATCGGTGAGCTTGTGCTGCTTGAAACTCGTCTCCTCGCGCGCCTTGAAGCGGGCGAGCTGCTCATCCTTGTCGATGTGCACCCAGAACTTCACCAGCACAATGCCGTGCTCGGTGAGCTCCTCCTCGAACTCGTTGATCTCGCGGTAGGCACGCACCCACTCGTCCTCGGAGGCGAAGCCCTCGACCCGCTCGACCAGCACGCGGCCGTACCAGGAGCGGTCGTAGATCGTGAAGCGTCCCGCCCTTGGAATGTGGCGCCAGAAGCGCCACAGGTAGTGCTGTGCACGCTCCTCGTCCGTGGGGCTGCCGATCGGGATCACGCGGTAGCTCCGGGCATCGACCGCGCCGGTGATGCGACGGATGATCCCGCCCTTGCCGGCCGCGTCCCAGCCCTCCAGCAGCACGATGGTGCTCACCTTGCGTTTCCGTGCCTTGCGCGACAGCACGCTCAGCCGTCCCTGCAGTTCGGCCAGCTCCTTGCGGTATGGCTTCTTCTCCAGGGTCTTCGAGAGGTCCACGAAGTCGAGGATGGTCTTGTCGCCTTCTTGTGGCATCCTCCAGGCCGAGGTCGCCCCGCGCAGGGTCATCGGGTCCAGCGTCATGCGCTTGCGCACCACATCCAGGAGGTGATTGGCCGTGGTCACATCGCGATGGCGCTCGTCGTAGCCCTCGATGATCATCCACGGCGCCTCGCCGGTGCTGGTCTGGCGCAGCACCTGCTCGGCCACCTCGCGAAAGCGGTCATAGGACTCGAGCGCCGCGAGATCACGCTTGCCGACCTTCCAGCGGGTCTCCGGGTTCTTGCGCAGCTTCTTGATGCGCTTGACCTGCATCTCCTTGCCCAGGTGGAACCAGAGCTTGATCAGCAGCGCGCCGTCGTCCACCAGCATCTTCTCGAAGATGTTGATGCGCCTCAGCATCAGGTTGAGCTCGCTGTCGTCGAAATCGTTCGAGATGCGCTGCTGTATCGGGCAGCTGTACCAGGACCCGAACAGCACGCCGATCCTGCCCTTGGCCGGCAGCGCACGCCAGAAGCGCCAGAACGCCGGACGCTCCCGCTCCTCGTCGGTCATCTCGTCGAAGGCCGTGGTCTCGATCCAGCGCGGGTCCATCCACTGGTTCAGTATGTTCACGGTCTCGCTCTTCCCGGCACCGTCGGCGCCCGAGATCAGCAGGATCACCGGGAAGTCGCAATTGCGCAGCTCCTGCTGAAGGTTCAGCAGGCTGGTGCGAAGCTCGGGGACGATCTCCTTGTATTCACTCTTGTCGAGTGTGCGACCCAGTTCCGCCGCTTCAAACATGGCTCAGCTCCTGTGCGTTGTGCCCTGCGGCACGACCAGCGAAGGTCCGCGCAGGATACACGACCCTCGTCTGGAGCGCGGTGGCTCGCCGCCGCCTTTCCTTCAGGGCCCTGCCCCGGACGCCCGGGCAGGCCTGCGCACAAACCAAGGCGGGAGCAGGCCCCCGCGCTCCGTGGATCAGTCCAGGCGCGAGCGATCGCCGCCGCGGATACGGCGCAGCATGCCGTCGGCGCGGCGCAGGCTGAACAGCAGCAGGCCGATCCCGGCGAGTCCCAGCGGCCAGGCCGGCCAGGCCAGGCCCAGCCACTGCGGCACCTCCTGCATCTGGGTCATCACGCCGGCACCCAGCAGGAGCCCCAGGCCCGCGAAGGCCTCGAGACGGCTCCGCGCGTCGCGCTGCAGCAGCCTTCGCATTTCCTGTATCTCGGCCCGCAGCGCCGCGTCCCGGTGTGCCCGCTGGCGCTCCGCATCCAGCGCCTCCTGCAGCCGGATGGGCAGCTCCGGGAGTTGCACCAGCATCTTCGGCAGGTGGCGTTCGGCACTGCGCAGAAAGGCGCGCACGCCCACCTGTTCCGACATCCAGCGCTCGATGAACGGCTTCGCGGTGGTCCACAGATCCAGCTGCGGGTACAGCTGGCGTCCCAGCCCCTCGATGTTCAGCAGGGTCTTCTGCAACAGGACCAGCTGGGGCTGAACCTCCATGTCGAAGCGCCGTGCGGTCTGGAACAGCCGCAGCAATACGTGTCCGAAGGAGATCTCGTCCAGCGGCTTCTGGAAGATGGGCTCGCAGACGGAGCGGATCGCCGCCTCGAACTCGTCCACCCGGGTACCCTCCGGCACCCAGCCCGACTCCACGTAGAGTTCCGCGACGCGCCGGTAGTCGCGGCTGAAGAAGGCGTGGAAGTTCTCGGCGAGATAGCGCTGATCCGACTCCAGCAAGGTGCCGACAATGCCGAAGTCCACGGCGATGTAGCTCGGCTCCGAAGGATCGGTCGCATCCACGAAGATGTTGCCGGGATGCATGTCGGCATGGAAGAAGTTGTGACGGAAGACCTGGGTGAAGAAGATCTCCACGCCGCGCTCGGCCAGCACCTTGAGATCGATGCCCTGCGCGCGCAGCGCGTTGATGTTCGCGATCGGGACGCCGCTGATGCGCTCCATCACCATCACGTTGGTCCGGGTGTAGTCCCAGATCACCTCGGGGATGTACAGCAGCGGGCTGCCTTCGAAGTTGCGGCGGATGGTGATCGCGTTCGCGCCCTCGCGCACGAGGTCCAGTTCGTCGATCACGGTCTTCTCGTACTCGGCGACCACCTCGCGCGGACGCAATCGCCGCCCCTCGGACCAGTAGCGATCCGCCAGATAGGCGATCAGATGCAGGATCTCGAGATCCGCGCGGATGGTGCGCACGATGCCCGGGCGCACGACCTTCACGACCACCGAACGGCCGTCGCGAAGCCGGGCCGCATGCACCTGCGCAATCGACGCGGAGGCCAGCGGCACGTCGTCGAACTGTTCGAAGACCTCGGAGATCGGTTTCTCCAGCGCCACCTCGATCGCGAGCCGGGCCTGCTCGACCGGGAACGGCGGCACACGGTCCTGAAGGCGGGCGAGTTCCAGCGCAATGTCATCCGGCATCAGGTCACGCCGCGTGGACAGCATCTGCCCGAACTTCACGAAGATCGGACTGAGGTCCTCCAGCGATCGGCGGATGCGCTCGCCACGGGTGCCCTCGGCTCGCCGGAACCAGTTCCAGGGCAGCAGATTCAGCAGGAAACTCAGCGGCCGCAGGGGCTTCAGGGTGAACAGGATCGCATCCAGCCGGTAGCGCACCAGCACGCGGCCGATGGCCCACAGGCGCAGACCCTGCTTCAGGGTCCTGATCATCCGGAACGGGGCAATCCGGGGCCGCTGGGTGTGGCGGCGCTGTTGCCGCCCCCGAGCCGCTCGACGCGTGCCTCGAGGCGCGCGACGTCGTCGCGAAGCTCCGCCAGATCGGCCGCCAGTGCCTCGAACTCGCCCGATGCCGGCAGCCAGCGTGCCTCCTCCTGAAGATATTCGGAGGAGTCATCGAGGCTGCGGTCCATGAAGCGGCGGAGCTGGTCGCGCAGCGTCTCGCCGGCCCGCAGCACCGGCCCGGCGGCACCGGCACCGGCGATCGATTCGAGCCACTCGGCCCAGTCGACGGACACGCCCGAGAGCGCCCGCTGCAGGTCGGTCAGCACCGCGGCATCGCCCTGCAGGGTAATGCCGGAGCGGTCTTCCCCGGCGATCGCCGCGGCCAGGGCCACCGGCGAGCCCGAGATCGTCACATCGGGCTCCTCGTCCTCCAGGGAACCGAGCACCTGCAGCCGGTCGGCGGCACCCAGCAGGACCAGGCCCAGACCGGGCGGCTGCACCGACACCGCGATGGAGCGTCCGGACAGGCGCGCCACCGCGGGTTCCGGCGCGGCCGCAAGCACCCGGTTCAGCGCAATCTCCAGCGGGATGGCAAACGCGGTGGGCAGCGGCCGCACCGCTGCGGACTCGGGACCGGTGCCCGGATCGGTCTCGGGATCTCTGTCAGTATCGGTCATCTGGTCACAGCCTCGTGGCCCGGTGCAGCGCGACGACGCCACCGGTCAGGTTCTCGTACTGCACGCGTTCGAGTCCCGCTTCGCGCATCATTCCCGCGAGCTCTTCCTGATCGGGGTGCACCCGGATGCTCTCCGCGAGATAGCGGTAGCTGTCCGCGTCTCCGGCGATCAGCCGCCCCATCAGCGGCATCACCCGGAAGGAATAGAGGTCGTAGAAGGGCCGCAGCGGGGCAAAGGGCTGCGAGAATTCCAGCACCAGCAGGCGACCGCCGGGCTTCAGCACCCGGCACATGTCCGCCAGCGCGCGCTCCTTGCGGGTCACGTTGCGCAGCCCGAAGGCGATGGTGATGCGGTCGAAGTGCTCGTCCGGGAACGGCAGGTCCTCGGCATCGCCCTGGACGAAGTCGATGTTCCCGGCCAGGCCCTGGTCCAGCAGCCGGTCGCGGCCCACCATCAGCATCGAGGCATTGATGTCGCAGACGGTCACCCGTCCGCGATCGCCGACGCGCGGCGCGAAGGCCGCGGCGAGATCTCCGGTGCCGCCGGCGAGGTCCAGCACCCGCATGCCCGGGCGCACTGCCGTGCGCTGCACGGTGTGGCGTTTCCAGAGCCGGTGGATGCCCATGGACATCACGTCGTTCATCAGGTCGTACTTCCGCGCGACCGAGTGGAAGACCTGCCCGACCCGGGCGGCCTTCTCCTCTTCCGCGACGGTCTCGTAACCGAAGTGGGTCTTGCCCCGCGTCTCTTCGTCCGTCATGTCAGCCTTTAGTCCGACTTGCGCTGGTGACCGGCAGCGGCCAGCTTGTCGAGGTATTCCTGCCAGAGCTGTTCCTGTTCCATGCCCAGGTTATACAGGTAGTCCCAGTCGTAGATCCCGGTGTCGTGCCCATCTGAGAAGACGAGCTTCACCGCGTAGTTGCCGACCGGCTCGATCTCGCTGATATTCACGTCCTCCTTGCCGACCTGCAACGTGCCCTGCCCCGGACCGTGTCCCCGCACCTCCGCCGAGGGTGAATACACGCGCAGAAGCTCGCAGGGCAGCCGCAGGTTGGTGCCGTCTGCATAGCCGATCTCGAGGACGCGGGATTTCTGGTGCAACTGGATGTCGGTGGGGCGGTGCTTGGCGCTCATTTGGTGCTCCTGACAAAAGGGTCGAATGGCGTGATTTGAATGGTTCGCACCTCACGCGGTGGGCTGGTGGGCCCGCTGCGCTTGGCCCACCCTACGGGCCGCGCGGCGTGGGCGCAGGGTGGGTGAGGCGGAGCGCACCCACCGAGCGACGTCCAACGGGCCCGCGGCGCCCGGCCTACCCTACCCGTGTTCCGTTCAGCCGCAGAATAACCTCTCCAGTCCGGCACAAAACCGGCCTGTGTCAGAGAATATAGCGGGACAGGTCCTCGTCCTGAATCAGCTCGCCCAGCCGTTCCTCGACCATCTTCGCGTCGACGATCACCGGGCCGGACACGTCGGGTGCGTCGAAGGCCACCTGCTGCAGCAATCGCTCCAGCACCGTGTGCAGGCGCCGTGCGCCGATGTTCTCCGTTCTCGCGTTCACGTCGTGGGCGATCTCGGCGATGCGGCGCACGCCGTCGGGCCGGAATTCGACGGTCACCTCCTCGGTCCCGAGCAGCGCCGTGTATTGCTCGGTCAGCGACGCGGTCGGTTCGGTCAGGATCTGCACGAAGTCGTCCACGGACAGCGCGTCCAGCTCCACCCGGATCGGCAGGCGCCCCTGCAGCTCGGGGATCAGGTCGGACGGCTTGGAGAGATGGAAGGCCCCGGAGGCAATGAACAGGATGTGGTCGGTCCGCACCATCCCCAGCTTCGTGTTCACCGTGGTCCCCTCCACCAGCGGCAGCAGGTCGCGCTGCACGCCCTCGCGGGAGACATCGGTGCCACCGTGTTCGCCGCGCTTCGCGACCTTGTCGATCTCGTCGACGAAGACGATGCCGCTCTGCTCCACACGCTCCACCGCCTTCAGCTTCAATTCGTCCTCGTTGACCAGGCGCGCGGCCTCTTCGTCCACCAGAAGGCGCATCGCGTCGCGGATCTTCAGGCGCCGGCTGCGCGTGCGCTGGCCACCCAGGTTCTGGAACATGGACTGCAGCTGGCTGGCCATTTCCTCCATGCCCGGGGGTGTCATGATCTCCATTCCCGGCTGCACGGCCCGCACCTCGATGTCGATCTCGCGGTCGTCCAGCGCACCCTCGCGCAGGCGCTTGCGCAGCTTCTGGCGCGTCTCGCTGTCCGCCGCGGGCGGTTCCTGCTCGGTGTAGCCGGCCGCACGCGGGCGCGGCAGCAGGGCATCCAGCACGCGCTCCTCGGCGGCATCCTCGGCCTCCCGGCGGTGCTGGTCCATCTCCTCCTCGCGAAGCTGCTTGATCGCGGCGTCGGCAAGGTCCCGGACGATGGACTCGACATCCCGCCCGACGTAGCCGACCTCGGTGAACTTGGTCGCCTCGATCTTCAGGAACGGGGCCCTCGCGAGGCGCGCCAGCCGGCGTGCGATCTCGGTCTTGCCCACGCCGGTGGGGCCGATCATCAGGATGTTCTTCGGCGTGACCTCCTGGCGCAGGGCCTCCGGCAGCTGCTGTCGGCGCCAGCGGTTGCGCAGGGCCACCGCGACGGCGCGCTTGGCCTCGTCCTGCCCGATGATGTAGCGGTCCAGCTCCTGGACGATCTCGCGCGGGGTCATGTCAGTCATCAAAGGATCCTTGCTGTAAAAATCACGCATTTCTCCCGTCTACCGCTTGCGGACAAGGCTCCCAGGGGCCGGGAGCGACTCGAACCGCCGCAGGCGGGCCCGAAGGCCGGTGGGCAGCATGCCCGGAGTAACGGGGCCGGGGGTGAGGGCCGGGGCCAGCACCGCACCCCCCTCCCCAACGCTCCCCCACAAGTGGGGGATGCAGGTTTTCATCGTCACATATGGCTGCGTGTGCCATGACCGTCAGGCTTGGCGATTCTCGGCGCCAAGGTGCTCCATCGTGATCTGGTGGTTGGTGTAGATGCAGATGTCGGCTGCGATCCCCAGACTCCGTTCGACGATCTCGCGCGCAGGCAGTTCGGTGTTCTCCAGCAGCGCGCGCGCCGCCGCCTGGGCATAGGGTCCGCCGGAGCCGATCGCGATCAGGCTGTTCTCCGGCTCGATCACGTCGCCGTTGCCGGAGATCACGAAGGAGTGCTCGCCGTCGGCCACCGCCAGCAACGCCTCCAGCCGCCGCAGCGCCCGGTCCATGCGCCAGTCCTTCGCGAGTTCCACCGCGGCGCGCATCATGTTGCCCGAATGCTTTTCCAGCATGCCTTCGAAGCGTTCGAACAGCGTGAATGCGTCGGCGGTGCCGCCGGCGAAGCCTGCCAGGATCCGATCGTGGTGGACGCGCCGGACCTTGCGCGCGTTGCCCTTCATCACCGTGTTGCCCAGCGATACCTGACCGTCACCGCCGAGCGTGACCTCGCCATTGCGACGCACGCTGACGATGGTGGTTCCGCGAAACTGCTCCAAGGACGACCTCCTCTGCGCGCACGGCGCGCCTTCCCGTCCGGACCGCCCGGTGGGGGCGGCCCCGTTACAAACCTTGAGCGCGCGGCGCGCTCCTACGCGGGCTCCTTTCCGCCCTGCGCGCCAACGGCCTTGTGCGTCCTGCGCCGGGCCCGCGGATGGGCACCATCATAGACCTGCGCAAGGTGTTGAAAATCCAGGTGCGTGTAGATCT
>RECA01000106.1 GCA_007692435.1 Thioalkalivibrio sp.
CCCCATCGGCGGTATGTTTTCTGTGGCACTTTCCGTCGGCTCACGCCGCCCAGGCGTTACCTGGCGTCCTGCCCTGCGGAGCCCGGACTTTCCTCCACGCTCGCGCGCAGCGACGATCCGGCCGACTCCCGTCTTTACTTGTACGCGCCGCCGGGCCCGGACGCAACCGGTGGCGGGTCATGGATGGAGGATCATCCGGCAGCGAGTTCGAGGGCTCGGGCGTACAGGCGGTTGCGCGCGGCACCGGTGATCCTCGCCGCCAGTCTCACCGCCTGCTTCAGCGGCACCTCGGCGATCAGCGCCGCCAGTACGCGCTCGGCGTCGTCTCCGATGCCGGCGTCACTGCCCGAATCCGGTGGTGGCCGGTTCGGGGCGATCACCAGCACGAACTCGCCCCGGGTTCGGTTCGGATCCAGATCGAGCCAGCCGGGCAGCATGGACGCCGGGCCGAAGAAGTGCTCCTCGAACTGCTTGGTCATCTCCCGCGCGAGGAAGATCCCGCGCTCGGGTGCAAGCCCGGCCAGATCCAGCGCGGTGGCCACGACCCGGTGCGCGGACTCGAAGCAGACCACGGTGACGGGATGGGCGAGCAGCGATCCGAGGCGTTCGCGGCGGGCCGCACCGGAGGCGGGCAGGAAGCCCTCGAAGCAGAAGCGGTCGGAGGGCAGGCCCGCCACGGACAGCGCCGCGAGCGCGGCACCGGGACCGGGCACCGGCAGCACCTCGAGACCCGCCTCGCGACAGGCCCGTACCAGCCGGAAACCGGGGTCGGACAGCAGGGGTGTGCCGGCGTCCGACACCAGGGCGATGTCCTGGCCCTGCCGCAGGCGCTCCACGAGCCCGGGCACCCGGGCCGCTTCGTTGTGCTCGTGCAGGCTCACCAGGGGCGATGATATCCCCAGCCGGGACAGCAGGCGGCCGCTATGGCGCGTATCCTCCGCCGCGATCAGATCGACAGCCCCGAGCACCTGGCGGGCGCGGGGCGCCAGGTCCTCGAGATTGCCGATCGGCGTCGCGACCACCCAGAGTTTCCCCGGTCGCGTTGACAGCGTCTTGCGCTCTTTCAATACTGACGGCCCCTCATCGGTTCAAGAACCCGTCGTGACTCTAACCCACAGCACCCTCTCCGCGCGCGCGGCCCTGGCAGCACGGATCCTGGTCGCCGGGTGCCTCGGCATCCTGCTGGCCGCCTGTGCCGCGCCCCGTCCCGCACCGGCGCCCGCAGCGCCCGATCCCGAGGTGATTGAAATCAGCCCCGAGGAGCGGGCCGGAAGGCTGCTGATCGAGGCCGAGGCCACCCCGGATCCGGCCCCCGCCCGGACCGCGATCGACGCGGTGCTGGGGCTGGAGGAACCGGCCGGCGACCTGATGCTGCGCGCGGACCGGCTCTGGACGCTGCTGCCGGAAGACGGCCGCGGCACCCTCGCGGACCGTTACCGCGGGGCACGCCTCGCGATGCTGAGCGACGAATCCCGGCTGGCGCTGGAACGCCTGACGCCGGTTGAGGAGTCGCCGGACACCGGACTCTACCGGGACGCGCTGGCACTGCACGCGGAACTGCTGACGACCCACGGGCCGGCGCTGGATGCCCTGCTGGCCCGAGCCGAGCTGGACCCGCAGCTGGTGAACCGGCTGGAGCTGCAGAGTGCGAACCAGCAGGAGATCTGGCTGCTGCTCGCAACCCTGGATTCCGCACAGATCCGGCAGCTCGACGGGCTGGAGGATCCCGGACAGGCGGGTGGATGGATCGCCCTGTTCCGGGCAGTCCGCGGGGCCGGGACCGACCCCGACGCCTTTACGCAGGCGGTCTCCGACTGGGAGCGCGAACACCCCCGGCACTCGGGCCAGGCCCTGCTGCCGGAACTGCGCGACGCCTCGCAGGGGTCGATCGAGCCACCGGCACGGGTCGCGGTGCTGCTGCCGCTGTCCGGGCCGCTCGCCGATCTCGGCAACGCCTTGCTCGAGGGCATCGCGGCCCGGTTCTACGAGGCCCACGGCAGGGCCGGCTCCCTGCTGGTCTTCGACACCGCGGGCCAGGAGGATCTTGCGGACGCGGCATACCGCAATGCCCTGCAGCAGGGCGCGGACCGTGTGATCGGGCCGCTGGTGCGGGAGTCGGTCAACCGGGTCGCGGCGATCGATTCCAGCGTACCCACGCTGCTGCTGAACCATCCGTCCGAACCGGGACAGGGCCCCTTCTGGGTGCTGTCGCTGTCGCCCGAGGACGATGCCCGCGCGGTGGCCGAGCGCGCGCACGGGCTGGGCAGCCACCGGGCGCTGGTACTGGTGCCCGAGGGGTCCTTCGGCGATCGCGTCGCCGGCGCCTTCAGGGAGTCCTATGAACGGCAGTCCGGACACGTGACGGCCGAAAACCGCTTCGAGGCGCGCTCGCCGGAGATCAATGCCCGGATCGGCGCCGCGCTCGGCGTGGACGTTAGCGAGCAGCGCATCCAGCGGGTGCGACGCCAGACAGGCCTGAAGCTGGAGGCCGACGCCCAGATCCGGAGTGACATCGACGTGGTCTTCATCGCGGGATCGGCGGCGGATCTGCGACTCGTGGTGCCGCACCTCCACTACCACAGGGCCAGCAGGCTGCCGATGCTGGCGACCTCGCACGTATACGAGGGCCGTCCAGAGCCCGACCTGGACCGCGACCTGAGCGGGATCCGGTTCCCGGATGCGCCCTGGCTGCACCCCGACCTCAACCCCGAACCGGAGCTGCTCGCCGAACTGGCCGCCACGGAGGACATCGAGACCACCGCATCGCGCCTGCCGCGCTTCGCCGCACTCGGAATCGACGCGATGGACGTCGCGGCCGAGCTGCCGCTCTACCGGCGCGCACCCCATCTCGAGGTGAAGGGCGTGGCCGGAACCTGGCGGCAGCACCCGCCGACGCGGAACTGGGTGCGGCAACCGGCCTGGCTCGAATTCGACGACGGGCTGGCCCGGCCCGCGCCGATGCAAGTCGCCGCGCCGCGGGAGGACTGATGGCCCTGCCCGTCGAACAGGGCCGCGTGGCCGAGGACGGTGCGGAACGGTTCCTGACGCGCCAGGGCCTGCGCGTGATCGACCGCAACTTCCGCCGGCGCTTCGGCGAGATCGACCTGATTGCCATGGAGGACGACGTGCTCGTCTTCGTCGAGGTGCGCAAACGCAGTCACCGGGGCTTCGCGGATGGCGCGGAGAGCATCACCCGGCGCAAGCGGCAGCGCCTGCTGCGCACCGCCGAGGCCTACCTGCAGCAGCAGCGCTGGCGCGGACCGGCGCGCTTCGATGTGATCGTGCTGGACGCCCGCGATCAGATCGAATGGCTGCAGGACGCGATCCAGGCCGACTGGTGATGACACCGCTGCAGCGGGAACTCGAACGTCTGCTCCCCCCGCAGGACCGCCTGCTGGACCCGGCCGACTGCTGGGCCTACGGCTCCGACAACTCCCGCCTGCACGCGCCACCCGACGCGGTGGCCTTCGTCACCGACGAACGGATGGCGGTGGAACTGGTCCGGCTCTGCCGGCGGCTGCGCACCCCGCTGGTGGTGCGTGGCCGCGGCACCGGCACCACGGGCGCGGTGGTGCCGGTGGCGGGCGGCCTGGTGATCTCGATGGAACGCATGAACCGCATCGTGGAGATCGACCCGGACAACCGCTGGCTGGTCGCACAGCCCGGCGCCACCAACACGGAGGTGCAGGAGGCTGCAGGCCAACACGGATTCTTCTGGCCGCCCGACCCCACCAGCAGCGCCTACTGCACCATCGGGGGCAACCTGGCCTGCAATGCGGCCGGGCCGCGCGCGGTGAAATACGGCACGCCGCGGGACAATACCCTGGGCCTGGCTGCCGTCGCCGGCACCGGGGACCCGTTGCGCACCGGCGTGTTCACGACCAAGGGCGTCGTCGGCTACGACCTGACCCGTCTTTTGATCGGCTCGGAGGGCACCCTCGCCCTGCTGACCGAGGCCACCCTGCGGCTGACGCCGCTGCCCGAGTCCCGGCAGTTGCTGCAGGCCGTCTACACCGACATGACGGCGGCGGCGGCGGCGGTCGCGAGGATCATGGCGCAGCCCGCCACGCCGTGCGCACTGGAGTTCATGGACGCCGGGGCGATCGGGATGATCCGCGGGTATGCCGACACGGCGCTGCCCGAACAGGCGGGCGCACTGCTGATGATCGAGGTCGACGGCTCGCAGGCCCAGATCGGCCTCGCCGCGGACGCGGTCCGCCGGGCCGCCGCCGGCAGCGGCTGCCTGGGCATCGAGGTCGCCGCCACCGCCGGGGACGCCGAACGCCTGTGGCGGACCCGCAAGGCCCTGTCTCCGGCCCTGCGCAATGTCGCCCCGAAGAAGATCAACGAGGACGTCGTCGTCCCGGTGTCGAGGATCCCGGCGCTGATCGACGGCCTGCAGGACCTGAGCCGCCGGCACGGGATCACGATCGTGAACTTCGGGCACGCCGGCAACGGCAACATCCACGTGAACCTGCTGGTCGATCCGGACGACCCGGCGCAGATGCGCTCGGCAGAGGACTGCCTCGACGGGGTCTTCGCGCTGGTGCTCGAGCTCAGGGGAACCCTCTCGGGCGAGCACGGGATCGGCCTGGTGAAGCGGGAGTTCGTGCGGCGGGAACTGGATCCGGTGGCGCTGGACCTGATGCGTGGACTGCAGCGCGTCTTCGATCCCGACGGGATCATGAATCCGGGCAAGAGCCTGCCCGACGCCGCGGCTACTTGACGACCTTCAGGCTCGGCCCCTTGCGTTCACGGGGCTTCGCGGCGGCATCCGTCTCTTCGCGTTCCCCGGGGCTCTCTCGGGGGCTCTCCCCGGATTCCGCGTCACCACCGGGCTCGCTGCCGAACATCATGCCCTGGCCGTTCTCCCGGGCGTAGATCGCCAGCACCGCGCCGACCGGCACGCTGACCTGCATCGGCTGGCCCGCGAACCGCGCGGAGAAGGAGATCCACTCGTTGCCCATGTCCAGCCCCTGCACCGCGGCAGGGCCGATGTTCAGCGTGATCTTGCCGTCCTGGATGAACTGCGTCGGGATCACCATGCCGGGCTGGGTGGCGTCGACCAGCAGGTGCGCGGTCTGCCCGTTATCGCTGATCCAGTCCAGCAGCGCGCGCAGCAGGTAGGGACGTGACGAGGTCATGCTCATTCCCGCAGTTCCCGCTCGGCGTCGGTGAGGCTGAGCTGGAAGGAGTCGCGCCCACAGACGCGATCCGCGTAGAGCTGGATCGACCTCGGCAGGCTGTCGAGCGCGATCCCCGCCGAGGGCAGGCGCCACATCACCGGGGCGATGGCGCTGTCGACGATGCTGAACTCGTCGCTGAGGAAGAAGGGCTTCAGGTCGAAGATCTCGGTTGCGTTCACGAGGCTTTCGCGCAGCATCTTCCGGGCCTTGGTCAAGCCCGCGCCACTGGACTGCGCGATCAGATCCATGCCGGCATACCAGTCCCGCTCCACGCGGTACAGCGCCAGGCGGGCGGCGGCCCGGGAAACCGGGTCCACCGGCATCAGCGGCGGGTGCGGAAAGCGCTCGTCCAGGTATTCCGTGATCACGTGCGTGCCGTACAGCGCGAGATCGCGGTCGACCAGCGTCGGGACCTCGTTGTACGGGTTCAGGTCGGAGAGGTCCTCCGGCATGTCGTCCGGCGCCAGGCTGACCACGTCGATGGCGATGTCCTTCTCCGCCAGGATGATCCGGATGCGGTGGCAGCGCACGCAGTCGTGCGCGGAGAAGAGGGTCATCACTGAACGTCGGTTGGCGACCAGCGCCATGGCTTTCTCCCAATGCCGCGAGACCCGCGGAGTGATGCGGAAACTGTGAACCGGACGGATTCCGATTCGGAACCACCGCCCGGTCCGGGGCCTAGTGTACGTCTTTCCAGTATTCCTTTTTCAACAGGTAGGCCAGCCCCAGGAACGCGAGCAGAAAGCCCAGCACGTACAGTCCGATCCGCTGACGCTCGATCTGCATGGGTTCCCCGAGATAGGAAAGGAAGGTCACGAGGTCGCGGATCGCCCGATCATACTCGGGCCCGCTCATGCTGCCGGACTCGATCACGCGCAGGCGCGTATCACCGTTTGCATCGACCTGCTTCTCCTGCCAGCCCTGCAAATCCCAGAGGGGATTTGGCATTCCGACATTCTCGAAGACCGTGTTGTTCACTCCCAGGGGCCGGGCCTCGTCGAGATAGAAGCTGCGCAGGAAGGTGTAGAGCCAGTCCTCGCCCCGTACCCGGGCCGTGAGCGTGAGATCGGGGGGTTCGACCCCGAAGGCCTCCTCACCGTAGTCCGGGGTCATCGCGTTGGTGATCAATGCGCCGGGTGCGGTGAGTTCACCATCCTCGTCGGTGGTGAAGATCATCGACTCGATGACCTGGTTTTCGGTCAGGCCCAGATCCTGCCCCACGCGGTTGTAGCGCATGTACTGCACGGAGTGGCAGCCGATGCAGTAGTTGAAGTAGAGCCGGGCGCCGCGCTGCAGCGAGGCCTCGTCCGTCACGTCCACTGTCACGCGGTCGAGCGGGACGGAGGGGCCGGCGGCCTGAAGGGACACGGGACCCGTCGCCAGGACAGCCAGAGAGAGAATGACGATCAACGGTTTCATCAGGCGGTCACCCTTTCCGGTACGGGGCGGTCTCGACCCATGTTGCGCGCGAAGACGGGCACGACCATGGTGACGAACAGGTAGGCGGTCGGCAGCAGCCAGGCGGTCAACAGCAACTGGGCGTTGGCCGGGTCGAAGCGCGTGTAGTCGTAGAAGGAATAGATGCCGACCAGCACCGCGAAGGACACCAGGCTGAAGACCGCGGACCGCTCCCTGCTGTGGAACCACAGCAGCCAGAAGAACAGGAAGTACATCACCGCGAAACGCAGCGTCAACTCACCGTAGAACGCGGTCACCTGCTGCAGCCCCAGGTAGCCCAGGACCACGAAGGTCACCACGAAGACCGCGAGGTTCAGCTTGTGCGCGGAGGAGCGGTACCGGATGGACTTGACCGGGTTGCGGTCGATCCAGGGCACGAAGAACAGGACCACCACCGCGGCCCCCATCGCGACCACGCCGAGGAAGGGATCCGGCACCGCCCGCAGCACCGAGTAGAACGAGGTGAAGTACCACACCGGCGGAATCAGGTCGGGCGTGACCAGCGGATCGGCCGGGATCATGTTCGCGGGCTTCAGGAACAGCCCGCCCATCTCCGGCGCGAAGAAGACCACCGCGAAGAAGGCGATCAGGAAGACGCCGACCCCGACCAGGTCCTTCACCGTGTAGTAGGGATGGAAACGGATGCCGTCGCGCGGGAGGCCGTTCTCGTCCTTGTTCGCCTTGATCTCCACACCGTCGGGGTTGTTCGAGCCCACCTCGTGCAACGCGATGATGTGCGCGACGATCAGCAGCAGCAGCACCAGCGGCAGTGCGATCACGTGCAGCGCGAAGAAACGGGTCAGGGTGGCATCGGAGAGCAGGAAGTCGCCCCGGATCCAGGTGACCAGGTCCGGCCCGATGTAGGGGATGGTCGCGAAGAGGTTGACGATCACCTGCGCGCCCCAGTAGGACATCTGGCCCCAGGGCAGCAGGTAGCCGGCGAAGGCCTCGGCCATCAGCACGATGTAGATCAGCACGCCGAAGATCCAGATCAGCTCGCGCGGCTTCTTGTAGGAGCCGTAGAGCAGCGCCCGGAACATGTGCAGGTAGACGACCACGAAGAAGAAGGAGGCGCCGGTCGAATGCATGTACCGGATCAGCCAGCCCCACTCCACGTCGCGCATGATGTACTCCACCGACGCGAAGGCCAGCTCCGCGTCGGGCTTGAAGAACATCGTGAGGAAGATGCCGGTGACGATCTGGATCACCAGCACCAGCAGGGCGAGGGAGCCGAAGTAGTACCAGAAGTTGAAGTTCTTCGGCGCGTAGTATTGCGCGAGGTGCTCGTTCCAGAGTTGTGACAGCGGGAAGCGGGCGTCCACCCAGCCCAGCACCCCGCCCTGGATCTTGTCAGCGGTGTTTCCGGCCATTACGCGGTTTCTCCATCCGGATCTTCGCCCACCAGGATCACGTCATCGCTCAGATAGTGATGCGGAGGCACCTCGAGGTTCAACGCTGCCGGCATGTTGCGGTAGACGCGGCCGGCCATGTCGAAGCGCGAGCCGTGACATCCGCACAGCCACCCGCCTCCCCAGTCGGCACCCATGTCCGCGGTACCGATCTCCGGCCGGTAGCTCGGCGAGCAGCCCAGATGCGTGCACAGACCGATCAGCACCACGATCTCGGGGTCGATCGAGCGGTGCGGGTTGCGCGCGTATTCCGGTTGCTGGGTGACCTGCTCGGAATCCGGATCGCGGAGACGGTCACGGATCTCGGGGAGGAGGTCCAGCATCTCCGGCGTGCGCCGCACCACCCAGACGGGGCGGCCCCGCCAGCCGACACTGATGCGCTGGCCCGGCTCGATCTGTGATACGTTGACCTCTACCGGGGCCCCGGCCGCCTGAGCGCGCGCGCTCGGTTGCAGTGCGGCCACGAAGGGCGCGGCAAGCGCCACCACCCCCGCACCGCCGACCACCGAAGTCGCTGCCACCAGGAAGCGGCGGCGACCTCGACTCACGCCTTCGTTTGCCATTGTTGGTCTCTCCAGCTGCTGTATCGCTTTGACTGCACGTCGGCGGCTGCGGGGCGGGGGCCGGGAAACCCGGCAGCGAGTCCTGCGCGCCATCGTGACGCCCTCTCCGGGGCTGTGTAATCCAATAGAATTCCCTAAAACGCTAATGGGGTCAACCCGCGGCCCGACGGCATCGAGCCACGGGTGTCGCCGCTTCCGTCACGAAGGGTGTGACCCGGCCACTGATCACCAGTTCGGATCGCTCAGGCCGGGTTGGGTATATCAACGAAGCAGTGGTCGACCCCGAAGCGTTCGGCGCACCAGGCGCCGAGGGCGCGGGGTCCGTAGCGCTCCGTTGCATGGTGGCCGGCGGCAAAGTAGTGCACACCGAGCTCGCGGGCCTCGTGGGTCGTCTGTTCGGAGATCTCGCCGCTGATGAAGGCATCAACCCCATGCCCGGCGGCGGTGGCGAGCATCGACTGCGCCCCTCCGGTGCACCAGGCCAGGCGCCGCACCGGGTGCATACCGCCCTGGACCCAGGTCGGCGGGCGCCCGAGGGCCGTACCGATCCGGGCCGCGAACTGCTCCGCCGGACATGCCTCCCTGAGCCGGCCGACCAGCCCGACGCCGTCCGGGCGCAACGGCCCCTCCTGCGTCAGGCCGAGCTCGAGCCCGAGCTGGGCGTTGTTTCCGAGCTCCGGGTGCGCGTCCAGCGGCAGATGGTAGGCGACGAGGTTGATGCCGTGCTGCAGCAACGCCTGCAGCCGCTGCCGCTTCATCCCCACCACGGGCTGCGGCTCGCCGCGCCAGAAATACCCGTGATGCACCAGGATCAGGTCCGCCTCCTGCTCGATCGCGGCGCGAATCAGTGCCTGGGAGGCGGTCACGCCGCTGACGATGCGCCGGATCTCCGGGCGCCCCTCGACCTGCAGCCCGTTGGGGCAGTAATCCTCGAAGCGCCCGGGCTCCAGTTCCCGGTCGAGTGCATCGAGGAGGGTGTGACGATCGACTGCGCCCGGCATCGGGACCTCGCGAATCGGGGTGCTGCAACGCCCGAGAACAGCAGGTGTACAGGCACGGGGGATGGATTGACAGTATTATAGGGCTCATGGTGAAGCTTTCGCGTTTCGTGCTGCAAGCGGCCCTTGCCGGCATCGCGGTCGCGGTGGTCATCGCGCTGTTCTTCCCCGGACTGCTCGATGGCGACCGCCACACCCCGACCGCCGTGCCAGCCCCGGCCGAGCCTCGACAGTCCCTGCAGGGTCCGGTTTCCTATGCGCCCGGGGTGGCCCGGGCCGCACCGGCGGTGGTGAACATCATGACCTCCCGCACGGTGGAGGTGCCGCACCCGCTGACCGGCGTACCCGAAGCGGAACGCCTCTTCCCGGAGACGCCTCACGGACCCCGCGACCGCGAACAGGCCAGCCTGGGTTCGGGTGTGATCATGACCCCGAACGGGCACATCCTGACCAACCATCACGTGATCAAGGAGGCCGAGGCCATCGCCGTGGTGCTCGCGAACGGGGACGCCCACCCCGCCGCGATCATCGGCATCGACGCGGAGACCGACCTCGCGGTCCTGCGCATCGCTGCACCGGAGGTCACCGCGGCCAGCGTCGGACAATCCCGGGACCTCGAGGTCGGTGACGTCGTGCTGGCGATCGGCAATCCCTTCGGCGTGGGCCAGACCGTCACCCAGGGCATCGTCAGCGCCACCGGCCGGACCGAGCTGGGGATCAACCTCTTCGAGGAGTTCATCCAGACGGATGCGGCGATCAACCCCGGGAACTCCGGCGGGGCACTGATCAACGCGCTCGGAGACCTGGTCGGCATCAACACCGCGATCTTCACACGCTCTGGCGGGTCCCACGGCATCGGCTTCGCGATCCCGGTGGACCTCGCGCGCGACGTGATGAACGAGATCATCGAAAAGGGCTACGTGGCGCGCGGCTGGCTGGGCATCGAGGTGCAGGCGATGGACCGTGCCCTCGCCGAGTCCTTCGGTCTCGAGCGGCCCCGCGGTGTACTGATCGCCGGCATCCTCGACGGCGGACCGGCCGCGCGGGCCGGTCTGCAGCCGGGGGACGTGGTGGTCGGGCTGGACGGCCAGCGGGTCGACAATGCCCGCGAGGCCCTGAACGCGATTGCGCGCAAGCGGCCGGGCGAGCGCATCGAGATCGAGGCGCTGCGGGACGGGGAGACGCTGCAGCTCGACGCCACCGTGGACCAGCGACCGGTCTGATCCGCCCACCGGCAGCGGCCGGCAGCGGCTCAGGCGGGGTCCCGCAGCGCCTCGGCCAGCGCCGCGAGGAAGGCGTCGTTCTCCTCCGGAGCACCCACCGTGACCCGCAGGTGATCGGCGAGCACCCCGCCGACGCGCCCCACGTCCTTGATCAGGATGCCTGCGTCCAGCAGGGATTCGAAGACCGCGCGCCCCCGTCCGGCCGCAACCTCGAACAGGATGAAATTGGCCTCGCTCGGCACCACCCTGCGCACGGCCGGGAGCGACCCCAGCGCCGCGGCGATCCGTGAACGCTCCTCGCGCAGCAGCCGGGCCTGACGCTCCAGCGTCCCGCCGTGCTCGAACGCGAACAGGACCGAGCGCTGGGTCAGCGCATTCACGTTGTAGGGCAGGCGCAGGCGGTCCAGCGCGTCGACCCAGTCGGCGGAGGCGGCCAGGTAGCCGAGCCTCACCCCCGCGAGCCCGAGCTTCGACAGCGTGCGCATCACCATCAGGCCCGGGGGCGAGCCGGCCTGCGGCAGGAAGCTGTGGCTCGCGAAGGGGGCGTAGGCCTCGTCGATCACGGTGACGCCCGGATTGGCCGCGACCACCTCCGCGACCACCCCCGGGTCGTACAGGCGGCCGGTCGGATTGTTCGGAAAGGCCAGGAACAGCAGCGCCGGCCGTTCCTGCTCCAGCGCCTGCAGCAGCGCCGGCACGTCGAGGTCGAAGTCGGGCGCGAGCGGCACGCCGACAAAGCGAACCCCGGCCGCACGCGCGAGCACCTCGTACATCACGAAGGTGGGTACCGGCGACACGACCGGCCGGCCGCTGCCCTGCACGGCGGTGATCAGGATCTGGATCAGTTCGTCGGAACCATTGCCGAGCAGACACCCGGCCTCCGCGGGCAGCCCGTGCGCGGCGCGGATGGCCGCGGTCACGTCCCGCCCGACGGGATCGGGGTAGCGGTTCAGCTCGACCCCCCGCAGGGCCTCGAGCCACGCCGCCTCGAGTTCGCCGGGCCAGGGGAAGGGGTTCTCCATCGCGTCGAGCTTGATCAGCCCCGTGGCATCCGCGACCGCGTAGGCGGAGCGCTCCAGCACCTCGGGCCGCATCAGTTCGGACGGACGGGTCATGCCGCCCTGCCCCCTGCTGCTGGCAGCGCGCTACTCACCGCGCATCTCGGCGGAACGGGCGTGCGCGACCAGGCCCTCGCCGCGCGCGAGCACCGAGGCCGTGCGCCCGAGCTCCGCCGCGCCTGCCGGCGAGCACTGGATGATGCTGGTGCGCTTCTGGAAGTCGTAGACGCCCAGCGGCGAGGAGAAGCGTGCGGTGCGCGAGGTCGGAAGCACGTGGTTCGGCCCGGCGCAGTAGTCGCCCACGGCCTCGCAGGTGTAACGGCCCATGAAGACCGCACCGGCGTGACGCAGCCCGGCGTCGAGCAGCCCCTGGGGATCCGACACCGAGAGTTCCAGGTGCTCGGGGGCGATGTGGTTGGCCACCTCGACCGCCTCGCCCATGTCCCGGACCCGAACCAGCGCACCGCGATCACCGAGGCTGGCCCGGATGATCTCCTCGCGCGGCATCTCCTGCAGCAGCCGGTCCATCGCCTCGGCGACACGGTCCAGGAAGGCATCATCCGGGGACAGCAGGATCGACTGCGCCTGTTCGTCGTGCTCGGCCTGCGAGAAGAGGTCCGCGGCGATCCAGTCGGGATCGGTCTGCCCGTCGCAGACCACCAGGATCTCCGAGGGGCCCGCGATCATGTCGATGCCGACGGTGCCGAAGACCTCGCGCTTGGCGGCGGCGACGAAGATGTTGCCCGGCCCGACGATCTTGTCCACCGCCGGTACCGTCTGCGTGCCGTAGGCAAGCGCCGCCACCGCCTGCGCCCCGCCGAGGGTGAACACGCGGTCCACGCCGGCGATCGCCGCGGCCGCCAGCACCATGTCGTTCAGCATGCCGTCCGGCGCCGGGACCACCATCACCAGCAGGGGCACACCGGCGACCTTCGCCGGAACCGCGTTCATCAGCACCGAGGAGGGGTAGGCCGCCTTGCCTCCGGGTACGTAGAGGCCCACGGAGTCGAGCGGCGTCACGCGCTGCCCGAGCAGCGTGCCGTCCGGCTCCTCGATCATCCAGTCCTGCATGCGCTGATGTTCCGCGTAGCGGCGGATGCGCAAGGCCGCCTTCTCCAGGGCCTCACGCTGGACGGCCGGGATGCGTTCCAGCGCCTGGTGCAGGCGTTCCGGCGGGACCTCCAGCTCGCTGGCAGCGCTCAGAGGCAGGCGGTCGAAGCGCTCCGTGTAGCGGAGCAGCGCCGCGTCACCCTCGCTGCGCACCGCCTCCAGGATCTCGTCCACGATGGCGCGGACCCCGTGGTCGGCCACCGATTCCCACTGCAACAGGCGGTCCAGTTCGTTCCAGAAACCCTCGTCCCGGCTGTCGAGGCGCTTGATCTCAGGCATGGCTGCGGACTCCCGTGATTGTCGTACGGCGTCATTATCGGACAGACGGCCCCGTGGCCGCCCGGAAATGAACGATCATGGCGATGCGCGCCGCAGCGCGGGATGAGGCCCGCCGGCGCGAGCGTCTGTGCGTGCTGCGCGCGGTCTGCGGTTCATGGGCGCTCGCGGCGCCGGCGCACGGCGGCGGCCAGCACGCCCAGCGCGACCTCGGAGTCGTCCCAGCCCATGCAGGCATCGGTAATGCTCTGTCCGTACACCAGCGGTCTGTCCGCCACGATGTCCTGCCGCCCGGCCTGCAGGTGGCTCTCCAGCATCACGCCCACGATGCGCCGGTCCCCGTCGCCGACCTGGTCGGCGACCGAGCGCACCACGTCGACCTGCCGAGCCGGATCCTTGCGGCTGTTGGCGTGGCTGCAGTCCACCATCACCGTCTCCGGCAGGTCGGCCGCCTGCAGCTGACCGCAGGCCCGGTCGATGCTCTCCGCGTCGTAGTTGGGCTGCCGTCCGCCGCGCAGGATGATGTGGCAATCCTCGTTGCCGGCGGTGGAGAAGATCGCCGAACGCCCCGCCTTGGTCATGGACAGGAAGTGGTGCGGCCTGGACGCAGAACGGATCGCGTCGATCGCGATCTGCAGACTGCCGTCGGTCGAGTTCTTGAAGCCCACCGGGCAGGACAGCCCCGAGGCCAGCTCGCGGTGCACCTGGCTCTCGGTGGTCCGGGCCCCGATCGCGCCCCACGACACCAGGTCCGCGATGTACTGCGGACTGATCAGGTCGAGGAACTCGGTGGCGGCGGGCATTCCCCGCTCGGCCAGGTCGCGCAGCAGTCCGCGCGCCAGGCGCAGACCCCGGTTGATCTGGAAGCTGCCGTCCAGGTCGGGATCGTTGATCAGCCCCTTCCAGCCCACGGTGGTGCGCGGCTTCTCGAAGTAGACGCGCATCACCACCTCGAGGGCGTCGCCGAATTCCTCGCGCAGCGCACCCAGCCGCCCGGCGTATTCCAGCGCGGCATCGACATCGTGGATCGAGCAGGGACCGACGACCGCCAGCAGCCGGTCGTCCTCGCCGTGCAGGATGCGGTGGACCGCGGCACGGGCGCCATAGACCGTCTCGGCGGCCGCGTCGGTCAGCGGGAGCTCCCCGCGCACGGCGTCCGGGGTCGAGACCTCGTCGATGGACTTGATTCGCAGATCGTCGGTGGCGTAGCTCATCGTGAATCCAGTGGCCTCATCAGGCCTGCGTCAGGGCCGGCTGCAGGCCCTCGATCAGTTGTTGAATGCGGGCATGCTGCATCTTCATCGCCGCCTTGTTGACCACCAGCCGGGAACTGATCTGCGCAATCAGTTCCAGCGGCGCGAGGCCGTTGGCCTTCAGGGTGTTGCCGGTATCGACCAGGTCGACGATGTAGTCGGCGAGGCCGACCAGCGGCGCCAGTTCCATCGAGCCGTAGAGCTTGATGATCTCGACCTGCCGGCCCTGGGCCGCGAAGTGGCGCTGGGTGACGTTCACGAACTTGGTTGCGATGCGCAGGCGCCCGGCCCCGGCCGCGTGATCGGGCCGGCCCGCGAGCATCAGGCGGCAGCGTGCGATGCCGAGGTCCAGCGGCTCGTAGAGACCGGTTGCCCCGTGCTCCATCAGCACGTCCTTGCCGGCCACACCGACCGCGGCCGCGCCATACTGGACGTAGGTCGGCACGTCCGTGGCCCGCACCACGACGATGTTCACGTCGGGGCGGCTGGTGCCGATGATCAGCCTGCGCGTCTTCGCCGGATCCTCCAGCGGCACGATGCCCGCGCGCTCCAGCAGCGGCAGGGTCTCTTCCAGGATGCGCCCCTTCGAAAGCGCGATCGTCATGCCCTCGGCCGCGTTCACCGGGCGGGCTCCCTGCGGATCGTCGCGCCGATCTGGCGCAGCTTCTCCTCGATGCATTCATACCCCCGATCGATATGGTAGATGCGGTCCACCGCGGTCTCCCCCTCCGCGACCAGGCCGGCCAGGATGAGGCTGGCGGAGGCGCGCAGGTCGGTGGCCATCACCGGAGCCCCGCGCAGGGTCTCGACACCGGTGACGATCGCGGTGTTCCCCTCGATGCGGATGTCCGCACCCATGCGCTGCAGTTCCTGCGCGTGCATGAAGCGGTTCTCGAATACCGTCTCGATCACCGAGCCGGTACCGGAACCCACGGCGTTGAGGGTCATCATCTGCGCCTGCATGTCGGTCGGGAATGCCGGGTACGGGGCGGTGCGCAGGTTCACGCACTTCGGCCGGCGCCCGCGCATGTCCGCCTCGATCCAGTCAGGCCCGGTGTCGATGCGGACGCCGGCCTCGGCCAGCTTCAGCAGCACCGCATCCAGGAGATCGGGCCGGGTGTTCTTCGTGCGCACGTGCCCCCGGGTCACGGCCGCCGCCACCAGGAAGGTGCCCGACTCGATGCGGTCGGGCATCACCTCGTACTCGCAGCCCGACAGCCGTTCCACCCCGGTCACGCGGATGGTGTCCGTTCCCGCGCCCCGGATCTTCGCGCCCATGCGGGACAGGAAGCAGGCAAGGTCGACCACCTCGGGTTCCCGGGCGGCGTTCTCGATCAGGGTCTCCCCATCGGCCAGCGTCGCCGCCATCAGCAGGTTCTCGGTGCCCGTGACCGTCACCTGGTCAAAGACGATCCGCGCGCCCTTCAGGCGGTCTGCGCGGGCATGGATATACCCGGCGTCCACGTCGATATCCGCGCCCATCGCCTCGAGGCCCTTCAGGTGCAGATTCACCGGACGGCTGCCGATCGCGCACCCGCCCGGCAGCGAGACCTCGGCCTCGCCGAAGCGTGCCAACAGCGGCCCCAGCACCAGGATCGAGGCGCGCATGGTCTTCACCAGCTCGTAGGGGGCGACGCACTCGGTCAGCGTGGTCGGATCGACCTCGATCCGCATGCGCTCGTCCACGGTGAGCGTCACGCCCATCCGGCCGAGCAGCTCCATGGTCGTGGTGACGTCCTGCAGGTGCGGCACGTTGCCCACGACCACCGGGCCGTCGGCAAGCAGGGTTCCCGCCAGAATCGGCAGCACCGCGTTCTTCGCACCGGATATCCGGACCTGCCCTTCCAGCGGGCGGCCACCGCTCACGATCAGTTTGTCCATCTGAGACTCGGAAGGGCCCCGGCGGATGCCGCGGCGCTCGAAAACCGCGAATCATAACCGAAAGCGCCCCTGGCCGCCCCCGGACGGCCGCTCGGGCCCGGCGGGGTCAGTGGCGGGCCGCCACGCCGAATACCGGCTCGAGCGCGTAGAGTTCCAGGAGCGGCTGCAGATCCTCGGGTATCGCCGCAAACCCGAGACTCGCGCCCGAACGCTCACGCTGGCGCCAGAACTCGACCAGCATCGCCGCACCCGCACTGTCGATCCGTGTGACGCCCGAGAGGTCGAGGGTGCCCGCCTCCGGCAGCGCGGCGAGCAAGCCGCGACCGCGCGCCATCAGCGGGGCCACCGTATTCAGGGTGACCGGACCGGCCAGCCGCAGCACGGCCCCGTCGAGCACCAGCGAGGGTTCAGCCACGATCCCCCTCGCCTTCCGGGACGGCCTCCTCGATCAGCGAGCGGTCGCCTTCCTCGAGGCGCGCGATCAGCGCATCCAGACCGTGGCGGCCGATCTCGGTGTTGAAGGTCGAACGGAAATTGCCCACGAAGCTCAGGCCCTCCGCTTCGACGTCGAAGACCTTCCACTCGCCGTCCACCGGACGCAGCCGGTAGTTCACGACGATGTTGGGCTGCCCCCTGCCGACCTCGATCTCGGTGGAGACCACCGCCATCCGGTCATCCTGCCGGGAGCGCCGGGGAACGATCGCGACGCGCCGGTCCAGGTAATCGGCCAGGCGCACGCCATAGGCGTTGAGCAGGGTGTCCCTGAAGGCCTCGGTGAAACGCCGGCGCTGCTCGGGGGTGGCGTCACGCCAGTGGCGGGCGAGGATCAGCCGGGACATGCCTTCGATGTCCACCAGCGGCAGGACCTCGTCCTCGATGACCTCGAGCACGAAATCGGGGTCATCCTGCGCCCGGGCCTCGTCGGCCCTGAGCGTCTCCAGGACGCGGTTGATCGCGCCCTCCACGAGTTCCACCGGCTCCGCGGCGTGCAGGGACCCCGCCCCCAGGACGAACGCGCACAGGAGCAGCAGGCTCCCCAGCGCGGCGTGCAGTCTTCTTCTCATTGCCATTCAGCCTCCGTTGTCGCCGTTCGACCGTGGGTCGCGCCGGGCCGTTCAATCACTCGAGAAGTTGGTCAGCACCCGGCCGATCATGTTCTCCAGCACCAGTGCCGACTGCGTGAACAGGATCTCGTCACCGTCCGCCAGCACCTCGAAGTCACCCCCCGGCTCCAGCCCGATGTACTGCTCGCCGAGCAGGCCGGCGGTAAAGATGCTGGCCTGGGTGTCTGCGGGGAGATGGTCCTGCCCGGACCGGATGGCCAGGGTCACGCGCGCCTGGAAGCGCTCGGGATCGTAGGCGATATCCGATACGCGGCCGATGCGCACGCCCGAGACCGTCACCGGGGCACGCGCCTTCAGCCCCCCGATGTGGTCGAAGTAGGCAGTCACCTCGTAGGTGTCGCCGTCCCGGTACTCGACGATGTTGCTGACCTGGATCGCCAGGTAGAACAGCGCCGCGATGCCCAGCAACACGAACAGGCCCACGGACACTTCCAGATAGCGCAGCTTCATTAGGTTTCCTCCGGTCACATGGCCGCATCGCGGCCACCGGTCAGGTGAACATCAGTCCGGTCAGGATGAAGTCGAGTCCGAGCACCGCCAGCGCCGAGGCGACCACCGTCTGGGTGGTGGCCCGCGAGATCCCCTCGGAGGTCGGCTCGGCGTCGAGACCCTGAAAGATCGCGATCCACGTGACCACGAAGCCGAAGACGATGCTCTTGATCACGCCGGAGACCACGTCCTCGCGCCAGTCCGTGACCGCCTGCATCTGCGAGAAGTAGGAGCCGCTGTCGACACCGAGCAGCCCGACCCCGACGATAAAGCCACCCATCACGCCCACCGCGCTGAAGATCGCCGCCAGCAGCGGCATGGACAGGAAACCGGCGAAGAAGCGGGGCGCGAACACCCGGCGGTAGGGATCCACGGCCATCATCTCCATCGCGGAGAGCTGCTCGGTGGTCTTCATCAGGCCGATCTCGGCGGTCAGCGCGGAACCCGCGCGGCCCGCAAACAGCAGGGCGGTGACCACGGGGCCCAGCTCGCGCACCAGCGAGAGGGCCACCACGCCGCCGAGGGCCTCGGCCGCACCGAAGTTGACCAGCGTGATGTAGCCCTGGTAGCCGAGCACCATGCCGACGAAGAGGCCCGAGACCACGATGATCAGCAGCGAACGGACGCCGACGGAATAGATCTCGATCAGCGTCAGCCGGTACCTGCGCACGACGGCGTCCTGGGAACGCAGGACCCGGAACAGGAAGATCGACGCGCGTCCCAGCAGTGACAGCCAGTGCAGCCCCGAGCGCCCGAGATGCGCGAGGAAGTCAATCATTGCCGGACTCGCGTCCGCGCATCAGATCGTCGCGGTAGCTGTCGCCGGGATAGTGAAAGGGCACCGGCCCGTCCGGGCGGCCGTCGAGGAACTGCTCGCTCCACTCCGAGGCCCCCGCGCGCACCTGCTCCACGGTTCCGGCGTCCATCACGCGCCCCTCCGCGATCAGCACGACATGGTCCGAGATGTCCATCGCCTCGACCACGTCGTGGGTGACCAGCACGCTGGTCAGACCCAGGGTGCTGTTGGTGCGCCGGATCAGGGTCACGATCTGACCCATCGTGATCGGATCCAGCCCGGCGAAGGGTTCGTCATAGAGGATCATGTCGGGATCCAGTGCAATGGCCCGGGCCAGCGCGACCCGCCGCGCCATGCCCCCGGAGAGCTCGGCGGGGCTCAGGTCGCGCGCCGCGCGCAGCCCCACCGCCTCGAGCTTCATCAGCACCAGGTTGCGGATCAGTTCCTCCGGCAGATCCGTGTGCTCGCGCAGCGGGAAGGCGACGTTCTCGAAGACGTTCATGTCGGTGAGCAGCGCGCCGGTCTGGAACAGCATGCCCATGCGCTTGCGCAGCGCGTACAGGCGCCGGGTCGACAGGCGCGCCACCTCCTCGCCGTCCACCCAGATGCGACCGCTGTCGGGGCGCAGCTGCCCCCCGATCAGCCGGAGCAGCGTCGTCTTGCCGGTACCGCTGGGACCCATCACGGTGGTCACGCGCCCGCGCGGCACCGTCAGCGACAGACCGTCGAAGACCACCTTGCGGCCGCGCCGGAACACGAGGTCCTCGACCACCACGTGCGGCGTATCGGCAACCCGATCGTCGTTCACCGTGCAACCATCTCCCGAAAATCCAGCCACTCAGTCTGCGAGCGCCCCGGCCCGCCGTCAACCTGCCGGCCGCCCTATCCAGGATGGCGGCCGGGTCTCAATCCCTTCCCCAGGCGAGACCGCTGAGCCGAAGAATGGTCTGGGCCTGCTCGAGTTCCCGCGGGCCGCTGCGCAGGAAGGCCAGGGTGTCGCGACCCGGCGTCGCGGCGGCATGCATCGACTCGAGCAGGGCCCGCCACTGCCGCGGGTCCAGTCCGGCCTCGGGTTCCAGCACCAGCACCGCCTCGCGCCCGTTCGTCCAGGCCTGCGCGGAGCTCGCGCCGACAACCACCGGGTCGTCCACGCGCCGGAAGACCTGCGCCGGTTCCAGTTGCAATGAGGGTTCGGCGCCCGGGTCCGGGAACAGGAAGCCACCGAGGCGTGCCCCGAGCCGGTCCGCAAGCCGGGGACAGTCGGCGCCGGCGCCCGCCGGCACCTCCAGGTACAGGCGCAGCGCCTCCGGCACCTCGTCCAGGCGCTGGTCATCGCCGGCCCAGCGGGGCCATTGGGCGGCTGGCGACAGCAGTTCGGACCAGAAGTGGGCGTAATAGGCAAGGGTCCAGTCGGCGGGCAGGTCCTCCGGGTAAAAGGACCGCCATTGGGGACTTGCCTCGTCCTCGACCGCGGCCACGCGCAGTCCTCCGCGGTGGGCTTGCGCTGACATCAACCGGTCTCCGTGGGTTGCCTCCGACGGATGCTAGCGAATTCGGTCCGGTGGCGGAAAGCCTGCAGCCGCCGGGTCGCTGGAAAACGGGATGCCGATACGGGATTATCAGCGGATGACCGGCCCGGATACCGCCTGATGGACGCTCCCCGCACGACCCTCGACCCCGACAACACCCGCAGCCTCGCGCTGGCGGTGATCGCGACCGAAGCGGAGGCGGTGGGCGCGCTCGCGGACCGGGTCGACGAACGGTTCCTCCGCGCCTGTGAACACATCCTGGACTGCCGCGGCCGCGTGGTCGTCACCGGCATGGGCAAGTCCGGGCACGTCGGCGGGAAGTTCGCGGCGACGCTGGCCTCGACCGGCACGCCGGCATTCTTCGTGCACCCCGGCGAGGCGAGCCACGGCGACCTCGGGATGATCACCCGCGACGACACGGTGATCGCGCTGTCCAATTCCGGCGAGACGGACGAACTGCTGACCATCCTCCCGATCATCCGCCGCCTCGGGGTGCCGCTGATCGCGCTGACCGGCAACCCGGACTCGCGTCTGGCGCTCGAGGCCACCGTGCATCTGGACGTCAGCGTGGCCCGGGAGGCCTGTCCGCTCGGCCTCGCGCCCACCTCGAGCACCACCGCGGCACTGGTGATGGGTGATGCGCTGGCGGTCGCGGTCCTGGACGCGCGGGGGTTCACCGCGAACGATTTCGCGCGCTCGCACCCGGGCGGCCGGCTGGGGCGGCGCCTGCTGATCCACGTCGGGGACATCATGCGCACCGGCGACGCGATGCCCTGCATCCGGGGCGACGCCCTGCTCCGCGATGCATTGCTCGAGATCTCGCGCAAGGGACTGGGCATGGTGGTCGTCTGCGACGGCTCCGGCCGGGTCGAGGGCGTCTTCACCGATGGCGACCTGCGGCGCACGCTGGACCGCGGCCTGGACCTGCACCGTCTGACCATCGGCGAGGCGATGACCCGGGACGGCTCCACCGCGCGGCCGGAGTGGCTCGCGGTGGAGGCCCTGGAACTGATGGAGAGCCGCCGGATCAACGCCCTGCCGGTGGTGGACGACGGGTTCCGCCTGGTCGGCGCGCTGAACATGCACGATCTGCTTCGGGCCGGGGTGGCCTGATGCCGCTGGAGCCCACGACCCTGCTGCAACGGCAGCGTCAGGTCCGCCTGCTGATCCTCGACGTGGACGGCGTACTGACCGATGGCAGCCTGTTCCTCGGAGACGGCGGAGAACAGTACAAGGCCTTTCACAGCCGCGACGGGCATGGCATGCGGATGGCCCAGCAGGGGGGACTGGAACTGGCGATCCTGACCGGGCGCAACTCCGAGGTGGTGCTGCACCGCATGCGCGATCTCGGTGTGCGGCACCTGCTGCAGGGACGCCGGGACAAGGGGGAGGCGCTCAAGGAACTCCTCGGGCAGACCGGCTTCGCCCCGGAGCAGAGCGCCTTCGTCGGAGACGACGTCGTCGATCTGCCGGCGATGCGCCGCGTCGCGCTGGGGATCGCGGTGGCCGACGCCCATCCGCTGGTACTGGAACATGCCGACTGGCACACCCGCGAGCGTGGGGGTCGCGGGGCCGTGCGCGAGGTCTGCGAGACCCTGCTCGCGGCGCAGGGCCGGCTGGAGGACATCCTGCGTGCCTATGTCGAGGCCTGACGCTGCCCCCCCGCCGCCCGCGGCAGGCGGGCCGCCCCGGCTGCTCCGCCCCGCCGCCCTGATCCTCGCGGTCGCGGCGGCGCTGGCCCCCGCGCCGCCTGCGGCACTGGAATCAGGCGCCGATTTCGACCTCATCGGGTTCACACTGCGCGTCACCGATGCCGAGGGTGAAATCACGCATGTGCTGCGCGGGGCACGCATGCAGCAGTTCCCGGACCTCGGCGTCCAGCACGCGCAGGAGCCGAGGCTGGAACTGCTGACCGAGGGCCGCGTCGACTGGATCTGGACCGCACCGGCGGCGGTGCACTACCCGGCCGAAGAGCGGCTGGAAACGATCGGGATGACCGAGGGCCTGCAGTTGCCCGGACCGCTGAACCCGCGGACCGAGATCGAGACGGCGGACGTGACCATCCTGACCGGACCCCGCGAGGTGATGACCGATGCCCGGGCGACCCTGCTCCGCCCCGGGCTGTTCATGACCGGCATCGGGATGCACGCCGACGTGAAGGCCGACATCATCGAACTCCGGAACGAGGTCGAGACCGTCTATGCTCCGGAGGAGACAGGGGAAGATCCGCAATGACACGACGCACACTGCCGCCACGCATCACTGCCGGCCCGATCCACGGCCTGCTCCCGGGCTCGATCCTGGGCCTGCTCCTGGCCTGCCTGCCCCCGGTCCTTGCGGCCCAGACGCCGGCGTTCCCGGTGCAGATCACCGCCGACAGCGCCGAGATGGACGAACGGCGGGGCATCGGCACCTACACCGGGGACGTCGTGGTCACGCGCGGCGACATCACGCTGTGGGCGGACCGGATCGTGATCCACGCGCCCGACCGGCGCCCGATGCGAATGGAGGCCGAGGGCAACCCGGTGCGTGCCGAGGCGCCCGATGCGGACAACCGGCCGCGCGTCGCGACATCCCTGGAGATGGAGTACGACCTTCAGGACGAGGTCCTGCTGCTGCGGCGCGAGGCGCGGGTGCAGACGGCCACCGAGGACGCCCGCGGCGAGCGGATCCGTTACGACCTCGCACGCGACATCATCCGCATCGACGGGACACCGGAAGAGCGCGTCCGGATCACCATCCAGCCGGGACCCGAATGACGGCCGCCCCGGATTCCGGCAGCGCGGCCGCCAAGGTCCCGGTCTCCGATGACCGCCTCGTTGGCATCGGACTCACCAAGCGCTACGGCAAGCGCACGGTGCTGGACGGAGCGGATGTCGATGTTGCCCGGGGCGAGGTGGTCGGTCTGCTGGGACCGAACGGGGCCGGAAAGACCACCTGCTTCTACATCCTGGTGGGACTGATACAGCCCGATGCGGGCCGCATCATGCTGGCCGGCCGGGACCTCACGCGCGCGCCGGTCCACCTGCGCGCACGGCTTGGTGTCGGCTACCTGCCGCAGGAGGCGTCGATCTTCCGGCGTCTGACGGTGTGGCAGAACCTGCAGGCCGTGCTCGAGCTGCGCCGGGACCTCGATGCCGCCGGACGCCGTGAAACGGGCGACGCGCTGATCGAGGAGTTCCAGCTGAACACGGTGCGGGACAGCACCGGGATCGCGCTGTCCGGCGGCGAGCGAAGGCGCGCCGAGATCGCGCGCGCACTGGCCGGCAACCCGCAGTTCATCTGCCTCGACGAGCCGTTTGCGGGCGTCGACCCGCTCTCGGTCGTGGAGATTCAGGAGGTCATCGCCCACCTGAAACACCGGGGTATCGGGGTGCTGATCTCGGACCACAACGTGCGCGAGACACTCAGCATCTGTGACCGGGCCTACATCCTCAGCGAGGGACGCCTGCTCAGCGAGGGCACACCGGCCGAGCTGCTCGCGGACCAGCGCGTGCGGACGGTGTACCTTGGCGAGCACTTCCGTCTCTGATGCCGGTGGCGGCCGCTGTGGCACGCGACGGTGCTGCCACGGACGGCCCCTTGCCGGGGCCGCGCACCAAAAGGCTGCAAAAAACCGCGCGCAGGCAGTAACATGAAGCCATGATGAATCCTTTCGCGCCAAGATCCGCCGCATGCTGAAGTCTTCGCTCAACCTGCAGCTGGGTCAGCACCTGACCATGACACCCCAGCTGCAGCAGGCCATCCGGCTCCTGCAGCTGTCGACGATCGAACTGCAGCTCGAGGTCCAGCAGGCCCTCGAGAGCAATCCGATGCTCGAACTCGCCGAGGAGGCGCCCCCGGACGAACCGGCCGGCGAGCCGGCCGATGCCCAGCCGGAAACGGAATCCGCCAGTGACGGCACGGAGAGCGAGGCACCGGCCGATGACTGGGGCGACGAGCTGTACTCCACCGGTTCGGGTTCGCAGGGCGTCGGGGTCGATGACCGCGACCCCTTCGAGAACCAGGCAGGCAGCGAGGGCGGCCTGCACGAACACCTGCTGTGGCAGCTGCACCTCGGGCCGCTGAACGAGCGGGACCGGCGTATCGGGGCGGCCCTGATCGACAGCGTCAACGCCGACGGCTACCTCGAGACCGACCTGGAGACCCTGCAGGAAATCATGGGCGGCGAGGAGACCGTCGGCCTCGACGAGATGGAGGCGGTCCTGCACTGGATCCAGCAGTGCGACCCGGTCGGGGTCGGTGCCCGCGACCTCCGCGAGTGCCTGCTGATCCAGCTGCGCGTGCTGCCCGAGGAGACGCCGCTGCGCGATACCGCCATGAGGGTGATCGATTCCGGCATGGAGAGTCTCGGGCGGCACGACTTCCGCGCCCTGCAGCGGGAACTCGGGCTGGACGAGACCACGCTCGCCGGCGCGATGGAGCTGGTCCGCACGCTGAACCCGAGGCCCGGCAGCCAGATCAGCGACCAGGCGCCTGAATACGTGACCCCGGACGTCTACGTGCGCCGGGACGCGAACGGCTGGCGGGTGGACCTGAACCCGGAGATCGCCCCGCGCATCCGGATCAACAGCCTCTATGCCGGCATGGTGCGCCGGGTCAGTGATGCCCGCGACAGCGCCTTCATGCGCAACCAGCTGCAGGAGGCGCGCTGGTTCCTGAAGAGCCTGCACAGCCGCAACGAGACCCTGCTGCGCGTGGCGCGGGCGATCGTGGAGCGGCAGACCGGCTTTCTGGAGGAGGGCGAGGTGGCGATGCAGCCGCTGATCCTGCGCGACATTGCGGAGGCGCTGGGGATGCACGAGTCGACCATCTCGAGGGTGACCACCCAGAAATTCATGCACACCCCGCGCGGCGTCTTCGAGTTCAAGTATTTCTTCTCCAGCCACGTGGGCACCAGCGACGGCGGTGAATGTTCCGCCACCGCAATCCGTGCGATGATCCGCAAACTGATCAGCGAGGAACCGCCCAACCGGCCCATGAGCGATTCCCGACTCGCCCAGGTCCTGTCCGACCGGGGCATCAACGTGGCCCGGCGCACCGTCGCCAAATACCGCGAGGCGATGAACCTGCCACCGTCGAGCGAGCGCAGGCAGCTCGTCTAGGCTTCGCGGTCCACCAATGCAAGGAGTGTGAGTATGCAGATCAATCTGACCGGTCATCACGTCGACATCACCGATGCACTGCGTGACTACGTTCAGGAGAAGTTCACCCGCCTCGAACGGCACTTCGACCAGGTGATCGACATCCATGTCGTGCTCACGGTGGAGAAGAATCACAGCAAGGCGGAGGCCAACCTGCAGGTCAGCGGCAACCACATCCACGCCTACGCGACGCACGAGGACATGTACGCCGCCATCGACGGCCTGATCGACAAGACCGACCGGCAGCTGATCAAGCACAAGGAGAAGGTGAAGGATCATCACCGCGCCGAGGGCGCGCAGCGCAACCGACAGCAAATCGCCTGAGCAGTGCAGATCGCCGATCTCGTCCGGGAGGACCGGGCCTGCCTGGACGCCGGCATCACCAGCAAGAAACGTGCGCTGGAACGGCTCGGCGAACTGCTGGCCGAAGCTGACGGCGGACCTTCGGCCGGCCAGATCTTCGATGCCCTGTCGGCGCGGGAGCGGCTGGGTTCCACCGGCCTCGGCCATGGAGTGGCCATCCCCCACGGGCGCATGGCCGAGATCGACACGCCGAGGGTCGCGGTGCTGCGGCTGGAGCAGGGTGTCGACTTCGAGGCCATCGACCACGAGCCGGTCGACATCCTGATCGCGCTGATCGTGCCGGAGGAATCCACCGGCGAACACCTGGACCTCCTCGCGCAGCTGGCACGCACGCTGTCGCAGCCCGACAACATCGCCGCGCTCCGGCGCAGCGCCGACACCCCAGCCCTGTACCTTGCCGCCAGAGCCGCCTTCCGCGATGCCTGAAGACGTCAGTCTCGCCGACCTGGTCGCCGCCCTCGGGCCGCGAACCGGGCTGGCGTACGTCCACGGCGAGGCCGAGGCGCACAACCGGCTCCTGCACGAGGCGGGCGACGCGGATCTGCCGATGGCCGGGCACCTCAACATGATCCGGCCCAACCGCATCCAGGTGCTCGGCGATCTCGAGGCCCGCTACATCGAGACGCTGAAACCGGCCGAACACGAGTGCCTGATCCTGGACCTCGCCGCGACCGGCACGGTGGGCGTGATCTTCGCCGAGGGCACCTGCCCCTTCGAGAGGCTTCCACCCGAGTGCGGCAGCCCGCTGCCCGCGGTCCTCTGCACGAACATCGGAAGCCATGAGCTGATCGGACTGCTGCGCTATTACCTGCAGCACCGGCTGGCACGCTCGGTGGTCCGGCACGGTGTGTTCATGGAGATCCTCGGGGCCGGGGTGCTGATCAGCGGCGAATCCAGTGTCGGAAAGAGCGAGGTCGCGCTGGAGCTCGTGAGCCGCGGCCACCGGCTGATCGCCGACGATGCGCCGGAATTCGCCCGCATCGCACCGGACATCATCCGCGGCACATGCCCTCCGCTGCTGAGCGATCTGCTCGAGGTCCGCGGCCTCGGGGTGCTGAACATCCGGGCCATGTACGGAGATTCCGCAATCAAGCGCGGCAAGTATCTCCGCCTGATCATCGAGCTGCGCGACCGCGACGAGCACGCCACGCTGCCGGACGACCGCATGAACGGCTGCCGCGGCGAGGAGGACGTGCTCGGCCTGAGCATCCCGGTGGTCAGCCTCCCGGTCGCACCGGGGCGCAACATCGCGGTGATGATCGAGGCGGCGGTCCGTGCCCACCTGCTGCGGCTGCAGGGCTACGCCGCCGGAGACGATCTGCGCACCCGCCTGCGCAACCGGCTGGAATCGGAACCCGCGCCCCCCCCGAACGGAAACCAGGCCTGATCATGCGCCTGCTGCTGCTCAGCGGCCTGTCCGGCTCCGGCAAGACGGTGGCCCTGCACACGCTCGAGGACGACGGCTTCTTCTGCGTCGACAACCTGCCCCTGAACCTGCTGAACGATCTGATCGAGGAACTGCGCACGGGAAGCCACCGCAACGACGGCAGGGTTGCGGTCGGCGTGGACGTGCGCAGCGGCCGCGACGCACTGCAGGCGCTGCCGGCGAATCTCGCGCGATTGCGGGCGCAGGGGCTGCAGGTGGAGATCATCTTCCTGCACGCGTCGGACGAGGCGCTGTTGCGCCGCTATCACCACACGCGGCGCCGGCACCCGCTGGCCCGCAAGGGCGTGCCGCTGGTCGAGGGCCTGGCACTCGAACGGGAGTGGCTCGGGCCGATCGCCGCCAACGCCGACCTGAGCATCGACAGCAGCGACCTGACCATGCATGATCTCGCGCGTCAGGTCCGCAGCCGGCTGGCGACGCACGCGGCCGGGAACCTGTCGCTGCTGTTTCAGTCCTTCGGGTTCAAGCACGGCGTGCCGGTGGACGCGGACTTTGTCTTCGATGTGCGTTGCCTGCCCAATCCGCACTACGAGCCGGGACTCAGGCATCGCACCGGCCACGAGGCACCGGTCATCGCCTTCCTGGAGGCCCATCGCGAGGTCGAGGAGATGTTCGACAGCATTCAGGCCCATCTGCAGCGCTGGCTTCCGCGCTTCGCGGAGGGCCATCGCAGCTATCTGACGGTGGCCATCGGCTGCACCGGCGGACGCCACCGTTCCGTCTACCTCGCCGACCGCCTCGCCGGCGCCTGGCGGGGCGTGCGAAACTTCACCGTGAGCACCCGTCACCGGGAGCTCGACGATCACCTGACGGACGCGGAGTGAAGCGATGTCGGTCGGTCTGCTACTGATCACGCACCAGAACCTCGGGGAGACGCTGCTGCAGACGGCCGGCAGCATGCTCGGAGAAATGCCGCGTGCCTGCGACGCCCTGCCGATGTCGCAGAGCGATGATCCCGAGGCGGTGGAATCCGCCGCCCGGACCCGGCTCGCGGCCCTCGACAGCGGCGACGGGGTGCTGATCCTGACGGACATGTTCGGCTCCACGCCGGCGAACGTGGCCAGCCGGCTCGCCCGGGGCTCGAGCCGGCGCGTGATCGCCGGCGTCAACCTGCCGATGCTGGTGCGGGTGCTGAACTATCGCGACCTGCCGCTGAGCGAACTCGTGAACAAGGCGCTCAGCGGCGGGCACGACGGCATCCTCCTCTGTGACCAGGAGTGTTCGGATGCCGCAACGCGTAGTGCCCATCGTTAACCGGCTCGGCATGCACGCACGGGCCGCGGCCAAGTTCGTGGGGCTCGCGAGCCAGTACAAGGCGGACGTGCTGGTGAGCCGCCAGGGACGCGAGGTGAACGGCAAGAGCATCATGGGCGTGATGATGCTGGCTGCCGCCAAGGGCACGGAGGTCGAGATCCGCACCGAGGGCGCCCCCGACGCGGAAGAAGCGCTGGAGGCCCTGACCGACCTGGTGGCCAATCGCTTCGGCGAGGAGAGTTAGCGCGAAAGAACACGGCGCGCACGACCCATGGTTGGCCCTGCCGCCACCTCGGCTGGAT
>RECA01000158.1 GCA_007692435.1 Thioalkalivibrio sp.
CCGCACTCCATGGGATGCCTTTGCCCTCGTGGCGCAGGGTTTCTGATGAAGGGAAAACCGGATCACCGAGTGTTTCACGTGAAACATCATCGGTACACCCGTCGCGCCGCGCGGCGGGCCCGCACGCTAAACTCAGCGCAGCCCCTTTCCGGTATAATGATCTGGTTTACCGTCACGTGTTGAGAGTTTATGTCCACCACTGATCCAGCCGAGCTGCCGAGCACCTACGATTCCACCCAGATCAAGGTCTTGAAGGGCCTCGACGCGGTGCGCAAGCGTCCCGGAATGTACATTGGGGACACCGACGATGGCACCGGCCTGCATCACATGGTCTTCGAGGTCGTGGACAACTCCATCGACGAATCGCTGGCTGGCCATTGCAGCGCGATCGACGTGACCATCCACGAGGACAATGCCGTCAGCGTTTCGGACAACGGCCGTGGCATTCCCGTGGATATCCATTTCGAGGAAGGCCGTTCCGCCGCTGAGGTCATCATGACCGTGCTGCACGCGGGCGGGAAGTTCGACAACAGCTCCTACAAGGTTTCGGGCGGCCTGCACGGGGTGGGTGTTTCGGTCGTGAACGCCCTGTCCGAGGAACTGCGGCTCGACATCCACCGTGCGGGAAGGCGTTATCACCAGGTCTACCATCACGGCGTGCCCGAGGCGCCGCTGGCCGAGATCGATGACACGGACCGGACCGGCACCACGATCTGGTTCCGGCCCAGCCCGGCCACGTTCACGAACATCGAGTTCCATTACGAGATCCTCGCGAAGCGCCTCCGTGAACTCTCGTTCCTGAACTCCGGGGTGCGCATCCGTCTGCGCGACCAGCGGGACAACCGGGAAGACATCTTCCGGTTCGAGGGTGGGATCCAGGCCTTCGTCAGCCACCTCAACCAGAAGAAGACCGCGCTCCACCCGACGGTGATCTACGCCAACCAGATGCGCGGCGAACATACCGTGGAGGTGGCGCTGCAGTGGAATGACTCCTATCAGGAGAATCTTTTCTGCTACACCAACAACATCCCGCAGCGCGACGGCGGCACCCACCTTGCCGGATTCCGCGCTGCGCTCACCCGGACCATCAACCAGTACCTCGAGCGCGAGGGGCTGTTGAAACGGGCGAAGATCAACACCGCAGGCGACGACATGCGGGAGGGGCTGACGGCGGTGCTGTCGGTGAAGATCCCCGATCCCAAGTTCTCGTCACAGACCAAGGACAAGCTGGTGTCGTCCGAGGTCAAGCCGATCGTGGAGAGCGTGCTCGGCGAGGTCCTGAGCGACTTCCTGCTCGAGAATCCGGTCGAGGCCAAGGCCATCACCGGCAAGGTGATCGATGCGGCGCGCGCTCGCGAGGCCGCCCGCCGGGCGCGCGAGGTCACGCGACGGAAGGGCGCCCTCGACATCGCGGGGCTGCCCGGCAAGCTGGCCGACTGTCAGGAAAAGGATCCGTCCCAGTCGGAACTCTTCCTGGTCGAGGGCGATTCCGCCGGTGGTTCTGCCAAGCAGGGCCGTGACCGGCACTTCCAGGCCATCCTGCCGCTCAAGGGCAAGATCCTGAATGTGGAGCGCGCGAGATTCGACCGGATGCTCGGTTCGGCGGAGGTCGGGACGCTGATTACCGCGCTCGGTTGCGGGATCGGCAAGGACGAGTACGACATCAACCGGCTGCGCTATCACCGGATCATCATCATGACGGATGCCGACGTGGACGGCTCCCACATCCGCACCCTGTTGCTGACCTTCTTCTTCAGGCAGATGCGGGAGCTGATCGAAAAGGGATACGTCTACATCGCGCAACCGCCGCTGTACAAGATCAAGCGGGGCAAGCGCGAGCAGTACGTGCGCGACGAGGCCGAGATGCAGGAGATCAACGTCGGGCTCGCACTCGATGGGGCCACACTGCACGTGTCTCCGGATGCACCTCCCGTTGCGGCCGAGGCCTTCGAGAAGCTGGTGAAGGACTACCAGAAGGCCCGTCGTGCCGTCGATCGCCTCGGGCGCCTGTATGACGACCGTATCCTGCGGTCGATGTTCGAGGCCGAGCCGATGCCGGAACCGCGCAGCGTGCGCAACCCCGAGGTGCAGGCCTGGTTCGGCCGGCTCCTCGAGGATCTCTCCAGCGACCGTGCAGGAGCGACCCGTTACAGCCTCGGCCCGCTGACCGAGGTGGACGGACAGGCGCAGCTGAGTCTGGACCGCATCGAACACGGGGCACCGTTCTCGCAGTGGATCAACGACGAGATCCTGGACTCGCGGGACTTTCGCGCGCTGCTGAAGCTCAGCGCGACCATCCATGGCCTGCTCGACCCCGGCGCCTACATTCAGCGCGGCGAGCGCCGGCACGTGATCGAGTCCTTCGCGGACGCGATGGCCTGGTTGCTGCAGGAGGGCCGTCGCGGCATCTCCGTGCAGCGCTACAAGGGTCTGGGCGAAATGAACCCGGACCAGCTCTGGGAGACGACGATGAATCCGGAGTCGCGGCGCCTGCTGCAGGTCCGTATCGAGGACGCGGTCCTGGCGGACGAGATCTTCACCACGCTGATGGGTGACCAGGTGGAGCCGCGGCGGGAATTCATCGAGGCACGCGCATTGAGTGCCGAGAACGTGGATGTCTGAACGGTGACCGGGTCCATGGGTTCGGGGGACGAATGCCCGTATCCGTCGGCTGTGGCACCGGCGCACTGACCACTGCACTGTGGAGATCCGCGCATCATGGGCCTCGGAAGCATCGTCCTCCTCGTGATCCTGCTGATTGCGGCGCTCTACAGCGTCGTGATCTATAACGCGCTGGTCGCGGTCAAGCACGCGGTGGCCCAGTCCTGGGCGAACATCGACGTGCTCCTGAAGCAGCGCAACGACGAGCTGCCGAAGCTCGTGGCCGTCGCCCGCGAATACATGACCTACGAGCAGCAGACCCTGGACCGGGTGACGCAAGCGCGCACGCGGGCCGAGTCTGCCCAGCGCACGGGGGACATGGCCGCACTGGGCGCTGCGGAAGGCGAACTGCGCCTCGGGCTCGGTCAACTCTTCGCGGTGGCCGAGGCCTACCCGGAGTTGCGCGCCAACGAGGTCTTCAACCAGCTGGCCCGCCGGATCTCCGGCCTGGAGTCCGCGATCGCCGACCGCCGCGAGTTCTACAACGCCGCGGTGAACCGGAACAACGTCCGCATCGAGCAGTTTCCGGACATCGTCGTCGCCCGCGCGCTCGGCTTCAAGTCCTTCGACCTCCTGGAATTCGACGCGACGGAGTTGCAGGATGTTGATGTCGGCGCCCTTTTCCGTTCCTGAGCCGACGTGAAGGCGTAGCCACGCAATGGCACCGGCACCCCGGATCATGGGGCACCACCGTCCGGAAGGCCCCCACCCATCCCAAGGCGCCCACACAGCGCGCTGGACCGCGAGTCCCGCCCCCGTAGGAGGCCAGCCCTCTGGCCGATTCCAGCGCCGGAAGCCCCAATCGGCAGACCGGCTCGAATGCTGCAATGGACCACCGCCCGCGCGGGAAACGGAAGATTGTGGGGCGCCTCGTGACCATCAGCGAACACCGTCCATCACTACAGTCTACAAGCATGGAACAGTAATGAGACGCATTACCGTATATGTTCCTGCGGTTACCTCTCAAGCCGTGTCGCCCCCGGGGGCGCAGTGCCATGAGAGCTAGCGTGAAAGAACACGGCGTACACGACCCATCCCTGGCCCTGCCGCCACCTCGGCTGGCCGTCTCCTGTGCCCCGTTCGCCATGGAGTGCGGGAGCTTGCTCCCGCTTTCACCCGCGGAAGCTTGCTTCCGCAGCAGCAGGCAAGCGCCGTGCAGCGCAAACCAGCGGCAAGCCACCGCACTCCACAGGCCTGTGTTTCCATCCTTCGGGGGTGGCGCAGGGCCATGGGAGTCAGCGTGAGGTCTAGTGTGCTGGCCGATTGGGAAAGCTGGTTGCAGGCGGCGGACGCCGCCGAGTTCGCCTTCGTCGCGGGTGGGCTTCTGCTCCTCGCTGGCGCCGGCCTGTACGGGTTCCTGCGCTACAGTCGGCTCCTGCGGCTGGTTGCCGACATCCCCACCGCCCGGATCCGTTCCGCGCCCCAGGGCCTGGTGCAGCTGGAGGGCGCCACGGAATGGCTTCCCGGCCCGGAGATCGTCGCACCGCTGTCCGGTCTGCCGTGTGTCTGGTATCGCTATCGCATCGACGAGAGACGCGGGTCCGGTGGCCGCACCAAGCGCCGCGTGGTCGTGGCCCAGGGAACCTCCGACGACCTCTTTCTGCTGCGGGACGGTACCGGGGAGTGCGTGGTGGATCCGGACGGGGCCATGGTGATCCGCCCCGAACGCGACGTCTGGTACAGCGCATCGCGCGCCCTCGCGAGCGGCCCCGGCGGCGGGTCCCGCTGGGGTGGGGGCCGCTACCGGCACACCGAGGAGCGGCTGCACGCCCGCCAGCCGTTGCTGGTCGTCGGGGAATTCTCGACGCGCCGTCACGAAGGGGCGGACCGGAACGAGCGCATGCGCGACCTGCTCGGACGCTGGAAGAACGACCCGGCGATCATCGAACGCTACGACTCCAGCGGGGATGGCCGTCTCTCCCTGCAGGACTGGGAACGGGTGCGCGCCGCCGCCCGAACCGAGGTCGAGCGCGAGATGTCCCGGGAGGAGACCCCCGACGCGGTGCACGTGCTGCGCCGTGGCGGCCACGGCACTCAGCGTGTCCTCCTGCTGTCTACCCTTGACGAGCCCCAGCTACTGTTCCGCCAGCGCCTGCGGGCGTATGGTTCTGCGCTGGTCTTCATCGTTGCGGCAAGCCTGCTCCTCTGGGCGCTGGCCGTGCGTTTCTGAACCCCTTTCGTAATGGGAGTGCCCGTGTCGAACCCGCTGCTAGCCACCGATAACCTGCCTGCCTTCCGATCCATCCGTCCCGAGCACGTCGAGCCGGCGGTCGACACCGTCCTCGCCGAGAACCGGACCGCGATCGCCGAGATCCTCGCGTCGCTGCCCGATAACCCCGGCTGGGACGACCTCGTCGTACCGCTGGAACGGCTGGACACGCGGCTGGACGACGTCTGGTCGCCGGTCCGTCACCTGAACTCGGTGATGAACACCGACGCCCTGCGCGCCGCCTACAACGCCTGCCTGCCCAAGCTCTCCGAGTACGCCAGCGAGATGTCGCAGAACGCGGCCCTGTTCGAGGCCTTCGACCGCCTCGCCCGCTCTCCCGGATTCGCCGACGAACCGGCCGACCGCCGCAAGCTGGTGCAGGATGCACTGCGCGATTTCCATCTCAGCGGCGTCGATCTGCCGGAGGACCGCAAGGCGCGGGTGCGCGAGATCAACTCCCGCCTGTCGGCGCTCACCGCACGCTACGAGGAAAACGTGCTCGACGCGACCCAGGGCTGGACGCTGCACCTGAAGGATGCCACGCGCCTGGCCGGGGTGCCGCCCTCCGCGCAGGGGATGCTGGCCCAGAACGCCCGCGAGCGGGACCTCGACGGCTTCGTGATCACGCTCGACTTTCCCAGCTATTACGCGATCATGACCTACGCGGAGGACCGCGGTCTGCGCGAACTGGTCTACACCGCCTACGTGACCCGCGCCTCCGACGAGGGTCCCGACGCGGGACGCTTCGACAACAGCGAGGCCATGCTGGAGATCCTGCGCCTGCGCCAGGAAAAGGCCGAGATCACCGGCTTCCGTCACCACGCGGAGCGCTCCCTCGCCACGAAGATGGCCGACAGCCCGGAGACCGTCGAACACTTCCTGCAGGACCTCGCGCGACGCGCCCGCGCCCCAGCGGAGTCGGACCTGCAGGAGATGCGCGACTACGCCCGCGAGAGTCTGGGCATGGACATGCTGGAGGCCTGGGACTACCCCTTTGTCGCGGAGAAGATCCGCTCCGATCGGCTCGGCCTCAGCCAGGAGATGCTGAAGCCCTACTTCCCGGCGGATCGGGTGGTCGCTGGCCTGTTCGGGCTGGTGGAGCGGCTCTTCGGGGTCAGCATCACCGCGGATCCGACGATCGAGACCTGGCACGACGATGTCCGCTACTACGTGATCCGCGACGCCGAGGGGCGTGAGCGCGCCGGATTCTACTTCGACCTCTACGCGCGCTCCGGCAAGCGCGGCGGTGCCTGGATGGATGTGTGCCGCAGCCGCTTCGTGACCCCGTCGCACCGCCAGCTGCCGGTTGCCTACATGACCTGCAACTCGACGCCGCCCGTGGACGGCAAGGCGGCCCTGTTCACCCACGACGAGGTGATCACGCTCTTCCACGAGTTCGGCCATGGGCTGCACCACATGCTGACGCGCGTCGATCACCCGGAGATCGCCGGCATCAGCGGCGTGGAGTGGGACGCGGTGGAACTGCCGAGCCAGTTCATGGAGAACTGGTGCTGGGAGCGCGAGGCGCTGGACCTGTTTGCGCGTCACCACGAGACCGACGCTCCGATGCCGCAGGACCTGTATCAGCGCATGCTCGGGACCCGGCACTTCCAGAGCGCGTTGCAGCTGTTGCGACAGGTGGAGTTCGCCCTGTTCGACATGCGCCTGCACTCCGGCCCGGTACCGGCTGCCGCCGGGGACATCCAGGAGGTCCTCGACCGGGTCCGGGACGAGGTGGCGGTGATCCGGCCGCCCTCCTTCAACCGCTTCCAGCACGGCTTCGCGCACATCTTCGCGGGCGGCTACGCGGCCGGCTACTACAGCTACAAGTGGGCGGAGGTGCTGTCGGCGGACGCCTTCGCGCGCTTCGAGGAGGAAGGACTGTTCTCGCCGGAGGTCGGCAGCGACTACCTGCAGGAGATCCTCGAGGTCGGCGCCTCGCGTCCGGCACTGGAGTCGTTCCGGGCCTTCCGCGGCCGCGAGCCGCAGATCGACGCGCTCCTGCGCCACAGCGGACTGGAGGCCGCGTGAAGATCGCCAGCTGGAACGTCAACTCCCTGAAGGTGCGCCTGCCGCAGGTGCTCGAATGGCTGGAGAGCCGCCAGCCCGACGTGGTGGCCCTGCAGGAGACCAAGCTCACGGACGAGAACTTCCCGGTCCAGGCGATCCGCGACGCCGGCTACCACGCGGTGTTTTCCGGGCAGAAGACCTACAACGGCGTCGCGATCCTCGCCCGGAGCGAGATCACCGGCACGGTCACGGACCCGCCCGGGCTGGACGACGCACAGCGGCGGATCCTGGCCGCGACCGTGGACGGCGTGCGCATCGTGAACCTGTACGTGGTCAATGGCGAGTCGGTGGGTTCGGAGAAATACGCCTACAAGCTGGACTGGCTGCGGCGGGTGCATCTGTGGCTGAAGGACGAGCTTGAGGAGCACCCGCGGCTGGTGGTGCTCGGCGACTTCAACATCGCCCCGGAGGACCGGGACGTGCACGATCCGGAGGCCTGGCGCGACCGGGTGCTCTGCTCGGAACCCGAGCGCACGGCGCTTGGCCGAATCACCGAGCTCGGCCTCGGCGACTGCTACCGCCAGATGGAACAGCCCGAGGAGCAGTTCAGCTGGTTCGATTACCGCGCCGCCTCCTACCGCCGCAACCGCGGCCTGCGAATCGACCTGATCCTCGCGAGTCAGCCCATGGTGCAACGTTGCCGCAACAGCACCATCGACCTAGAACCCCGCGGCTGGGGCCGCCCCTCCGACCACGCCCCCGTAATCGCCGAGTTCGACCTCGCCTGACCCCCCGTAGGAGGCCAGCCCCCTGGGCGACCGTCCCCGACGCCCAAATCGCCAAGAGGGCTCGCCTCCCACAAGGGCCGGGCCCAGCACCGTAGGAGGCCAGCCCCCTGGGCGACAT